>NZ_DASRGV010000283.1:0-13192 GCF_035650855.1 Actinocrinis sp. | reverse complement strand
TGTTGTAGTACAGCGCGAGGGTGTTCGCGCCGATCGGGATCCCGTAGGTCTTGCCGTTCAGCTGCCCGGCCGCCAGCAGGTTCGGCTCCACCGCGCTGGTGTCCACCTTCGTGGTCGAGGTGTCGGTCAGCACCCCCGCCTCGGCCAGCGTCGAGACCACCGGATTGTCCACGATCAACACATCAGGCGCCGTGCCCTGCTGCGCCGCAAGCAGCACCTTGCTGGTCAGATCCGTGGTGTCGAAACCGGTGCGCTTGACCGTGACACCCGCCGACGTACCGCACTTCTGCAACAACTGCACCCACGAGGAGCTGTTGTCGTACTGCGGATACGGGTCCCAGATCGTGTAAGTGCCGGAGGCGGCCGAGCCCGAAGAGCCCTTGCTCGATGAGGATGAACTGCACGCGGTGACGCTGGCGGTGAGCGCGACCGCCGCCAAGCCCGCAGCGGCCAGGCGTCGCCTGGACGGAACAGTCTTCATTGACTTTCTCTTCCCTGTGAAGATCTTGAGTCGCATAGAGCCGTGCACGTGGAGTCCTGCGCCGTGTCGCCGATCCGCCCGGACAGCCTGCCGGAACAGCCGCCGGACGAGCCGTCGAACCGGTTCGGCGAATCGGTTCGACTGAAGATAAACCCGCGCGCCGGGGCCGTCAATGCTTCGCGGCCGCCGTCGCATGGAAGACGGTCGTTGCCTTGCTACACTCGACCGAATCGGTTCGACTCAAGGTGAGTAGTTCGAACCCTTGGCGAGGAGTGCGATGAATATCGGAGAGATCGCCCGTCGCTCCGGCGTCTCGCGCAGCACGGTCTCGTACGCGCTCAGCGGCAAGCGCACTGTGTCAGAGGCGACGCGGCGGCGGATCCAAGAGGTCATCGACGAGCTCGACTACCGCCCGAACGCGGCGGCGCGTGCGCTGAAGGAGGGCCGCACCCGCACCATCGGGCTGGTCATCCCGCCGGCCGGTGGTCGACTGACGTACATGCAGCTGGAGTTCGTCGCCAGCGTGCTGGAGGCGGCGGCGCGCGTCGATCTCGACGTCCTGCTCTCACCGTCCGGGGGCGACCACGACCGCTCGTTCGAGCGCATCGTCAGCGGCCGCCGCGTCGACGGCGTGATCGTCATGGAGATCCGCCTGGACGACCCGCGCGTCACCACGCTCCAGCGTGCGCGGATGCCCTTCGTGACGATCGGCCACACAGCCCAGGCGCAGGAGGTGTGCTGGGTCGACGTCGACTACGCGACGCTGATCGGTCGTTGCGTGAACCACCTCGCGGATCTCGGGCACCGCGACATCGCACTGATCAACCGCTCCGCCGAGCTGCTCGCCGCGGGCTACGGTCCCGGGCACCGGGCACGAGACGGCTTCATGTCGGCCGTCGCGCGCCGTGGCCTGACCGGTGTCGAATTCTGCTGCGCCGACGACGCGCCCTCGGGGGAGGCGTGCGTCGAGCAGATCGCCGCCACCCACCCCCAGGTCACCGCCATCGCGACGATCAACGAGGCGGCGCTGCCCGGCATGCAGCGGGCGCTGGAACGCGCCGGGCGCGAGATCCCCGCACGGTTCTCCGTTGCCGGGGTCGCGGCCAGGCACTGGGCCGAGGAGTTCCACCCGCAGCTGACCGCCGCCGACGTGCCCGCGCTGGAGATGGGATCGATCGCGGTCGAGCTGCTCATCGAGCGCATCGCCGAACCGAACGCCGCCCCCAGGCACCGGTTGCTCGCGCCGCCGATCTCTCTGCGCAACAGCACCGGACCGGCGCCCGCATACAAGCCGGTCGTCTGACAGGCCTGACAGACTTCTTAGTCGCCGCGCGAACGAACCGACGATGCTGGCCTCGACGGCAGCTACGTCCTGACGACCAGGTCCGTGGGGTCGGTATTCGCGCCGCACAACACGACCGCGACGTGTTCGCCATCGGCCGGCACGTACGCGCCGGATAGCAGCGCCGCCAGCGCGGTGGCACCTCCGTACTCGACGACGATGCGCCGCTGGCCCCACAGCGCCTGGCGGGCTTGGACTATCGCGTCGTCGCTGACCAGGACCGAGACCGCGTCGATGATTCGGGCCAAGTCGTAGGCCATGGGGGAGACGCGGCGCGCCCCGAGAGAATCGGCGGCGATCGAGTCGAGCGGCGTGTCGACCGGGCCGCCGGCCTCGAGCGCGGCGTTCAGGGCCCTGCAACGGCGCGGTTCCACGGCCACCACCTTGATTCCGTGCTGCGCGGCGACGGCCGCGATG
The DNA here is from genome assembly GCF_035650855.1 of Actinocrinis sp. Taxonomy (GTDB): domain Bacteria; phylum Actinomycetota; class Actinomycetes; order Streptomycetales; family Catenulisporaceae; genus Actinocrinis. The sequence goes on along the minus strand of NZ_DASRGV010000283.1, from coordinate 10,952 downwards.
CCGGAGAACAGCCCGCCGCCGCCGACCGCGACCACGATGGTGTCCACGCCGGGCCGCCGTTCGACGATCTCTGCCGCAAGGGTGCCGGCGCCCGCCGCGATCAGGGGATGGTCGTAGGCGTGGGAGAGCAGCGCGCCGGTCTCCTGCGCGTAGCTGCGGGAGGCGTCAAGCGCGTGGGCGTACTCGGTGCCGACCAACTCCACTCGCGCGCCGTACGACCTGAGCTTGTTGACCTTGAACTCGGGCGCGGTGGTGGGCAGGAACACCGTCGCCGGGGTGCCGGTCGCCCTTGCGGCCCAGGCGCAGGCCAGGCCGGCGTTGCCTCCGGAAGCGATGACCACCCCGGCCTGCGGCATCGTGCCGGCGTCGCGGTGAAAGGCGGCCAGGTTCGCCGCTCCCCGCGCCTTGAAGCTGCCGGTGTGCTGCATGTACTCCAAGGCCAGGCTGACGCGCGCCGCACCGGGGATGCCCGGTTCGGCCTCGGCCAGCACGACCGGCCGGATCGCTGCGGCGATCCGAGCGGCGGCTGCTTCTACATCGGCGGCGCTGATCGCTGTGGTCGGGGCGTTCATCGCGACTCGTTTCCCTGTTGATGGCATGCGCTTAACCACCTAACCAGAGAGTCGCGTCACTTGCCGCAGTCGCTGGCCAGGGCCTTGTCCAGTTCGCTCCACTGCCTGCTGGACAGGGTCTCGGTCTCCTGGAACTGCAGGACGCCGTCGCCGCCGTTGGAGCACAGGTCCGAGATGAAGCCCGGCAGGGACTCGTATCCGCTGCCGTCCAGCCGGGCCAGGTCGGTCTCCGCGATGAAGATCGGCAGACTCGTCAGGGCGTGGATCTCGTGGAACACCGGGGCGAACACTCCGGAGAAGGTCCCGAGCTGGGAGCCGTACTTCGTGTCGATGGTGCCTCCGACGCCGACCAGGTCGACCTGCGGCGCGCCGGGCCAGTAGGGGCTGGGGTCGATGGTCGTGCCGCCGGTGTCCGCGGCCGGGACCCACATGAAGTGCGCCAGGCCGCCGGCGGTGGCGTCGATGTCGGAGCGCACGGTGTCCCAGGCCTTGATCCACTGCTTGGAGGTGGTGCCCTCGCAGCCGCCCTGGGACCAGGGGTACTGGCCGGCCATGTTGAATTCTCGGGCGAAGGTGAGGATGACCGGGTGCCCGAAGGAGGCGATCGCCGAGCCGAACGCGTGCAGGTGATTGCTGATCGCGGAGCCGTTCGCGCCGATCGTGGTCATGGATGGAAAGTCGGCGCCATAGCTGCAGTCGTTGGGGCCTCCTCCGCGCCAGGGTTCGATCTCCACGAACGGGATCGCGCCGACGGACTGCGCCTGATTGGCGAACGTCGTGGCGAAGCTGTCGCCCCACAACAGGTAGGTGTTGACGATATTCGGGTGCTGTCCTGGGATCGGGGAGTAGCCGCCGTCGCCCTCCGCACTGGTCCACGTCCCCAGCATGACTGCCGGAGGTGCCCACGGCGCCTGGGCGGCGGCCTTGGTGCTGGCGGTGCGGCTCGGGCCGGGCGGGTGGCGGCTGGTGCCGGGGGAGTGGGCGGTGAGTGCGGCGACGGGGGGAATCGCCAGGATCGGCAGCAGCGCGGCGAGCGCGATCCGCAGGCGCCGGGTGCCGCGTCGGCGCGCCGCCCGGTCTAAATGCCGCGTGGTCTGGGTGTCGTACGCGGCGGCCAGTGCGGTCGGCAGCCAGCACTCGTCCGGGGCCGGTCTGCCGCCGCAGGCTTCGATGACGGCCTCCGGGGTGGGGCGCGCGTCCGGGTCCTTATCCAGGCAGGCCTCGATCAAGCCGCGCAAGGTCTCGTCCCGGCAGGCCAGCGCACGCGGGTCGGGTGGCTCGTGCACGATCCGGTAGAGGACCTGGGCGTCCGGGCCCTCGCCGAACGGCGTGACGCCGGTGGCGGCGTAGGCCAGTACACAACCGAGCGCGAACACGTCCCCGGCCGGCAGCGTCTCCCGGCGCGCGGCCAGTTCCGGGGCCGTGTACCCGGCGGTGCCCACCCGCATCCCGGTGGCGGTAAGGGCTGTGCCGTCCAGCGCGCGCGAGATTCCGAAGTCGATGACCTTCGGGCCGTCGCGGTTCAGCAGGATGTTTGAGGGCTTCAGGTCCCGGTGCACGATTCCCGCCGCGTGGATCGCCGCAAGGGCCTTCGCGATCCCGCCGCCCAAGGCGAGCACCAGAGGCTCGGGTAGCGCGCCGCCCAGGTCCACCGCCTGCGCCAGCGAGGGGCCCGCGACGTACGCGGTGGCGATCCACGGCCGCTGCGCGTCGGCGTCGGCGTCGACCAGCGCGGGCGTCTGGCCGCCGGTCACAGCCCGCACCGCGGCCACCTCCTTGGCGAACCGGGCGCGGAAGACCGCGTCGCGCGCGTACTCGGCGCGCACCCGCTTGACCGCTACCGGCTGTCCGGCGCGGCTTGCGGCCAGGAACACCTCGCCCATCGCGCCGCCGCCGAGCCGCGCGAGCACGCGGAAGGGGCCGATGCGGGAGGGATCGCCGGGGGACAGCGACGCGAGCACCACGGCCGTCTCAGGCCACGGGGCTGAATCAGTGCCCTGGTAGGCCGCCGGCTCGGCGGGCAGCGGGCGCACGAGACGCGCGGGGCGCTCAAGCAGCTCCGGGTGCTCAAGCGGCTCGGTGCGTTCGGGCGGCTCGGGTGCCGCTGCGGCCCGGGGGTCAGCCGGTCCATCGTGCCCAGACAAGCCGGGGTCGGCTGCGGACGGCACCGCGGGCGGCTGCGAGCCGTGTTCGGCTGCCGCCAGCTGCTGGCGCGGAACTCGCGGTGACAGGGTGCGGGCTTGGTCGGCACGCAGCCGGGCCGCCCACGTGGTCCCGGCGGATTCGGGCAGGCCCAACGCGGCCGCCAGCACCTCGAGGGACCGGGGATGCGGGCGCGCCGTGCGGCCACGCTCCAGGTTGCTGATCGCCCGCACGCTCAGCCCGGACTTGCCCGCCAACTCCTCCTGTGTCATCCCCGCGGCCAGCCGCTGGCTCTTGATCCACGCGCCCGCGGCCCGCGCCTCGTCCATCCGACCCCCTGGCTTGTGGACCAGAACTCTGACTGAACAGCGATTCTGTCCAGCTCACCCGGTGCAGGCAAGCCCGGGGCGTCTGATTGTTCTGGTTACTTTTCCGGTCAAACGACATGGTCCCGGGCCGGTCAGCGGCGGACAGTCATGGGCGTCGACAGGGCGCTTCGACAAGAACCCGTAAGAAAGGGAATTCGTATGCAGCGATCACTGCCGAAGGCACGGAGGGCCTTGGCCGTCCTCGCAGCCGGGCTGAGCGCGGTGGGGATGGTGGCTGTCCTCCCGCAGAGCCAGGCGCAGGCGCAGGCCGCGCCACCGCGGACGACGCTGGGAATCTGGACCAGCGCGGAGGACAGCGGAAGCTACTCCACCGTTTACGGTCAAAGCCCGGATGTGGCGAACTACTACCTTGACTGGGGCAGCGCGTACCCCCAGACGTTCTTCAGCCGCGCTCAGTCCGCCGGGGCTACCGCGTTCCTCGAAATCGAGCCGTGGATCGGCTCACAGGGGAGCAATACGTGCTCGGGCAGCGGTCCGACCATGGCCACGATCGGCGCGAACGGCTCGGCCATCCAGTCTTACGCGGCGTCGATCGGGTCGGCCATCGCCTCGGCCGGCAAGCCCGTGATCATCACGTTCGCGCACGAGTTCAACGTGAGTGGCCAGTACCCGTGGGCGCAGGGCGAATGCGAGGGCACCACCTCATCGCAGTGGATCAGCGCGTGGGATGCCGTTCGCAACGACATCGACAGCACCGCGAACGGCTTGGCGTACTTCATGTGGGTGCCGAACGTCTTCAACGGTGCCGGGGGCACCGTCGTCGACCCCTCCCCGTACTGGCCCGGGTCGTCGAACGTTGACATGGTCGGCGTGGACGGCTACCCGCAGAGCCAGTACGGCGAGACCTCGTTCGCGAACACCTTCGCGCAGACGTTCTCGATCATCCAGGGCCTGCCGGGCGAGTCGACGATCGCACAGCCGAAGATCTTCGTCGCCGAGACCAACTTCTCCCCGCTGGGCAGCGGCAGCTACGAGTCCATCCCGAATATGGTCTCGGACCTCTGCTCACACGGCGGAGACGGTACGCTCCAGTTCGTCGGCTATTCGAGCGAGCCGAACCTGAGCAGCGCGCAGTGGAGCGCGCTCGACACGGCTCAGGCGAACGACTGCAACTCCTCCGTGCCCCCGGCCTCCGCGCCGGTCGTCACTACCGGTGCCGCATCAGGGGTCACCAATACCTCCGCGACGCTCAATGGGACGGTGAATCCCGAGGGCGCCGCCACCACTTACCAGTTCCAGTACGGCACCAGCACCAGCTACGGATCGGTTACGCCGACCTCCCCGGCCAGCGCAGGCTCCGGCAGCAGCGCGGTCAATGAGTCGGCCAACTTGTCTGGCTTGTCACCGAGTACCACGTACGACTACCGCCTGGTGGCGACCAACGCGACAGGCACCACCTATGGCAGCAACCAGGCATTCACCACCTCGGCCACGTCCCCGTCCGGAAACGCGTTCGTCCCTGTCGGCGGCTTTATCCAGACCACGTCGCTCACCCCGTCGATCGCTACCCACGCCGTGGGCGATGTGGTCCTCCTGCACGTCATCACTGAGGGCAACGCGCCGCCGACAGGTGTCAGCGGCGGCGGCGCTACCTGGAAGCAGATAGGCAGCACCCTGAGAGGCAGCGTCAACTCCGGTTTCTCGGCAGCGGTCTACGAGGGAACGGTCACGACGGCAGGAACCGCACGCGCCACTGTGACGACCTCGGGTACCCCCTCGGCCGTGCGCATCGGCGGGCACGAATACAACCCCGGCTCAGGGCAGACCGGCGTGCTCGTAACGCAGGCGAACCTGGACGTTACCGGCACGAGCGCGGGACCGTCTGTCACGCCTACGGGCAGCAACGAGCTCTACTCGTTCTTCGGATTCGACACCGACATCGGCTCAGCCGGGTCGACGCCGGGGTACACGTACGAGTTCGACGACTACGGCAACATGTACGCGTTCGATCCTGCCAGTCCTACGCAGCCCCCTGCGTTTGGCGATTCGAACGTCGCGTTCGGCATCGCGGTCCTCATGGAATCGGCCCCTGCCGGCAATTCCTGAGCCGCGACCGAGCGGCGTCCACTCCGCGTCAGCCCTGCGGCGCCGCAGGGCTGACGCGGCAGCCGTTGACGTGCACTTCGAATTCAAAGCACGTAGGATCAAGGCGTGAGTGACCCGACGCCCGGCCTGAACTCGGAGCAACTCGGCGCGTACTTCGCGCTGATGGAGGTCAGCAGCCTCCTCCAGTACGCGGTGGACGAGCACCTGCGCGCCGACGGTGATCTCAGCTACGTGCAGTTTCAGATCCTGGCGCGGCTGGTGGACGCCCCGGAGGGCAAGCTGCGGATGACGGATCTGGCCGACGGTGTCGTCTACAGCCGCAGCGGGCTCACGTATCAGGCTGGGCTGCTGGACAAGCGCGGCCTGATCACGCGTTCGCCGTCGCCGGATGACGAGCGCAGCGTCATCGTGACCGTCACCGACGCCGGCCGGGAACTGATCGCTCACGTGCTTCCCGGACATGTCGAGCGTGTCCAGCAACTGCTGTTCGAGCCGATGACCGGCAAGGACCTCGCCACCCTCAGCACCGTTCTCGGCCGAGTCCGCGATCATATGCGCGCCACCCCGCCACGCTCCGCCAAGCCCCGCGCCGGACACAACCGAGCCGACTGAAAAGGGGCGAGGGGGCGATGGATCGAGCACTGCTGGCCGACTTTCTGCGAGCACGCCGGGAGGCGTTGCAACCAGAGGACGTCGGACTACCCCGCGGCACGCGGCGACGTACCGGCGGGCTGCGCCGCGAGGAGGTCGCGGTGCTGGCCGGCATGTCAGCCGACTACTACAGCCGGATCGAGCAGCAGCGTGGTCCGATGCCCTCCGAGCAGATGCTTGCCGCCCTTGCGCGCGGACTGAATCTGAGCCCGAGTGAGCGCGAGCACCTGTTCGCCCTCGCCGGGCACTCGCCACCCCGGCGCGCCTTGCGCGACGAGCGTGTCAGTCCCGCGATGACACGCATCGTCGAGCGCCTCGCAGACACGCCCACGATGGTGTTCTCCCGGTTCGGCGAGACATTGCTGCAGACCCGCTCGGCGGTTGCCCTGTTCGGCGACTACACCAACTTCAGCGGCTTCTCGCGCTATCTGGTCTACCGCTGGTTCACGGATCCGGCGCAGCGCGCCGTCTATCCCCCCGAGGACCATGCCCTGCGCGGGCGGGTCTTCGCCGTGGAGATCCGGGCGGCGTACACGGCCGACCCGACGGGCATCGCCGGCGAGATCGTCGAGGCGCTGCTCGGAGTGACCGGTACGGCCTCGTTGTCCCCGGACAAGTTGTCCGTGGACAAGCTGCGCCTTCATCCGCTCCCTGGTCCGCGCCACGCTTGATCCGTCGGACAAGGGAGGCGGTGAGAACGTGGACCGGGAGCTGTTGGCGCACTTCTTGCGGGCGCGCCCCGAGGAGGTTGCGCCGCCGGACCGGCCCGGCGATCACGTCGCCTGCGTCGCCCACCTCTTGAGGCACATCAGCGAGCGTCTGGCGGACCACCCTGCGGTGGTCTTCTCCCGGTTCGGTGAGGTGCTCTCCCAGACACGTCCGGCGATCGCCCTGTTCGGCGACTACACCGGGTTGGGCGGATCGTCGCGCTACCTGGTGGAGCGCTGGTGGACCGACCCGGCGGCGCGCGGGCGCTACCTCGTGCAGGTGGGCGCTACCGAGCACGGCCGGCTGAGGCGCTATCGGCACGCCGAGCTGGGCGGGCTGGAGCTGTACCGCCAACTACTGCTGGATCCCGTGGAGTGCCAGCTCCTGCTGGTCTTCGCGGCCGTTCCCGGATCACCGAGCGACGAGAAGCTCCGACGCTTGGCCAGCGCGGCTGGCTAGGCCTCGCGGCCGGTCGGCCGGTCGGCCGGTCGGCCGGTCGCGCGGGCGTCGATCGGTCAGCTCGTACCGCGACCCGATTTGCTTCGAATTCAAAACGTGCTATGGTCGGAATATGCTTCGAACTCGAAGCATATGAGAGAAGAGATGAGGACTTGTGATGAAGGCAGTGCGTTTCCACGAGTACGGCGACCCGGATGTCCTGCGCTACGAGGACGCGGAGCAGCCGGTTCCCGGCGCCGGACAGGTGCGCGTCCGCGTTGCGGGGACGTCGTTCAACCCGGTCGACGCCAACATCCGCGCCGGCTTCATGCAGGGGCCGATTCCGGTGACGCTGCCGCACACGCCGGGCATCGACGTCGCCGGCACCGTCGACGCGCTCGGCGCGGGCGTGACTGGTCTTCAGATCGGTGACCAGGTCGTCGGTTTCCTGCCGATGGCGGGAAGCGGCGCCGCCGCGGAGTATGTCCTGGCACCGGCCGAGGTCCTGACGGCGGCGCCCAAGAACGTCGAGCTCTCAGACGCTGCCGCGCTGCCGCTGGTGGGCCTGACCGCGTGGCAGGCGCTGTTCGAGCACGCCAAGCTGACCGCCGGGCAGCGCGTGCTGATCAACGGTGCGGGCGGCGCGGTCGGCGGCTACGCGGTGCAGCTGGCCAAGCAGGCCGGCGCGTACGTGATCGCCTCGGCCGGGCCGGCCAGCAGCCGGCGCGTCACGGCCCAGGGTGCGAACGAGGTCATCGATCACACGACCGCTGACGTCATCGCGACCGTGACCGAGTCGGTCGACGTCGTGCTGAACCTCGCGCCGGTCGAACCCGCGCAACTGGCCGCGCTACTCGGGCTGATCCGCCCCGGCGGTGTCCTGGTGAACACCACGGTGTGGATGCCCGCGCCGAGCGACGAGGGGCGCGGCGTGCGTGGCATCGACATGTTCGTGCGCAGCGACGCGCAGCAGCTCTCGCACCTCGTGGAGCTGGTCGACAGCGGAGAGCTGCGTGTCGAGGTCGCCCGGCGGGTACCGCTGCCCGAGCTGCCGGCCCTGCACGCCGACGCGGCCGCAGGCAAGCTGCCCAGCGGCAAGGTCGTCATCGTCGTGCCCGGCGCGTGACTTTCGCCTGACCGAATCGAACTTCGAAGGAGAGGACTGCGATGATCCCCGACGACGATCCGTCCCGTTCGCTGACCGTGGCGAACCCCGACGACCCCGGCACGACGTACATCTCCCTCGTGGGTAACACGTACGCCATGCTGATCACCGGCGAGCAGACCAACAGCCGGTACTGCCTGATCGACATGCGCGTGCCCGACGGTGGTGGCCCGCCGCCGCACCGGCACGACTTCGAGGAGATGTTCACGGTCCTCGAAGGCGAGATCGAGTTCACCTTCCGCGGCGAGAAGCACACCGTGCGGGCCGGGACCACGATCAACGTCCCGGCTAACGCGCCACACAACTTCCGCAACGTCTCGGGTGCGCCGGCCCGCATGCTCTGCATGTGCACCCCCGCTGGTCAGGACGAGTACTTCATGCGCATCGGTGACGTGGTCGCGGGCAAGGACGCGCCGCCGCCGCAGCTCTCGCCGGATGAGCTGGCGGAGCGCCGTCGCCTTGCGACCGAGCTGGCCTCGACTTACCGAAGCGAGTTCCTGTAGCGCGGCGCAGTCTTCGATCTTCGATAGCCAGACCCGGCTGTAGCGCCGCTCTGAAATCTAGCAGCGCTATTGACGGCCGCGGCGTCAGGGGCTAGCGTTGCTAGCGCTAGCAGTGCTAACCCCTGGCGCTGCCGACCAACTGCCGACCCTAGGAGAGCGACATGACCACGCCTGACCGCCGACTCGCCGAACTGTTCGTCGAGATGACCAACACCCACGACCCGAACCTGGTGGACCGATTCGTCGCCGACGACTACGTCAACCACAACGACTTCGTCGCCGACGGGCGCGAGGCCAACCGCCAGTTCTGGGCCGCGTTCTTCACCGGCCTGCCCGACGTGAAGGTCACGATGGAGGACCTGGTCGTCTCCGGCGACCGCGTCGTGGGCCGCTTCACCTACCGCGGCACCCACACCGGGAACCTGCTGGGCATCCCCGCCAGCGGCAAGGCCGTCGAGATGCGCAGCATCGACATCTGGCGCGTCGAGGACGGCATGTTCGCCGAGCACTGGGACGAGCTGAACCTGATGCAGATGTTCCAGCAGATCGGCGTTCTGCCGCCGCTCGACGGTCCGCAGGCCCGGTCATGACGCCGGCCGCGCCCCCGTATCACCGGCCGACAAGGCCCGAGAACTGGTCAGCGTCAAAGTCCTCGCGCCCACCCAGCTCCTGCGCGCAGCGGTGGGCCCCATGCTGCAGCGCGGCACAGGAACCATCCTGAACGTCGCCGGGATGATCGCCTTTTCCGGCCCGGCCGACAAGTCCGTCATGCCGCGCCGCGCTGTCTACGCAGGCACCCTGGCCTACCTGGTGGCGATGACCCAAACCCTCGCCGCCGAGGTCGAAGGCACCGGCGTGAAGGTCGCCGTGGTCTGCCCCGGCGTGGTGGCAACCGAGTTCCACTCGTCTCCCCGCAGCTCGCAACCCGCTACACGACATGACGCGCTATTCCGGCAACCCTGCGGCAGCATGTGACTGGATCACGCTGGGCGATCAGCGTGCGTGACCATATGCCGTGGAAGTCGAGAGGAGATCATCATGACCGACGCCGAGCCGCGCGGCGCGCTGCAGCGGATGGACAACGTCGCCATCGTCGTTGACGACCTCGCCGCAGCGAAGGCGTTCTTTGCCGAACTGGGGATGGAGCTGGAGGGCGAGGCGACTCTGGAGGGCAGCGCGGTGGACCGGCTCATCGGGCTCTCCGGGGCGCGAACGGACATCGCGATGATGCGTGTCCCGGACGGGCCGGGACGGATCGAGCTGACGAGGTATCACACGCCGGCGAGTCCAGGGGGCGGCCAGCCCGTCCCGGTGAACGCGCTGGGTGCGCATCGCGTCATGTTCGCCGTCCGCGACGTGGAGGACGTCATCGACCGGCTGAAGCCGCACGGTGCCGAACTCCTCGGTGAGATGGTGCAGTACGAGGACAGCTACCGGCTCGCCTACCTGCGTGGCCCTGCCGGCATCATCGTCGCGCTGGCCGAGCAGCTCGGCTGACCCGGCGCGGCAAGGCGGATGGAGGGGGGAGGGGCCCTCCCCGTGCCCGAGCCGAGCGGGGGAGGGCCGCGCGTAGAAAGCAGACGGCTTTTAACGCGCTAGCTGCACGCTGCGCCGTTGAGGGTGAAGGCGCTGGGGCTGGTGTCGTTCGATGCCCAGGTGCCTTGGAAGCCGAACTGGGCGTTGCCGCCGGGGGCGATGCTCGCGTTGTAGCTGACGTTGGTGGCTGTGGCGGCGCTGCCGGATTGGGTGAGGGTGGCGTTCCAGGCGTTGGTGACCTTCTGGTCTCCGGGGAAGGTCCACTTCAGCGTCCAGCCGTTGATCGCGGAGGTGCCGGTGTTGGTGACCGTCACGTTCGCGGTGAAACCGCCGTACCACTCGTTCTTGGTGTATGAGACCTGACATGTTCCGCCACCGGTCGAGCCGCCGCTGATAGTCCAGGTGAACGACGCCGAACCGGAAACGCCGGTCGAATCCGTCGCGGTGACTGTCACGGAGTAGGTTCCGGCAGCGTTCGGGGTGCCGGAGATCAGACCGGACGAGCTGACCGACAGGCCGGCAGGAAGACCGGAAGCGGAGTAGACCAGGCTCTGGCCGGGCGCGGAGTCCGTCGCGTGAATCTGGAGTGCGCTGATCGCGGAGCCGACAGTCCCGGATTGGCTGCCCGGATTGGTCACGGTGACCGTGTTCTGGCCCGTGCTACCGCTACTGGCTACCCGGTACATGATGGTGGCGTGGGCGGGGACTGAGGCGCTGATGGTGCTGGTGGTGGTGGAGGTGGCGCCGGTCCATAGGTTGGTCAGGGTGTAGCTGGAGGCGCCGGTCTTGCCGATGGCGGTGG
>NZ_DASRGV010000282.1:0-13772 GCF_035650855.1 Actinocrinis sp. | reverse complement strand
GCTGAGCAGCACCGCGTCGCGGACCGGACCGCGCTCGCCGGACAGCAGCTTGCGGACCACGTTCGCGTTGTATTGCGCGTCGGCGCCGCGCAGCGACTCGATCGGCGCGTATTCGATGCCTACGTCGCGCGGGTCGAACGTCGCCTCGGTCACCTCGCCTGCGTGCGCGACCCATACCGATGAGGTCGTGGTCACGGTCAGCTCGTCGAGGCCGTCGTCGCCGCGGAAGACCAGCGCCGAGTTGCCGCGCTTGGCGAGCACGCCCGCGACGATCGGGGCCATCCGCCGGTCCGCGACGCCGATCGCCTGCGCCTTGGGCCTGGCCGGGTTGGTGAGCGGGCCGAGCATGTTGAACGCCGTCTGCACGCCCAGTTCGCTGCGCGTCGGCCCCGCGTGGCGCAGCGCCGGGTGGAAGACCGGGGCGAAACAGAAGGTGATGCCCGCCTCCTGGGCCACCTCGCCGACCCGCCGGATCGGCAGATCGAGGCGCAGGCCGAGCGCCTCCAGCACGTCCGCCGCGCCCGAGGACGAGGACGCCGCGCGGTTGCCGTGCTTGACCACGCGCGCGCCGGCTCCCGCCGCGACGATCGCCGACATCGTGGAGATGTTCACCGTGCGCGCCATGTCGCCGCCGGTGCCGACCACGTCCACGATCGGACCTGGCACGTCGAGGGTCTGCGCGTGCTGGTACATCGTCGCGACGAGGCCCTCGACCTCCTCGACCGTCTCGCCCTTCGTGCGCAGCGCGATCGCGAAGCCGGCGATCTGCGCGCTGGTCGCGTCGCCGTTCATGATCTCGTGCATCGCCCACGTGGCGGCCTCGCCGGACAGCGCCTCGCCGCGCACCAGGGTTCGAAGAACCGAGGGCCAGGTGTGCGTGCCCTCCGCCGCGTTGCCCGCCGTCGATGACGTCATGATCCTGGCCCTCCTCCCGCGCGTTGCCGGTGCGGCCAGGGGTCCCCGGCCGTCGCGGCTCAGGCTACCCGCGGACGCAAGAGCGCGGCGGCCACATCCGCCAGCCGGACCGGGTCGATCGGGTGCGGCACGACCGCGTCCGCGCGCGCCCAGGTGGCCAGCCAGCCGTCCTGCGCCCGGCCGGTGAGCACCAGCAGCGGCGGGCACTGGTAGATCTCGTCCTTGAGCTGCCTGGCGATGCCGATGCCGCCGGCCGGCACCGCCTCGCCGTCCAGGATCGCCAGGTCGATGCGGCCGCGGCCCCGCGCGATGCCGTCCATCGCCTCGATCACGGCCGGCTCGGTGGCCACCTCGCGCACCCGCACGGTGGGCAGGTCCGGCGCGGGCTTGGTACCGAGCGCCGCACGCACCGCGGCGCGCACGTTCGCGTCGTCGCTGTAGACGAGCACGGTCAAGCTGACGGGGGGCGCCGGAGTGGCGACCGTGTGGTCGACGGTCGACTGGCTGGACATGGGCCACTCCCTCGTGACATATCGCGCTTGTGACGTAACCGCTGTGCCGAAGCCGATCGTAGTGGCAGCGCCAGACGGTGTGAATCGAGGGCCGACAGCAAGCGGATCGAGGCGCCCGGCGAGCGCCCGAGCCACATCGCGCTGGGGCGCATTAACGATTGGATTACGGGGCGAGATTACTGACGGACATCGCATAACCGGACGTCCGACCGGCGTTACCGCCGTCGCTCAACGCCGCGAATCGAGCCCAATGTCCGATTCGACCCGGGGCGACTACTCCATTCTGACGTAACCTCACCCCGCCGAACCGGTAACCCGGACCCCCTGCGTCAGGCCGATCGGGGCAGGGACCATAATGGCCGCCGTGGCGACTGCAACAGCAACCCAAGCCGCACCCGCGCACCGGGTGCCCAATAGGCCCAACCTGGTCAGTGTCGGGACGATCATCTGGCTGGCCTCCGAGCTGATGTTCTTCGCGGCGCTGTTCGCGATCTACTTCACCCTGCGCTCGGTGAACGGCGACGAGATCTTCCGGGCGAACGCGGCGCACCTCGACGTGCCGCTGTCCCTGGCGAACACGATCGTCCTCGTGCTGTCCTCGTTCCCCTGCCAGTTCGGCGTGTTCGCTGCGGAGCGTCACCAGGTCAACCGGAGCGGTTCGATCCTGAACGTCAAGCGGTACGGGATGCGCGAGTGGTACGCCCTGGCCTTCATCATGGGCGCCGTCTTCATCTCGCTGCAGGTGTACGAGTACTCCTCCCTGGTCAAGGACGGGCACCCGATCTCGGAGAACGCCTGGACCAGCGCGTTCTACCTGGCCACCGGCTTCCACGGGCTGCACGTGACCGGCGGTCTGTTCGCCTTCCTCATGGTGATGATGCGCACGTACAAGGCCCGCAGGTTCAGCCACGACCAAGAGGTCGCGGCGATCGTCGTGTCGTACTACTGGCACTTCGTCGACGTGGTGTGGATCGGCCTGTTCAGCGTCATCTACGTGATCAAGTAACCAACGGACGCAAGCCTGATGAGGGAAACCAAGTCGTGAAATCGCTCTCCACGCGGCGACGCCACCCACTGGCAGCGTTCGTCGTCCTGGCGCTCGGGCTGGCCTTCGCCGGCGCGCTGTTCGCCGCCTTCGTCTCCCCCACCGCCAGCGCGGACACGGGGGAGAGCGCGGCGCAGCAGATCGCCAACGGCAAGGCGCTGTACACCTCGTCCTGCTCGAGCTGCCATGGCAAGGCCGCCGAGGGCACGAACCTCGGCCCGTCGCTGATCGGCGTCGGCTCGGCCTCGGTCGACTTCCAGGTCTCCACCGGGCGGATGCCGGCCAAGCAGCTCGGCGCGCAGGTCGAGGCCAAGCCGAACATCTTCAGCACGCAGCAGATCCAGGACATGGCCGCGTACGTGCAGTCGCTCGGCGGCGGCCCGCAGATCCCGGCGCCGTCCCAGTACGCCTTCGACCAGAACGCGGTCGCCCTCGGCGGCCAGCTGTTCCGGGAGACCTGCTCGCAGTGCCACAACTTCGCGGGCGAGGGCGGAGCGCTGACCGACGGCAAGTTCGCGCCCAAGCTCACCGGCACCTCGCCGCAGCAGATCTACGAGGCCATGCTGACCGGCCCGCAGAACATGCCGGTGTTCAACGACAAGGTCATTCCGCCGGCCGAGAAGCAGGCGATCATCTCCTACCTGACCGCCAGCCGCAACGAGCCGAACTACGGCGGCGCGGGCCTCGGGAGGCTCGGGCCGGTCTCGGAGGGCCTGTTCATCTGGACCGTCGGGCTGATCGCGCTGCTGCTGTGCGCGGTCTGGATCGCGGCGCACACCACGAAGGCCTCCGCGGAGAAGGTCGCCAAGGCGGCCGCGGCCAAGGCGGGGAAGTGATCGAGAGCGATGACTGCTGACGAGACGAACCACCCGAACCTCACCGAGCTCGGGTACGACGAGCACAGCCCCGTCCGGGTGGACGAGCACACAGACGGGCACGGCCACGAGGTCGCCCTGCCGGAGGACCCGTTCGCCGACCCGGGGCTCGAGCCGCACCGGCCGCGCGCCACGGACATCGACGAGAAGGTCGCCCGGAGCAAGGAACGCCTGATCGCGGCGCTGTTCACGCTGTCCGCGCTGTGCACCATCGGCTTCATGGTCGCCTACACCGAGGTGTCCAAGACCGCCACGGTGAACTTCTTCCCGATCGGCGCGGTCTCCGCGTCGAACTTCGCGCTCGGGCTGCTGCTGGGCGTCGCGCTGTTCTCGCTGGGTGCCGGGGCCATCTACTGGGCCAGGACCCTGATGACGGACGTGGAGTTCCCGCAGGAGCGCCACCCGCTCGAATCGGACACCGAGACCAAGGCGCAGGCCGCGGCGGAGTTCCGGCAGGGCGTCGAGGACTCCGGCATCAAGCGCAGGCCGCTGATCCGCAGGTCCCTGCTCGGCGCGCTGGCCGTGCTGCCGCTGCCCGCGCTGTGGATCCTGCGCGATCTCGGCCCGCTGCCCGGCGATTCACTGCGGCACACCGCGTGGAAGGCCGGCGAGCGGATCATCAACGACATGACGGTGTCCATCGACGGCACCACCGGCCAGGGCATCAAGCCGGAGGACATCACCATCGGCTCGCTGGTGCAGGGCCGGCCGCTGGCCGCGCTGACCGCCGGCGAGGACCTGAACAACATGATGGCCAAGTCGGCGATCCTGTTGGTGCGCATGGACCCGGCGGACATCAAGTCGCAGCAGGAGCGCGACTGGGGCTACCAGGGCATCGTGGCGTTCTCGAAGATCTGCACGCACGTCGGCTGCCCGGTGTCGCTGTACGAGCAGCAGACGCACCACATGCTGTGCCCCTGCCACCAGTCCACCTTCGACCTGTCCGAGGACGGCAAGGTCATCTTCGGCCCGGCGGCCCGCTCGCTGCCGCAGCTGCCGATCACGGTTGACGCCGACGGCTACCTGGTCGCCAAGAGCGACTTCGACCAGCCGGTCGGCCCGAGCTTCTGGGAGCGCGGATGACCGCCACGACCCCGCACTCCGCCGAGTTCGCCGACGGCGTGGCGCCGACCACGTTCGGCGGCAAGGCCGCGGACTACCTGGACCAGCGCCTCGGCATCGCCGGCGCGGCGAAGAAGCAGCTGCGCAAGATCTTCCCGGACCACTGGTCCTTCATGCTCGGCGAGATCGCGCTCTACAGCTTCATCGTGCTGCTGCTCTCCGGGATCTTCCTGACCCTGTTCTTCACCCCGTCGATGAACGAGGTGACGTACAACGGGTCGTACACCCCGCTCGACGGCATCCGCATGTCCGAGGCGTACGCCTCGACCGTGAACATCTCGTTCGACGTGCGCGGCGGCCTGCTGATGCGGCAGATCCACCACTGGGCCGCGCTGGTGTTCGTCATGGCGATCACCGTGCACATGCTGCGCATCTTCTTCACCGGCGCGTTCCGCAAGCCGCGCGAGCTGAACTGGATCATCGGCTTCGGCCTGTTCGTGATGGCGCTGCTCGAGGGCTTCTGCGGCTACTCGCTGCCGGACGACCTGCTGTCCGGCACCGGCCTGCGCATCGCCGAGGGCGTCGTGCTCTCGATCCCGATCGTCGGCACCTACGTCTCGTTCTTCCTGTTCGGCGGCGAGTTCCCGGGGCACGACCTGGTGCCGCGGCTGTTCACCATCCACATCCTGCTGGTGCCGGGCCTGATCCTGGCGCTGATCACGGTGCACCTGATCCTGGTCTTCTACCAGAAGCACACCCAGTGGGCCGGTCCCGGGCGCAACAACGAGAACGTGGTCGGCCTGCCGCTGCTGCCGGTGTACACCGCGAAGGCGGGCGGGTTCTTCTTCCTGGTCTTCGGCATCATCTCGCTGCTGGCCGGCCTGGTCTCGATCAACCCGATCTGGACCTACGGGCCTTACGTGCCGAACGAGATCACCGCGGGATCCCAGCCCGACTGGTACATCGGGTTCCTCGAGGGCTCGCTGCGCATGATGCCCAACCTGGAGTTCAACTTCCTCGGGCATACGCTCTCGCTCAACGTGCTCGTCCCGGCGTTGATCGTGCCAGGGATCCTGTTCACGGCGTTGGCGGTGTACCCGTTCATCGAGGCGTGGGTCACCGGGGACAAGCGTGAGCACCACATCCTGGACCGGCCGCGCAACGTGCCGACCCGGACGGCGTTTGGCGTGGCGGGCTGCACCTTCTACGGCGTGCTGTGGTTCGTCGGCGGCAATGACCTGATCGCGACGCACTTCCACCTGTCGTTGGAGTCGATCACCTGGACCGGGCGGGTGCTGATCTTCGTCGGCCCGGTGTTCGCCTTCTGGATCACCCGGCGCATCTGCTTCGGGCTGCAGCGCGCGGACCGGGACAAGGTGCTGTACGGCCGCGAGGCGGGCATCATCATCCGCTCCCCGGAGGGCGAGTTCTCCGAGGTGCACGCCCCGCTCTCGGACGGCGACCGGTTCAAGCTGACCGCGCACGACGTGCACCGGCCGCTGAGCATCGCGCAGACCGCGGACTCCAACGGCGTGCCCGCGCCGAAGCTGCGCCGGGCGAAGCTGCGCGCGAAGGCGACGCACTTCTTCTTCGGCACGCGGATCGAGAAGCCGTCCGTGGAGGAGTACCACGAGTCGATCACCAGCGGCCACCACTGACGGCGGCGGCGGACCGCTCCACCGCGCAGCCCTCCCAGCGTTCGGCTGGGAGGGCTGCGGCGTTTTCGCGTCAGGCGCCGTCCGCGCCGTCCGCCAACCGCCGAACGCCGCCGGCTACTCGCCGATACCGAGCGCGAAGGCCGCCTCCAGATCGTGCGAGGAGTAGGCGCGGAAGGCGATGTGCGTCTCGGTACGCACGATGCCCGCGACCTTGTTGAGCCGTCCCGGGATCACCTCGGCCAGGTCGTCGTGGTGCCGCACCCGCACGATGGCGATCAGGTTCCACTCGCCGGTCACCGAGTACGCCTCGCTGACCCCCTCGATCCCCGAGACCTCCTGCGCGATCTCGGGAATCCGATCGACATCCGTCTTGATCATGACAATCGCTGTGACCATGCCGCCACCCTAAAGCCGTACGGGTCATATGGACCGCGCGGGCCCCGACCCGGTGGTGACGTGGCGCGCATGCGCTGCCATTCCGGGGGTGGCGGCGGCGCCGGCGGACCGGGTCTGCGGCGGCCGGTCACCGCCATCGCGTACAAGAAGCCCGCGATGAACCCGGCCACATGCGCCACGTAGGCCACCGTCGTGTCCGTCGGCACGCCGAGCAGGTGCTGGATCGACGGCAGCTGCAGCACGAACCAGGAACCGAGCACCAGCCAGGCCGGGAAGCGCAGCGGGATGAAGAAGAGGAAGGGCACCAGGCTGGTGACTTTCGCCTTCGGGAACAGGTAGAGATAAGCGCCTAACGCAGCGGCGATGGCACCTGACGCACCGACAAGAGGCGTTACCGCGCCCGGGTTGAGAAGGGCGAAGGCGTACGTAGCGATATAGCCGCCGACCAGATAGAACAACAGGAAGTGCAATCGGCCGAGCCGATCTTCCACGTTGTTGCCGAAGACATACAGGAACAGCATGTTCCCCAGCAGGTGCAGCCATCCGGCGTGAATGAACATCGCGGTGAGCACCGAGACGAACGGCACCTTGTGCGGCAGCGCGGTGAAAACGCAGACCGCTCGGCCCGCATTCGTGTCCACCGCGATCCTCGGTTCCTGCGCCGGGGTGAGCTGCTGATTGTGGATCAGCTCGTACGGGATCGCGCCGTGTTCGACGAAGTAGCGCTGTTGCACGCAGGCCTGGGTGGGCGAGGGGCTGCCGACCACCGACGCGCTCGGACCGACTAAGAACACCACGAAGTTCAGCGCGATCAGCGCGTACGTGACGTAGGCGGTCCGGCGCACCGGATTCTTGTCGTGAATCGGGATCACCACGCCCCTGAGTCTGCCCACTTTTCCGTCTTTGAAGGCGCTTTTCGGCGCTCTAACTGCACGCGGCGCGCGCGGGGCGCGTGACGAAGCCCGCGTCTGGGAATCCACCCTCTACCCTTGAAATGTGAGAGGAGCTGACGTGGACGGCGAGGAGCGGGAGGCGCGGACCTCCGGTTCCGCCGAGCCGCCGTCCCCGGACTCCTCGCCGATCGGGCCCGCCGACGGCTCCGACGTGCAAGAAACCTTCGCCTCGCCGGATGGGCCGGTCGACCCGGACGGCCCTGTCGACCCGGATGGGCCGGTCGGCCCTGTCGCGGCGCAGGCGCCTGCCGAGCGGCTCTCCGCGCCGCTGAGCGAGGCGGTGCGGCAGCGGGTCGTCTCGCTGGCCGCGGAGACGGCCGGGATCCTGCCGCTGTCACAACTGCCGACGGCGCTTCGGCCGTTCGCGCGGTTCGCCCCGCCCAAGCGCGCGAAGCTGGCCGCGACGCCGCTGGCCGCGGCCGTGGAGACCGACGCGGTCTTCCGCGAGCGGATCGCCGACCGGGTCCGCGACGCCTTTCCGGAGGTCGTCGAGGCGTTCCACGCGGGCGTGCTGCCGGCCGCCGCCGATCCGCGCGACGTCGCCGCGCTCGCCTACCTGGTACGCCCGGCCGGCTGGCCCGGCATCGTCGAGGAGGCCGAGCTGGCGGCCCGCGCCGCCGAACGCGCCGTCGCCGACGAGCACCTGGGCGACGAGGTGGCGCGCCTTAAGGCAGAGATCGACGCGTTACGCGACGCCGCCAAGGCGGACGTCGAGCGGCTGAAGGCGGAGATCGTCGCCGAGCGCCGCGAGGGCGACTCGCTACGCCGTCGCAATCGGCAGCTGGAAGCCGACATGCGGCGCGCGCAGGCCGAGGCGCGCCGGGCGCAGGCGGAGGCCCAAGAGGCCCGCACGGAGGCCGCAGGAGCCGTCTCACAGGCCGACAGCGAGCTACGGCGGGTCCGCGCCCGGCTCACCGACGCCGAGGCCGCGCTGGAGGCCGCACGCCGCAGCGTGCGCGAGAACCGCAGCGCGGGGGAGGTCCGGCTGCGGCTGCTGCTGGAAACCATCTCCGAGGCCGCCACCGGCCTGCGCCGCGAGCTCGCGCTCTCGCCGACCGAACAACGCCCGGCCGACACGGTCGACGCGCTGCGCCCGGTTGCTCCCGGAACCGGCGACATCCAGGGCAAGGCCCGCTCGCACGACGACCCGGCGGTTCTCGATCAGCTGCTCGCCCTGCCGCGCGCTCATATGGTCATCGACGGCTACAACGTCACCAAGACGGCGTACCCGACCCTCTCGCTGCACGAGCAGCGGGTCCGGCTGCTGCGCGGCCTCGGATCGATCGCGGCGCGCACCGGAGCCGAGATCACGTGCGTGTTCGACGGGGCCGAGTTGGGCGGGCCGGTGCCCGTACCGCAGCACAAGGGCGTGCGCGTGCTGTTCTCGCATCCCGGCGAGATCGCCGACGAGCTCATCCGCCGGCTCGTGGCCGCCGAGCCGCAGGGGCGCCCGCTCATCGTCGTCTCGTCGGACCGCGAGGTGGCTGACGGGGTACGCCGCTCGGGTGCCCGTCCGGTGCCTTCGGCGATGCTGGTGCGCGCTCTCGCTCGCGGCTGACACGCCATGAATTACAGCTAGTTGCCCCCTCCGGCACTGCCCGGCGGTGTCCCGACCATGGCGTACTGATCTGATCGAGTGACAGATCGTTGCTCTCAGCGTCACCGGCTCGCTACGTTGCGCATTCGGCCCGCCGAATCGGGGGCGGCCAGAGCGACAGCTCTCTTGGGCGGACGGGCCGCAGCCGAGCGAGAGGAGTGACGCCGATCGTGGCGTCCCACAGACGCGTACGCTGCCGCCCGGGCCTGATGCGCGCCACCGGACTGGTGGCGGCCACCGTCGCCGCAGCCGGCCTGGTGCCCGCAGTGGGCCACGCCGAGCCGGCCCCCGGTTCCGGCACCAACGACCCCGCCCTCGGCGGCCAAGGCCTGGCGAACGGCGCCCCCGTCGACGCGGGCCTCGACGCCGCCAAGCAGGAAATCGCACAGCTCTATCAGCAGGCCGAGGCGGATACGCAGGCCTACGACGCGACCGAGGAACGCATCGCCCGGCTCCAAGCCGCCGTCGCGAACTCGGGAACACATAGCGCACAGCTGCGTGCACAGCTCGCCGCAGCTAGTGGCAGCCTCGGACGCCTCGCGGCCGCGCAGTACCGCACCGCGGGTGTGAATCCCTCGATCGCCCTGGTCTTCTCCGCGCATCCGGACAGCTATCTCGCACGCGCCGGAATGACCGACCGCATGGCTGACGTCGACCGCGATCGCGTCCTCACCGCGTTACGCGACCAGCAGGCGCTGGACCAGCTCGACCGCGAATCCGCCTCCGACCTCGCCGACTTGCGCGCGGCACAGTCGCAGTTGGCCGTGCACCGCGCCGATATCGAGGCCAAGCTCTCCGCCGCGCGCGACCGCCTCGACGCGCTCGACTCGACCGACCGCAGCCAGGTGGCCCAGGCGCTCGCGAACGGCGGCGGTCTCGGCTACGGCGCGCCGGGCGCCGGCGGGCCCGCAGACGGCCTCGGCTCGATGGTCAAGGCGGCAGCTCCCTCGCTCAAGTCGCTGGTCTCGGCCATCGCGGCGTCCGCGCAGTCCGTCGCGGCCTCGGGTCCGGACGCGATCCCCGCCCCCGACGTCAGCCGGGCGATCACGGCGGTCTCGACCGCGTATGCGGAACTGGGCAAGCCCTACGTATGGGGCGCGACCGGTCCCGGCGAGTTCGACTGCTCCGGCCTCACCCAGCACGTGTGGGCGGCCGCGGGCGTGCAGCTGCCGCGCACCTCGCAGGAGCAGGCGGAAATCGGACCGGGCATCCCGGTCGCCGACATCCGGCCGGGCGACCTGGTGATCTACTTCTCCGGGCGCACACACGTCGGCATCTACGTCGGTCAGGGAATGGTGATCCACGCCCCGCGGCCCGGCTCGGTCGTGCAGTTCACCCCGCTCGCTTCGATGCCGATCGACAAGGTGGTCAGGCCGACGCAGTAGCGGCGCCGCGGCTCTCGATCACGCCGATACCAGCGACCAGGACACGGTCACGTCGATCTGGCCGGTCGACGGATCGGGATCGCCGTAGATCTCCCAGCGCGCGCCGGTCACCGTGTGCCCGTTGGCCTTGCTCCAGGCGACTACCGCGGCATGGGTCTCGCCGATCGCGGCAATCGGGCCGGTGTGCGTCGCGGTGGCTGCAAGTCCGCCGGGGAGCGTCGACGCGACGACGTTCCCGACGGGCTCGAACGGGCCGTTGACCTGGACGCCGATTTCGACATTGGGCACATCGTCCTTGTAGAGCATGACGTTGTGGCCCTGCTTGTAGAGCCCCGCTGGAGCGCCGCCGCGCAGGAAGGCCCACACCTCGTCCAGCATCGGCCGCCACACCTTCGGGAACTGCGCCCACGTCGTGGCCACGGCGACCACCGCAGTCGGGCTCGGTTCGACGTTCGCCACGGTCACATCAGCGGTCATGGCGCGGACGATACGCCTTCCGGAGCGACCGCGCGGCGCAGCAGGCGGACAGCCCACAGTGTGGCGGCGACGAGCATCAGATTGCGGCCGGTCACGAACCACGGCGCCCAGCGTCCGCCGTGCACGAGCCGGGAGAACAGCAGCGGGAACTCGATCTGGGTGAGTGAGATTGCGCCGAGCAGAAGCCAACACGGTCCGGTTAACGCGCTGTTCGGCAGTGTCAGGCAGAGCGCGATGAGCGCGACTACCCACACCAGGTACTGAGGGCTAAGCACACGGCTCGTCACGATCGCGATCATTACCGCAGTAAGTGCCGCGTCGTAGTACAGCGCCGTTGACCAGCGCCCCGGAACCAGGTCCGCGCGCCTGCGCCACCAGAGCAACCAGGCGAACCCGGCCACGGTCAGCACCTCGCAGCAGATCAGGACCGCGCCGATGCCGGGGCCGGTGATCTCGAACGCGCCGTACTGATGCCGGATCGCGCCCGGGTAGCCGAGGTGCCTGGCGATCAGGAACGGCGTCGCCAGCACCGACTCGACCTCCAGACCGCGGTCTTGCTGACCGGCCAGGAAGCCGAACGCGCCGGGCAACGTGGCCGCGAGCGCGAGCGTGGGCAGCAGCGCCGCGATCCCCGCCCACAGCAGCGCCCTGCGCCCGCCCACGCGCTTGGGCAGACCCACGGCAAGCGCGGCAGGCCAAAGCTTCACGACCGCCCCGAGGCCGATCGCCATGCCGCGCAGCCGCCACGTCCACGCCGCGCTGCTGGTGGTCACCACCAGAGCGAATGCCGCGGTCATCGCCACGATGATGTCGTAGCGGCCATACACGATCGGCCCGAGCACGAAGATCGCGACCACGTACACCCAGGCTCCGGTGTAGTTGATCGGGCGCTTAGCCACGGCTGTACCCGTGTTCCGTTCAGCCGTGTACCAGCATCGGTACACCACCAACAGGAACGTGATCAGGTCAGCGAGCAGCGCCATCGCGTAGAACGTCGAGTAGTAGCTCAATTCGGTAACGCCTCGCACGATGCGTGGCAGCGCAATGACCACTGAAGCGCCGGGCGGATACTGCCACACCGGGTCGTGCAACGGGAAGTGCCCTGACGTGAACGCCTGCGACCAGCGGTTGTACGTCTTCACGTCGCCGACGATGTCGCCGTGCGAGATGTACGGGATCACGTTGTAGGTGAACAGCAGCAACACGGCCCGGGTCGACGCCCAGCACGCCGCGGGCAGCACGGCGGTCCGCGCGCGCTGCCTGGTGATCACCCTTCCGGTCGTCGCCTGTGTCGCCGGCAGTGGCCTTGTCGCGGTCTGGCGCCCCGTCATGTGCTTCGGTGGTTCCGATCTGAGATCGTTGCGGCATGCCCCGCACCCTCGTCGTCACGAACGACTATCCTCCGCGGCCCGGTGGTATCCAGGAGTTCGTTCAGGCCATGGTCGACGGGTTCACCCCATCGGACGTAGTGGTGTACGCCTCCACGTGGCGTGGCAAGGCCGCCGAATGCCGCGCCTATGACGCGGCGCGGCCGTATCTGACGGTGCGCGAGAACACTTCCGTGCTCCTGCCCGAGCCGCGGCGCACTCGGCGGGCTTGCGAGATCGCGCGGGCAGAGGGTTGCGAGACGGTCTGGTTCGGAGCGGCGGCGCCGCTTGGGTTGATGGCGCCGGCACTACGCCGCGCGGGTGTCAATCGCCTGGTCGCAACGACGCACGGCCACGAAACAGGCTGGGCGCAGCTTCCGGGGGCTCGCTCGTTGCTACGCCGAATCGGTGATGGCGTCGACGTCGTCACGTACCTGAGTGAGTATCAGCGCACCCGGATCGGCGCTGTACTCAGTCCGCAGGCTGCACAGCAGATGGCGCAACTGTCGCCGGGCGTCGACACGGAGCGATTCAGACCTGAGCTACGTACCGCACCCGAGGTCGCGGAGCTGCGCAAGCGTTACGGTCTGACGGACCGTCCGGTAGCCGTGTGCGTATCCCGGCTGGTGCCGCGTAAGGGCCAGGACACGCTCATTCGCGCCTGGCCACAGGTCAAGAAGGCGGTGCCCGACGCGGCATTGCTGATCGGCGGCGGCGGTCCGTACCGCAAGGACCTGGAACGTATCGCGCGTGAGGCAGACGTCGAGCGAGACGTGATCTTCACAGGTCGGATGCCTTGGGCAGACCTGCCGCTCTATTACGCGCTGGGCGATGTGTTCGCGATGCCATGCCGCACCCGCCGCGCCGGCCTCGACGTCGAGGGCCTCGGGATCGTCTACCTGGAGGCCTCGGCCACCGGCCTGCCGGTCGTGGCCGGCGACTCCGGCGGAGCGCCGGACGCGGTGGTCGAAGGCGAGACCGGCTACGTCGTCCCCGGCCGCGACGTGGACCTGACCGCCCGGCGGGTCGCGGAACTGCTCGCCGACCCCGGGCTGTCCGCGAAGCTCGGCGCCGCGGGACGGGCCTGGGTCGAGCGCCGCTGGCAGTGGTCCACCATCCGCGAGCGGTTCAACGCGCTGCTCAACCCACCGGCCTCCGCCTGAGCCCGCCCTTCAAAGGGGGGCCAAGCAGAGGCCGGTGGGTTAAGCAGCTACTCCTACTTCTACTACTTCGCGTAAAGCTTCTCGATCTCGCCCGCGTACTGCTGCGCGATCACGTTGCGCTTGATCTTCATCGACGGGGTGATCTGGCCGCCCTCGATCGTCCACTCGATCGGCAGCACCGCGAACTTGCGGATGCTCTCCGCCTTGGAGACCGCCTGGTTCGCGCCGGCCACCGCCTCCTCGATCTCGTGCAGCACCGCCGGGTCGCCGGCCAGCTGGTCCAGCGGCGTGGACTTGTCCCTGCCGTGCAGCTCGAGCCAGCCGGGCAGCGCCTCGGAGTCCAGGGTGACCAGAGCCGCGATGAACG
>NZ_DASRGV010000281.1:0-8711 GCF_035650855.1 Actinocrinis sp. | reverse complement strand
TGACGTTGTGGGCGAGGGTGGTCACGCAGTTGTCGCCGTTGGCGTCGTTGTAGAGCAGGTAGGTCGTGGCGCTGCCGAGGTCGTGCGAGTCGATCACGCCGTAGCCGCTGCCGCAGACCTGCGTCGGCGTGTACGGGTTCGAACTACCCGGTCCGGTCGACGTGCCCGAACCACAGTGGCTCCAGCTGCTGGTCCATGAGGTGCTGCCGTAGGAGCCGCCCCACTTCACGCACTGGTTCGGCGCGTGCTCGATCACCGGGCCGGAGTAGTACGTGAACGAACCCGGGTTGCTCGCCGAGCTGCCGCCCTGGACGGCGAGCGTCGCGTTCATCGAGACCGCGCCGCTGACGTTGTGGGCGAGGGTGGTGACGCAGTTGTCGCCGTTGGCGTCGTTGTAGAGCAGGTAGGTCGTGGCGCTGCCGAGGTTGTGCGAGTCGATCACGCCGTAGCCGCTGCCGCAGACCTGGGTCGGGGTGTAGATGTTGTTGCCGGCCGGGGCCGGAGCGCCCGAGCCGCCGCCGCAGTGGCTCCAGCCGCTGGTCCACGACGAGCTGCCGTACGAGCCACCCCATTCCACGCAGGAGCTCGGCGCGTTTTCGGTTACCGGCCCTGCGTAATATGTGAATGTCCCTGGGTTACTCGCTGAACTCCCGCCTTGTACTGCCAACGTCGCGTTCATGGCGTGCGCGCTGGTCGGCGTAGTGGCGAGGGTGACCACGCAGTTGTTGCCGTTGGAGCCGTTGTAGAGCAGGTAGATGGTCGCTCCGGTCAGGCCGTGCGAGTCGATCACGCCGTAGCCGCTGCCGCAGACCGAACTCGGGCTGTACGGGTTGCCGGAGTTGACCGGCGGCGGGTTGTTGCCGGTGCCGCTGGCGACCGGGGTCACATAGGCGGAGAGCGTGTAGTGGGTGGCGCTGACGTAGGTGCCGGGAGTGGTCTCGCCCGCCGGGATGGTGATCTTCACGACCGAGGAGCTGGTCGCGAAGGCCGCCTCGCCGTGACCGCCGACGCCGTCCCAGTCCCCGTTGGCGGTGACCAGTGAGCCGTCGGAGTTGACCGCGGTGATGACCGAGACGTGGTGGGCCGATCCGCCGCCCTCGTAGCTCCACACGACGGCGTCGCCGGGCTTGGGCGAGTAAGAGGACGAAGTGTGCAGCGTGCCGTTGTTCTCGCCGTAGACGTAGAAGCTGCCCGCGCCGGCGGTCAGGCCGCCGGTGTAGAAGCCTGAGTTGCGCCAGACCCAGCGGGCGAAGTCGGCGCACCAGTACTCCGGTCCGTAGGTGTTGCCGCCGTCGCTGCCGGTGCAGCTGCCGTCGAACTCGGATCCGCCGAGGCTGTTGTAGGTCGGGGTGTTCGCGCAGGTGCCGGCGCTCTTGCCGATATTGGCCGCGGCCAGCGACGCGGCGTCGCCGCCGGCCGCCGCCGAGGCGCTTTGCGCGCCGGTCACGGCGGTCAGGCCGAGCAGCACGGCCACCGCCGTGGCGCCCGCCGTCCGGCGTATGAGATCTCTGAGTTTCATCGTTTCCTCTCGTTGTCCGACCTGTGGGTCGGCGCTGAGCGGACGGCAGCCCGCCCCCGCGACGGGCCGTACGCGCAGTACCGGTCGTGACCCGGGAAAGGGGGTGGGGTGGGGCGGTGATGCAGAAGCCTGATCGGCTCAGCCGGCGGCGCCGACGACCTGCGCCGCGGCCTTGATCTCCTGGGAGATGCCGCTCTTGACGGCGTCGAGTTGCTGCTGCTGGGCGCTGATCATGCTGGTCTGCAGGGCGCAGTCGACCGCGTACCAGACTCCGATCAGATTCGTCTTCTGCTTGCAGGAGACATCGGCGCTCGCGGTCTGGATCTCCGCGGCGGTCGGGGCGCTGGTGGCCCACCGGTGGTCGTTACCGGCGTCGTACGGTGTCGCGTAGTCGTAGCCCTTGGCCGCCATGCAGGCGGACCACTGCTTGAACACGGCGACCACCTGCGGCTCCTGCTGCGAGCGGGCCAGGCTGTCGGCGTCCACGGCTTGCGCGATCGGCGAGTCGTTGACCGTTCCGCCGTGCGCGGTCAACTGGCGCCTGGCCTCGCCGAGGCAGCCTCCGGACGGGATTTGCACGCCGTTGTACGAGCCCGCAGTCCCGGCGGTCGCGGTCGCGGTCTGGCCCTGAGCCGGCGACACACCCCCGGTGAGCACCCTGATACCAGCGGCGTCCAGCGTGTTCGCACTCGCCCGCAGTGCCGACACGTCGGTCGTGGGCGGGTGGTATCCGAGTGCTGCGACCTGTGCCGCGCTGACGATGCCGTACCGCCGCGGCGCGTTCGTCTCCGTGGTCTGATCGGCCTTCGCGGCCTTCGGCAGCGGACTGTAGGTGAATCCGAACGACCGCATACAGCGTCCGGCGAGGATCGCGGTCGCGTTGTCCATCTCGGCGCGTTGCTGCCCGGTGATCAGATAGGCGTCGATCGGGAAGGCGAGCGAGGTGCTGTCGGTGATCGTCGGTATCGACGCGACATGGATCGGAGTGAGCGGCAATCCCGCGTCTTGGGCCGCCTGCGAGCCCCCGGCCGGCGCGGAGGACGAGCAGGAGGCGACGGCTGCCGCAGTGAGCGCAGCCATGGCGGCAGGCAGCAGCACGCTGCGGCCAAGCCGCCGAAAGCATGGGCGAAACATGGGTCCTCGACTAAGCTGGTCGGGCCTTGTGGCGAAGGGCACGGGTGCTGCGCCCAATCCCAGTGGGCGCAGCACCCGCGCTCAGCAGCTCGGCTTGGCGCGGTCGCCGATCAGATGACCGGCGGGTACCGCCGGATTACCAACCCTGAGACGCGTTGTTGTTCTTGAGTCCCGAGACCAGGTTTCCGGCCGTGAAGGCGCTGAAGCCCTGCTTGAGACCCTGCTGGTTGGAGTTGTAGTACACGTAGCCGGTCAGGGCGGTGTCCCAGTTCTGCACGGACGCCGCGTTGTTCTTCACGGCGACGCCGGCGCCGTTGCTGCCGCCCGCGGTACCGCTCGTCCACGCCTTGAAGACCCAGCCGGCGTAGTTGTCGGTGTACGGGTCGTTGAAGCGGGCGCCCGCCTCGTAGGAGTTGAAGTACAGGCACAGGTCGCCGCCGGCGCCCGCGTCGTTGGAGGTGCAGTTGCCGTCGCCCTCGGCCGCGGAGGCGGCCGGGATGGCGGTGGCGAGGCCGACGACCACGAAGGCGCCGGTGGCCACGGTGGCGGCCAGCTTCCTGCGGATGCTCACGATGTGTCTCCCTCGTTGTGACGGTGCCGGGCCCCGGATTTCGAGCCCGAAGCTGCCCGCACCCCTGATTCAGTGCCTTGATGACGGCGTGCACGCCGCTGTGAAGAATGGTTCGAATTTCGTTCGGTAGTCAAGGAAGTAACGCAGCGTGGGCGATATCAGGTCGCTGCCGTCCGCGATATATCCGCCGGAGCCGCCGCGCTATCTGCGCGCAAATCGTGCATTTCCCTGTGACCCAGATCACAGGAATCAGGCCTTTGCCATCACACAGCGTGACAGGGTACTGCGGTCACTGCGACGAAGCGGGTTGACAGGCGGCAGGTACGCGGATCAGGATCGCTGTGCAGGCGGCCGGCACCGGGGCGGTTGGGCGGCCGCGCGGGGACCTTCGCTCCAAGCCGATCGACTCGCAGGGATGGACCATGTCCGCAGACACGGCGGCGCACACGGCGGAATTCGAAAACATGGAGCGGGGTGAATATCTGGAAACGGCCGGGCTATTGCCGCCGGATTCGCGCGGGAAATCCCGGGAATCGAAAGAGCGAGCGCCCGGGCGGCAGCGCGCGCTGCTGTGGGTCGCGGTGGCCGCGGCGCTGCTGTCCACCGGCGGGCTGGTGGCTTCCACTCTGGTGAAGTCGCCCGCGCAGCAGGCCGCCGAGGCCGCGGCGCCGCCCGCGTCGGTGCTCACCGCGACCGTGGAGGACCGGGTGCTGGCCAACACGGTGATCACCCGCGGCACCGTCGCCGCCGCGGCTCAATACCAGGTCACGCCGGCCGGTTCGACTCAGGGATCAAATACACTGGTGGTCACCGCGGTGCGCACCAGGGTCGGCGCGCGGGTGGAGCCGGGAGCGGTGTTGCTCGAGGTTTCCGGGCGGCCGCTGATCGCTTTGCAGGGCGCCGTTCCGGCTTATCGGGACCTCAAGCCGAACGACGACGGCAACGACGTCGCACAGCTGCAAGGCGCGCTCAGACAGCTCGGGCACTACCACGGTGGTGATCCGGCCGGGCACTTCGGCCCGGCCACGAAAGCCGCGGTCACCGCGCTGTATCAGAACCTTGGCTACGACGTACCCACCACCGGAGGCCCTGGCGACGACGGCGACCGGTCGGCGCTTCGGTCGGCGCAGGACGCCGTGGACAACGCCCAGCGCGCGGTTGATGACATAAAGCGTCAGATCGCCGGTGGCGGATCGGGCACCGGAAGTCAGAGCTCGGCGAAGCAGGCCGGTCCCGCGGGATCGGGCACGCCCTCGGCCACGTCCGGTTCCGGTTCCGGT
Source organism: Actinocrinis sp. (assembly GCF_035650855.1). Lineage (GTDB taxonomy): Bacteria > Actinomycetota > Actinomycetes > Streptomycetales > Catenulisporaceae > Actinocrinis. Next base: position 4,207 of record NZ_DASRGV010000281.1, on the reverse strand, counting down.
TCCGGCGGGTCGGGCTCCGAACCGCTCCAGGTCCAGTTGCAGTACCTTGAGAAGGCCCTCCAGCAGGCCGAGCAGGCGCAGGCGGATCTGGTCGCGCGGACCGGCCCGATGCTGCCGGCCGCCGAGGCCGCGTTCCTGCCGGGCTTTCCCGCGCAGGTGGTGGCCTTCTCCGCGAAGGTCGGCGACCAGGTCAAGGCGCCGCTGATCACCCTCGCCTCGGGACAGCTCGCGGTCACCGCGCAGCTGACCACCGATCAGGGCGGGCTGCTCAAGCCGGGGATGAAGGTGCAGATCACCGCCGAGACCCTGGGGCTTCAGGCGAGCGGCGTGATCGGCGCCGTCGGCCAGGTCACGACCGGCAACGGCGGTTCCGACCCGGGCTCGTCAACAGGCTCGGACGGCAGCGGGTCGGGGCAGGCGCAGAGCGGCGCGCCGTACATCCCGGTGACCGTGACCCCGGACAGCCCGCTGGACTCCCGGTGGGAAGGCCAGGACGTGCGGCTGACGGTTACCTCCGCGGCGACACCCGGTCCGGTACTGGTCGTGCCGCTCTCCGCGGTGACAGCCGGCGCCGACGGGAAGACGACCGTATCCGTCCTCCAAACCGACGGGCACAGCACCTCGCGTGTCGAGGTCGGCGCGGGCATATCAGGCGACGGATTCGTCGCGGTCACTCCGGTCGCCGCGGGCTCGCTCAAAGCCGGCCAGCGCGTGGTGGTCGGCGCGCAGAGCGGGGCAGGGCTCTCGTGATCGGAGTGAGTGGCGAGCTTCCGGCAGGGGCGGATACGGATTCTGACAACGACGCCGCGCAGTCGATAGCGCCCGTCATCGACTTCGCGGCGGTCGGGATGACCTATCCCGGTCCGCCTCCGGTCGTGGCACTACGACCGACGAACCTGACCATCCAGCGCGGCGACTTCGTCACCGTCGTCGGCCCTTCCGGCTCCGGGAAGTCGACCTTCCTCAACGTGGTCGGCCTGCTCGACCGGCCGACCACCGGCTGCTATCGGCTGGACGGCATCGACGTCGGGACGCTGCGCGAGGCGGACCGTACCGCGCTGCGCGGCCGACGGATCGGCTTCGTCTTCCAGGCCTTCCACCTGCTCCCGCATCGCAGTGCGGTGGATAACGTCACGCTCGCGCAGATCTACAACGGCGCGCCACGCAAGGCGCGTCGCGAGGCGTCATACGCGGCGCTCGCTCAGGTCGGCCTCGCGCACCGAGCCGATGCGGTTCCCGCCCACCTTTCCGGTGGCGAGCGGCAACGCGTCGCCGTCGCACGCGCGCTGGTCAATCGTCCCTCGCTGCTGCTGTGCGACGAACCGACCGGAAATCTGGACTCTGCGACGGCAGCCTCGGTCCTGACGCTGATCGAGGACTTACATGCGGCCGGGCTGACCATCCTGGTGATCACGCACGATCCGGCGGTCGCGGCCAGAGGCTCGCGCACCGTGGCGATCCGGGACGGGGTGCTGACCGAACATGCCTAGTCTCGGTGCAATCCGCAGCCGCAACCGCGCCCGTCCCCACACCACCGAGCGTTCCGCCCTCCCGCTCCGCGACCTGCTCGCCGAGGCGCTGGCCGGACTGCTGCAACGGCCCGGCCGCTCCGCGCTGACCATGCTCGGCACGGTGCTCGGCATCGGCGCGTTCGTCGCGATCCTCGGCCTGACCGCGACCGCCGGCGGCCAGATCGACAAGCGCTTCTCCGTGCTCAGCGCGACCGAGGTCACCGTCCAGGACGTCGGCAGCACGCAGAACGCGCAACCCGGCGCGGGTACCACTGACCCGATCTCCTTTCCCCCAGACGCCGATCACCGGATCGAGGCCCTCAACGGCGTCGTCGCGGCCGGCGTCTTCTGGCCGCTGCCGCTGCGTCAACCGACCGTGTCCGCCGCACCGGACCTGGCAGCCCCTGGCTCCGCGAGCGGTTCGGGCCTGACCCTGTACGCGGCCAGCCCCGGTGCACTCGCCGCGATCGACCCGGTGTACAGCCAGGGCCTCGGTTTCAACGCCTTCCACGCGGCACGCAAAGAGCAAGTCGCAGTGCTCGGATCCGCCGCCGCCTCCCGGCTCGGCATCACCCGCCTCGACGCTGAACCGGCCGTGTTCATCAACGGCACGCCGTACACCGTGGTCGGCATCATCTCGGACCTGCGGCGCATGCCCGAGCTGTTGTTGTCGGTCGTCATCCCGGACAGCACCGCGCTCAGCGCCTACGGCCAGCCCACCGACCAGCGCGCGAGCATGCTCATCGAGACCAGGCTCGGGGCGGCGCAACTCATCGCCGGACAGGCGGCGCTCGCGCTGCGACCGGATGAGCCGAACCTGTTCAAGATCACCGCGCCGCCGGATCCGACCACCCTGCGCGACGGCGTGACCGGAGACTTCAACGCCCTCTTCCTCCTGCTGGCCGGCATCACACTTGTCATCGGCGCCGTGGGAATCGCGAACACCACCCTGGTCGCCGTGCTGGAGCGCACCGGCGAGATCGGGCTTCGGCGCGCATTGGGCGCACGGCCGCGGCACATCGCGGCGCAATTCCTCACCGAATCCGCCGCGCTGGGCACCCTCGGCGGGCTTATCGGCACCAGCCTCGGCACGGCGGTGGTGATCGGTACCGCGCTCGCTCGACAGTGGACCGCGGTGCTGGCGCCGTGGACGGTGCTGCCGGCGCCGCTCATCGGAACCATGGTCGGCCTGCTCGCCGGGCTGTATCCGGCGTTGCGCGCCGCGTACGTCGAACCGGCCGAGGCGTTGCGCCGATAACTGCCTGACCAGGCACTTCAGTCTATTCCACGGGACGGGCGGGCAAAGCGGCGGCCGCGATTGCACGGAATTGATTGACCGACGCCCGCCGCGCTGTCGCCGGCCCGCCGCGCCGGGTTAGAACTTTCCGGGCGGCGGGCACGGGGCGCGCCGCCCGCGACCGAGAGCGCGGGCCACCGCGGTCCGCGGGAAGGCTGGGGCTGAAGTACATGGAGTTCGGGATTCTCGGGCCGCTGCTCGTGCGGGACGACTCGGGGTCGCGGTTCGTGCACGCGGGCAAGCAGCGGATCCTGCTCGCCGCGCTGCTGCTGCGGCCCGAACAGACCGTCCCGCTGGAGACGCTCGCCGACGCGATCTGGGACGGGCAGCCGCCGGTGAGCTACGTGGCGACGATGCGCAACTACGTCATGCGGTTGCGGCGGTCGCTCGGCGCAGCCGGATACCGGGTCAAGACCAGCCTCGGCGGTTACCGGATCGCGTTGGAGCGGGAGGAGTTCGACGTGCTGCGGTTCGCCGGACTGCGCACGGAGGGTGCGGCGGCGTACCGCGCCGGAGCGTACGAGCGTGCAGTCGGACTGCTCGGCGACGCGCTCGCGGTTTGGCGGGGGCCGGTACTCGCGGACGTGCCCTCCGAACTGCTGCGCGGACAGGAAGCGCCGCGGCTGGACCGGATGCGGTCCGAGGCGGAGGCCATGAAGGCCGCGGCCGAACGCATGCTCGGGGGCGCTAAAGACGGCGGCAGCGGCGCCGGTGCCGAGTACGGCACCGGCGCGGGGCTGCCGGCGGGTCCGGGCCGTGGTCGCACGCTCGTTCAAGAGCAGGGGCTTGAGCTGAGCGTGCCGACCCGGCAGATCCACCTTCGATCCTTGACGTACGCGGGCCCGCACGGGCTCTCCCGGCCGCGGCCGCTGGAGGTTCCCTTGGAGGCGATGCCCCGGCCCGCGTGACGTGACCGCCGGTAATGAACTGATACCAAACGTGTGATTTGCCTGATCACGACCTGAACCGGTCCAGCACGCGACGGCGGGAGGCCATGCCTTCACGCCGTCCGGCTCATGAAAGACTGGACATTCGTCAGGGCGTCAGACGTGCACGCCCTCGACCACGCCAGCCGAGTCGGGGAAGGTCAAAACACACGATGGGTCGCACGCCACGCCTGCTCAACCCCGACGACGGCCCGCTTCAGGCATTCGCGCACGATCTGCGGATGCTGCGTGAGAAGGCCGGGAACCCGACCTACCGGGCTCTGGCCAAGACCGCCGGATTCAGCGCGAGCACGCTGGGCGAGGCGGCCGGCGGAGTGCGGCGACCGAGCCTGGACGTGACGCTCGCGTTCGTCGGGGCGTGCGGCGGCGACGTGGAGGCTTGGCAGGAGCGCTGGTACCAGCTGGACCGGCAGCTCACGGCCGAACAGCTGGAGCAGGCCGGGCAGGGATCA
>NZ_DASRGV010000280.1:0-7637 GCF_035650855.1 Actinocrinis sp. | reverse complement strand
ACGTAGTGCGTGCCGTCACGCACCGCGCGGCTCGACATGCCCAGGACGTGCCCGCCCGAGCCGGCCTCGGTGACCGCGATGGTGGGCAGGCAGCGCCCGGAGGCGATCTGCGGCAGCCAGGCCAGCTTCTGCTCCTCGGAGCCGAAGTGCAGGATCTTCGCCACGCCGAGCTGCGAGGCCTGCACCATCGCGCCCATCGCCCCGCTGACCCTGGCCAGTTCTTCGATGATGATCGTCTTCGCGAGGTGGCCGAGGCCCATGCCCCCGTACACCTCGGGGATGGTCACCCCGATCCACCCCTGGGCGGCGATCAGCCCGGAAAGCTCGACGTCTATGTCGCGGGCTGACTCCATCTGTGCGACGCGGGGCAATACCCGCTCCTGCGCGAATCGCCTTACTTCCTCGCGCAGCCTCTCGTGTCGGTCATCCTCGAATATGCCGGCCATTCCCACCAACCTCCAGAGCATCCAGCTCGGACTCTGATCCCGCGCGGCGGCGGCCGCAGGCCCTGCATCGGCACTGCGCCGGGCCGTCCGGGTCGCTCACTCGCAGAGTTTTGACAGGTTGTCGGAGAGTTCGTGCGCCAAACCGAGCGCGGAGTCCGCGGCCGTGTCGATCATGCCCAGGGTCAGCTGCGCGGCCGGGTGGCCGGGCACCTTCGCGGGCACTACCGCGAAGACCAGGCCGCGACCGTCCGCGAGCCGAACCGGGGCGGTGGCCACCGGCGTGCCGGAGTGGAGCACCTGCTGCACCGCCGCGGACAGTCCCACGGCGGCCAGATCGGGGAAGACCTCTCCGGCCGGGGCGCCCAGTTCGCGCACCGGACCGAAAAAGTGTTCATGGGTGGAGTTGGCGTAAAGGACCTCGAGGGCGGGTCCGGTGGTGATCATGACGGCTCCGGGGGTCGCCTCGACGAGCGCGGAGACCTGGCGGCGCACCCGGATCTCGCCGAGGACCTCGTCGGCGACCTGCTTGATGGTCTCCAGGCCGCGCTTGCCCCAGCCGGCCTCCTCCGGGCCGCTGTGCGGCGAGGGGTCCACCGCGCAGACGGTGCCGAGGACCGTGCCGTCGTCGTCGATCAGCGGCGCGCCCAGGTACGCGCGCACCCCGATCTCGTCGACCACCGGGTTCCCGGCGAAGCGCGGGTAGGCGTACACGTCGTCGAGCACCAGTGCCTTGCGCCGCGCCACGACGTGCGGGCAGAAGCCGTGGTCGAGGTCCATCTCCCGGCCCGGGTCGCCGTGGAAGGTCGGCTCGCCGGGCTCCAGGTCGGTGCGCGCGGCCGAGCCGGCGAAGTACATGCGCCGGTCGCCGACCAGGTTGACCATGGCGGCGAAGGCGCCGGTGTTCTCGACGATCTTGCGGGCGAAGTCGTCGAAGCGCTCGTCCGGCACGGAGGCCAGGCCCAGCTCGCGGTGCCGGACCGCCCGCTCGGCCGCGCCCGGCGCAGCGGGTGAGCCGCCCACTCTGCGCTCGGTCAGCTCCGGTTCGCTCATTGCTTGCGCCCTTCCAGACTGCGCGCGGCGACAGGCCGGGCGGGTTGGGGTTCGGTGTCGAGCAGGAATTGCACGAGGGTGAGCAGCACGCCCACGGCCGACTCGCGGTTGCGCGCGTCGCACTCCACCACCGGGATCTCGGGGCGCAGCTCCAGCGCGCTGCGCACCTCGTCCACGGGGTAGGCGACGGTGCCGTCGAAACGGTTCACCGCCACCAGGAACGGGATGCCGCGGCTCTCGAAGAAGTCGACCGCCTCGAAGCAGTCCTCGAGGCGCTGGGTGTCGGCCAGCACGATGGCGCCGAGCGCGCCGGTGCACAGGTCGTCCCACATGAACCAGAACCGCTGCTGGCCCGGCGTGCCGAACAGGTACAGGACGTATTCGGTGCCGATCGAGATGCGGCCGAAGTCCATCGCCACCGTGGTGGTGGTCTTGTCCGCGGTCGCCCGCAGGTCGTCCACGCCGCGGCTGGCCTCCGTGATCGGAGCCTCCGTGGTCAGCGGCTCGATCTCGGAGACCGCGCCGACCAGCGTGGTCTTGCCGACCGCGAAGCCGCCCGCGATCAGCAGTTTCAACGCCCCGGGCAGAAGCTCGTCAGAGGGCGCGGAGGGCATCGATTACCGCCTCGAGTACGTGCCGGTCGGGCCGGGCCATGTCAGGGAAGGCGACCGGGGCGCGGGTGACGATGGCGCGCCACCCGAGCAGGTCGGCCAGCAGGATCTTGATGACGGCGACGGGCAGCCGCAGGTGCGCGGAGATCTCCGCCACCGAGGTCGGGCGCCGGCACACCCGCAGGATCCGCGAGTGCTCGGGGGTGACCTCACCCAGGGCCCGGCCCGTCGCCGCGACGAGCGTGATCAGGTGGAACTCGGCCGCCGGACGGGTGCGGCCCCCGGTGACGGTGTAGGGGCGCACCAGCAGGCCGGCGTCCTCGTCGAACCGTACGTCGGAGTCGTCGTCCGTCACGGCTGCGCCTGTGACCAAGCCGCCGCGGCCGCCGCGTGATCGGCGCGCGGCGCGGTCTCCAGATGCGGGCGCATGCTGCGCACCAGCTGCGCCATCTCGAAGCCGATCAGGCCCGGGTCGGCGGAGTCGCTGGTCAGAACACTGATACAGGTGCCGAAGCCCGCGGCGGCGACGAACAGCAGCGCGCCGTCCATCTCCACGCCGACCTGCCGCACCGCGCCGCTGCCGGCGAACTTGCGGCCGGCGCCGCTGGCCAGGGACCACAGCCCGGAGGCGATCGCGGCCATGTGGTCGGCGTCGTCCTTGCTCATGTCCGGGGTGCGGGCCCGCACCAGGCCGTCGGCGGAAAGCAACAGGGCGCTGCGGGCCTGGGGCACGCGCTCCACGAGGCCAGTGATCAACCAGCTCAGCTGGTGAGTGCTTTCCTCGTTGGTCATCAGTGGCCTTCCTGAGTCGGTGGGTGTTCGTGGGGTCGCCCGCCGTGCGGTTCGGTGGCGCTGTGCGGTTCGGTGGCGTTGCGCGGATCAGCGGTGTTCTGTGGATCGGTGGCGCCGAGCGCCAGGCCCCGGCGGAAGTCCGCCATCAGGTTCGGCGTCAGGCCCTCGCCGACGCGGTCGACCGGGTTCGACGCGGACTGCGAGAGCGGGGCGGCGAGGTGCTCCTGCGGCCGCCGCCTCGGCAGCGGCGGCCGGCGGGGGTCCGGTACCGACGACACCGGGGAGCCGGACGGCCCGTAGCCGGAGATGCCGGGCTGCGGCTGCTGACCCGGCCGCATCGAGTCCATCGGCAGCATGCCGGACGGCGCGCCGAACCCCTGCGGGTCCGAGGCGGCCGGCCGGGGCTGCCCCTGCTGGGGGTTCAGGTGCGCGGGGTTCACATGCGCAGAGTTGGTGTGCGCTGGGCTGGCTTGCGCAGGGTTGGCTTGCGCAGGGTTCATGCCCGGCGTGCCGGGGGCGCGTCGAGGGGCGGGGAGGGCACCGTCGATGCCGTACACCGGCCGCCCGGTCGGCGGGGGAGCGTCGCCGAGGTCTGCCGTCAGATGGGCAGTGTTCTGAGCCGGCGCCGCCTCCATCGGCTGGCGCATTTCGATTTGCTGGCGCGGCTCGCCGGCTGCGGCTACGGGCACCGGGGCCGGCGTCGGGCGGGCGGGCTGGGCGGGAGCCTGCGCCGGAGGCGGAGCCTGAGCCGGGACGGGCGCGGCGGATGCGGGCGCCGACAGCCCGGCGGAGATCTCCCGCGGGTCCGCGGCCAGCAGCGACTTCGGCAGCACGACCAGCGCCTGCGTCCCGCCGGTGATGTTGGTCTGCAGCTTCACCGCGATCTGGTGCCGACGCGCCAGCTGGGCGACCACGTAGAGGCCGATGCGGGCGCCTTCGAGCAGCTCCCTGACGCTGATCTCGGCGGGCTCCCGAAGCAGGGCGTTGAGCCGGTCGTACTCCGGCTGGGACATGCCGAGGCCGCGGTCGTCGATCTCGATGACCAGGCCGGCGGTGACCGCCTGGGTGCGCAGCACCACCTTCGTGTCCGGCGGCGAGAACGTGGTCGCGTTCTCCACCAGCTCGGCCAGCAGGTGGATCACGTCGGCCACCGCGTAGCCGTTGAGCGATCCGGGGGTGCGCGCGATCACCTGCACTCGCGCGTAGTCCAGCGTCTCGGAGACCGCCGAGCGCAGCACCTCCATCACCGAGACCGGCTTGGTCCACTGCCGCCGCGGCACCGCCCCGCCGAGCACGGCGAGGTTCTCGGCGTGCCGGCGCATCCGGGTGGCCAGGTGGTCGACGCCGAAGAGGCCCTTGAGCAGATCGGGCTCCTCCACGTCGTTCTCCAGCGTGTCCAGCAGCTGGATCTGCCGGTGCACCAGGGACTGCAGCCGGTGCGACAGGTGCACGAACACGCCCTTGTCGGCGCCGACCGGTTCGGGCGCCGGTGCGGCGGCGATCGGCGCGGGCGGCGCGGCGACCGGAGCCGGCTGCGGCGCGGGCACCGGAACCGGCACGCGGACTATCTCGACCGCGGCGTTCGCCGACCTGGCCACCCGTCCCGCCCAGACGAACCCGCCCACCACGACGACCAGCAGCAGCAGGCCGAGCACCAGCACCGCCGCCAGGGTCCGGCCCTGCAGCGGCTGGGACCGGTGCGAGGCGTGCAAGAGCACTGCGAAGGCCAGGATGCCGAGCAGCGCGGCGCAGGCCGGGGGCACCACGGCGAGGGCGGTCAGCTGCCTGCCGAGCGCGGCGCGGCCGCGACCGGGCGCCGCGCCGGTCGCGCGGTGCCTCGAGGCAGGGCGGTCGCCTGCGTAGTCCCGGGCGGCGGTCACCGGCTCGTGAGTATCCTGAGTCGCCGTCACGCGAGGACCGTCCGGGCGAGATGATGGAAGGAGCGAGACATGCCGCCAACTCTATGAGAATCACAGGACACACATGACTAAGTGCTCGGATAATTTACCCTCATTTGTCGCCGCGGCCAACAGGGCCCTCATAAGAGTCAGATGAGGCCGTATTGGCGGACGGACACTGAGATTATCGGAGACGCCGTATCTATTCGCCTACCTTAAGCTCCTATGTCAGTAGGTTGCCAAGCCTGGCGAACGCCGCTCCGGAAACGGCAAAATACTCCATACATATGTTCGAATGAAATCGGGGCCTCTTTCGGTAGTGACGAAGCACCGGCCCTTGTGAATAAGCGCCGCGTGTGATATCGACCGGCTTCCGGTGTGCCGCCGGGAGGCGGCGTCTACTGCATTCTGAGTAGGCCGGATTGTCTGCCCGCGCACGACGACGGCAGGGCGTCGCGACGGGAGTCTGAGGAGAGTTCCCACAACCTCGGACTGTTGGAGTCGCAACATGGCTACCCTGCTTTATCGTCTAGGCCGCGGCGCCTTTCGGTGGCGCTGGCTCGTTGTCGTGCTATGGATCGGCGTGCTGGCCGGCGTCGGGACAGGGGCGTCGCGGGCGCACCTGGGCTCGGACAGCGGCCTGGCCATGCCCGGCACCGAATCCCAGCAGGCCTCGGACCTGATGAAGTCGCGCTTCGGCGGCGCGAGCGGCGGCGGGGCGGTCGCCCAGCTGGTGTTCGTCGCGCCGAACGGGCAGCAGGTCACCGCGACCGCTGACAAGGTTGCCATCGAGCGGATCGTGGCCGAGGTAGCCGCCGGGCCGCAGGTGGCCAGCGCCGCCACCCCCTTCCAAGCGGGCACCGTGAGCAAGGACGCCTCGACGGCGTACGCGCCGGTGACGTACAAGGTCACGGCCAACAACCTGACCGACGCCAGCAAGAGCGCGCTCGAACACGCCGTGGCTGAGGGCAAAGCCGCGGGGCTGAGCGTGGAGGTCGGCGGCAACGCAATGACCAAGACGCCCGCAGCCGGCGGCGCCACCGAGGTCGTCGGCATCGCGGCCGCGACGCTGATCCTGCTGGTCACCTTCGGCGCGCTCGCCGCCGCGGGACTTCCGCTGCTGGTCGCGCTGCTCTCCGTGGGCATCGGCAGCGCCGGGATCCTGGCGGTCGGCAGCACCTTCGGGCTCTCCGAGACCACCACCGCGCTGGCCACCATGCTGGGCCTGGCGGTCGGGATCGACTATGCGGTCTTCATCGTCTCGCGCTACCGGGAGGAGCGGGCCAACGGCCGGGAGCCGCGCGAGGCCGCCGGGCTCGCGGCCGGCACCGCCGGATCCTCGGTGCTGTTCGCCGGCCTGACCGTGGTGATCGGCCTGGCCGGGCTCTCGGTCGTGGGCGTGCCGATGCTGACCAAGATGGGCCTGGCGGCGGCCGCGACCGTGGTGGTCACCGTGCTGGTCGCGCTGACGCTGGTGCCGGCGCTGCTGGGCTTCTGGCCGAACGCGGTGCTCTCGCGCCGGGTACGCAAGGGCCGGAGCGCCGCGCACACCGCTGGACACCACGCCGTCGCCGACGCGGCCGGGAACGCCTCGGGGGCGAAGCTCAACGGCGGCGCCCGCTGGGCGAAGTGGGTGCTGCGGCGTCCGGTGCCGGTGCTGCTGCTCACGGTCCTCGGCCTCGGCGTCATCGCCCTGCCGGCCACCGGACTGCACCTGGGCAGCCAGGACAACGGAAGCCTGCCGACCTCGAACACCGAGCGGCGTGCTTACGACGACCTGGCCAAGGCCTTCGGTCCCGGCTTCAACGGCGCCTTGACCATCGTTGTCGACGCGAAGGGGACGACCGACTCCAAGGCGGCGGTCACGTCCATCGAGCACGCGATCAGCGCGACCCCCGGCGTGGTCTCGGTCTCCGCCCCGCGGTTCAACGCGGCCGGGGACACCGCGGTCTTCTCCGCGATCCCGTCGACCGGTCCCAGTGACACCAAGACCGTCGACCTGGTGCACGCGATCCGTGCCGAGCGGGCGCAGATCGACGCCGCGAGCGGCGCGACCTACGCAGTGACCGGGGCGACCGCACTGGACATCGACTCGGCGGCGAAGGTACAGCACGCGCTGCCGCTGTACCTGGCCGTCGTCGTCGGGCTGGCCTTCGTGCTGCTGCTGTTCGTGTTCCGCTCTGTGCTGGTCCCGCTGAAGGCGGCCCTCGGGTTCATCCTCTCGGTGCTCGCGGCGCTCGGCGCGGTCGTCGCGGTCTTCCAGTGGGGCTGGCTGGCGAACCTGCTCGGCGTGCACCAGACCGGGCCGATCATGACCCTGATGCCGATCTTCATGGTGGGCATCATCTTCGGACTGGCCATGGACTACGAGGTCTTCATCGCCACCCGCATCCGCGAGGCGTACGTGCACGGCGACGCGCCGCGTGCGGCGATCGTCTCCGGGTTCCGGGCCAGCGCCCGGGTCGTGGTGGCCGCCGCGCTGATCATGACCGCGGTGTTCTCCGGGTTCATCGGCGCCGACAACGCGCTGATCAAGATGATCGGGTTCGGCATGGCGGCGGCGGTGCTGTTCGACGCGTTCGTCGTGCGCATGGCGCTGGTCCCGGCCACCCTGGCGCTGCTCGGCAAGGCCGCCTGGTGGATGCCGCGCTGGCTGGACCGGGTGTTGCCGCGGGTCGACGTGGAAGGCGAGGCGCTCAGCAGGCGCGCGCCGGTCGGCGAGCCGGAGCGCGAAGTTCAGACGGCGGCCGTCTGACCGATCCGCCGAAGGGCCGTCCGGGCGAGAGCGGACGGCCCTGCCGGTGTCTCCCGGCGATATCCCGCACTATGGTCACAACACC
>NZ_DASRGV010000279.1:0-5863 GCF_035650855.1 Actinocrinis sp. | reverse complement strand
CGATCACGGTGTTCTTCACCATCTGGGCCTTGACCAGGCCCAGCACTTCGGTGCGGAAATCCTCGCGCCGGTCCGACCAGCGCAGGCCGCCGCGCGCGACCGCGCCGAAACGCAGGTGCACGCCCTCGACCCGGGCCGAGTAGACCCAGATCTCGTACTTGGGCCGCGGTTGCGGAAGGTCGGGCACCGCCGCGGCGTTGATCTTGAACGAGATGTACGGCTTCCAGGTGTTCGATCCCCCCGGGCCGTTCGCGGCCTTCTGGAAGAAGTTGGTGCGCAGCGTCGCCTCGATCACCGCGCGCAGCGAGCGCAGGATGCGGTCCTCGTCCAGCGAGGCGACCGCGTCGAGCGCGCCCTCCGCCTCCTCGACCAGGCCGTCGATCAGCTCGCGGCCGGCCGCGGCGTGCGCCGGGTCGAAGGAGGCCTCGAACAGCTTGACCAGCAGCCGGGCCAGGCCCGGGTTCCGGTGCAGCACCTGCTCGATGTACTCCTGGCTGAACGGCGTGCCGCCCTGCCGCAGGTACTTCGCGTAGGCGCGCAGCACGGTCACCTGGCGCCAGGTCAGCCCGGCGCGCACGACCAGTGCGTTGAAGCCGTCGTTCTCGGTCAGCCCGGACCAGGCCGCGGCGAACGCGGCGGTGAACCGCTCGCGGGCGGCCTCGTCGCGCAGCGATTCGGGGTCGGTGACGCGCAGCCCGAAGTCGTAGATCCAGGCCGCCGCGTCGCACTCCCGGCTCAGCTCGTACGGGTGCTCGTCGAGCACCTCGACGCCGAAGCGCTGCAGGATCGGCAGCACCTCGGCCAGCGAGATCATCCGGCCGACCCGGAAGATCTTCAGGCTGTACTGCTCGGGCGGGGCGCCGGGCCGCCGGTAGACGGCCAGCGAGGAGTCGGTGGTGTCGTCGGCGTGGATCGCCTCGATCCGGCAGACGTCCTTGACCGCGTTCTCCGGCGGGAAGTCGGCCTTGTACGCCTCGGGGAAGGCCTTGCCGTAATCGCGCAGCAGCTCGGTGGCGCGGTCCGAACCGACCATCTCCTCGAGTTGCTGCGCGAAGTCGTCCTCCCAAGTGCGGATCGCGGCTGCGAGCCTGCGCTCGATCAGCTCGGCGTCCACGTCGGGCAGCCGGTCCCCGGGCGCGACCCGGACGACAAAGTGCAGTCGGGTGAGCACCGACTCGGTGGAGCGGACGGTGTAGTCCACGACCGCGCCGTGCAGCTCGTCGAGCAGGATGCGTTGCAGCCTTAGGCGCGCGTCGGTGTTGTACCGGTCGCGCGGCAGGTATACCAGCGCGGAGAAGTAGCGGCCGTAAGCGTCCTTACGCAGGAACAGACGCAGGCGCCGGCGCTCCTGAAGGTGCAGGACCGAGCCGGTGATCTCGGCGAGTTCCTCCACCGGGATCTGGAACAGGTCGTCGCGCGGGTAGGACTCGAGGATCTGCAGCAGGTCCTTGCCGGAGTGCGAGGTCGGCGCGAAGCCGTGGATGTCGAGGACCTGGCGGACCTTCTGGTGGATCACCGGGACCCGCTGCACCGACTCCGAGTACGCGGCGGCCGAGAACAGGCCGAGGATGCGCCGCTCGCCGACGACCCGGCCCTCGGCGTCGAAGCGCTTGACGCCGATGTAGTCGAGGTAGCCGGGGCGGTGCACGGTCGCGCGCGAGTTGGCCTTGGTGAGCACCAGCAGGCGCGGTTCGCGCGCCTTGGCCCGCACCTCCGGCGGCAGCTTGGCGAACGAGCCGGACGTGCCGGGCGCCTGGTCGGAGCGCAGGATGCCGAGGCCGGTGCCGGTGACCGGGCGCAGCGCGTCCTCGCCGTCGGACTGGCCCAGGGTGTATTCGCGGTAGCCCAGGAAGGTGAAGTGGTCGTCGGCCAGCCAGCGCAGCAGCTCCTGACCGGCCGTCAGTTCGTCGTAGGAGACCCCGGCGCGCTGTGCGGCCTGGCCCTGCTCCTCGTCCAGCTCATCGGCGAGGGCGAGCGCCGCGGCGCGCATCTTCGGCCAGTCCTCGACCGCCTCGCGCACGTCGCTGAGCACCCGGCGCAGGTTGGTCTCGATCGAGGCGAGCCGCGCCGGGTCGTCGGCCTGCCGGTCGATCTCGATGTGCATCCAGGACTCGGTGAGCGCGCCCTGCGGGGTCTGCTGCGTCGGGTCCGTGTCCGGGAGCGCGCGCAGCCGGCCGACCAGGTCCCGCTCGACCGCGAACACCGGGTGGAACAGGACGTGGATACCGTGCCCGAGCCGGGTCAGCTCGGCGGTGATGGAATCCACCAAAAAGGGCATGTCGTCGGTGACGATCTCGACCACGGTGTGCGTGGTGGGGCCGGTGGTCCAGCCGGAGCGCTCGCGGGTCGGGGTGTACACGCGGATCTTCGCGGTGCCCTGCGGGCGGGTGCCGGCCAGTTCGGCAGAAGACCGCACCGCGCCGAGGATGTCGGCGGCGGTGCGGTCTGCGAGGTCGTCGAACGGGACGTGGCGGTAGTAGCGGCGCAGGACGGTTTCGGCTTGTCTTGGATCACCCAGGCCGTCCGTACCCGAGGATTGGCGCGCCAGCTGCGCCGCCTCCTCAAGCAGAGTGATAGTCGCCTCGTCCAGCTGGGTCACCATATGTGCTCGCTCCTACGGCCGCGCGCCCTTGCGCGGCTCATCCCGGTTACGAGCCTTAGGTTACTCGGCGGTTTGTAGCGTCGGTTGCGTATCGACCGATCATGTTGTCACGTCTGGGTTGCGCCTTCCTACAACGTGAGACGTGCCTCACGGCCGGTGCTGGATCTTGGACGCGCCGCGCCGGAACGCCTCGGACGCGGCGCTCCTCAGACGCCCACCGCGAGCGGCGGCCGCAGTGTTTCGGAGCCGGGCACCGGCCGCGCCGGGTCGTGATCCAGGTCGACGATGCGGTTGTCGGCGCCGACGTGGACGATGCGCGGCTTCGCCGTGCGCGCCTCGTGATCGTCGATCATCTGATAGCTGATCAGGATCACCAGGTCGCCGGGGTGGATCAGGTGGGCCGCGGCGCCGTTGATCCCGATCACTCCGGAGCCGCGCTCGCCCTCGATCACGTAGGTCTCGAGCCGCGCTCCGTTGGTGATGTCCACGATCGCGACCTGTTCTCCGGGCAGCAGGTCGGCTGCTTCCATCAGCGCGGCGTCGACGGTCACCGATCCCACGTAGTGCAGGTCGGCCTGGGTGACGGTGGCGCGGTGGATCTTGGACTTGAGCATGGTGCGGTACACGTGCGCTCCTCATCAGCGTGGACGTCGTGTTCCAGTCCCGGGGCCGGGTACCGGACGCGGCGTCTTCCTATGACACGGCGGGTTACGAATTGCAGCGTCGTACAGGTGCGTTTCGCACGGCTGAAGCCGAACCGGATTACAGCAGATCCGGCAACTCCTGTGTGGCGAACCAGAGTAGGTCGTAGTCCTCGACGCCGTCCACGGTGAACTGTGCGTCCTCGTCACCTTCGTCGGCCTTGTGCACGATGAGCGCGGCCTCGCCGACGGCCGGTTCCGCCGCCACGTCGTCGATGTGGAACGAGGCGATGTCGCGCAGCGCGATCACGCCGTCGATGCGTACCTCACCGGGCTCGACGCCCTGTTCGCGGGAGACCGGGGTGCCGACCGGCGTCACCACGGCGTCGAACAGTTCCGCGGCGACCACCACCCGGCGGCGCGGGGCCAGCGGGTCGGCGGCCAGCAGCCGCAGCGCCCCGCGGCCGGCCTCGGTCATCGCGGCGAATTCGAGCTCTTCCTCATCGCCCTCGACGTACCACTCGCGCAGCGCCGGGGTCACCGCGTAGCCGGTCAGCGGGCCGGGGCCGAGTTCGCCGCGCTTGGCCAGCTCGGACAGGATCGGCAGTGTGGCCGGGATGTACACGCGCATCGCAGGTTCCCCTCGCCGGGCGCCGGACCCGCTGTGCCGTCGCGACCGCTGGTAGTGCTGGGACTGTAGTTAGTTCTCGCCGCAGTTAATTCTTGCCGCGCCTTCGCCGCTTTACGCTACCGCCCGCGACAGGCCGAGGAACTCGGTCGTGGTGCGCCGGGCGGTGGCCAGTACCTCGGCCCGCCGGCTCGGGTCCATCAGATTGACGCCGAGGGTGACCAGATCGTCCTGGCCGGGGCACAGCACGACGACCCGGCTGCCGCTCTGCCGTACCTGGCGGGCTTCGAGCAGCATCTGCCGTGTGACGCTGTGCCGGAAGCTGCGCTCCAGGCGGCCGAGCGCGGTGCGCGGCCGGTCGTAGCCGCGTGCGGCCATCGGTGCGATGACGTAGACCTCGTCGAGCGGCCTGCCGCCGGGCAGCGAGTCCGCGACCAGCAGGTCCAGGCTCGTGTTCGAGAAGGTTCCGCCGTCCACGTAGCGCCTGCCGTCGATCACCGCGGGTGTGAACCAACCGGGGATCGAGCACGATGCGACGACGGCCTCCGCCAGTCCGATGTGCGGAGCGCCGGGCTCACCGAAGACGACGCGCTCACCAGTGTCGTAATCCATGGCGACCACACGCACACCCGGGTGCGTTGACCAGGCGCCGGACGGGATGACGTCCTCGACCATACGGCCGATGTCGCCGAGCGAGCCACGGCCGGGCGGGACGAAGGCGGAGAGCACCACGGTCTTCGGGTAGCGGCGTGGGTGCCGCACGGAGCGCGCGATCAGCTTCGGCGAGCCGACGCCGCGCTGCGGGCGCAGCGGAACGGCCCCGCCGGCCGCGTGGTCGTAGTCGAAGACCTGGCCGGCCAGCGGGCCTTCGAGCACGGCCTCGGCGAGCTGGTGCTGGTAGAGCTCGTGTGGACTGGCGCCCGCGCCGAGCAGCGCGGCCAGGATCGCGCCCGCGGAGGTTCCGACGATCATTTCGGCGGTGCGCGGATCGAAGCCCAGTTCGTCGTGCAGGGTGGCCAGCGCGCCGATCGTCCAGGCGGCGCCGAGCGTGCCGCCTCCGCCGAGCACCAGTCCCCTGCGTACTCCTTCGCTCAACCCTGCTCACCATCCCTACGACAAACGCACCGTCGTACTGAGGCCCGTCGCCGGGCTCGCCGTCACCACCCACCCACCGGCCGGAAGCCGGTTCAGTCGGCCGCGGTCAATCGCCGCCGAGCGGCGCGTCGAGTGGTGACTCGGCGCGCAGGTCCACCTCGAACAGCGCTTCTAGTTCGGCGATTGTTTCCGCATAGGACCGGTGGTGTACTCCGATGATGCCCAAGGCGGCGGCCGCACGCACGTTACGTTCCAAGTCATCCACGAAGACGGCCTCCGGCGGAGCGCAGCCGAGCAGGCCGAGGGTGTGCAGGTAGATCTCGGGTTCGGGCTTGCGCATCCCGACCTCGCCGCTGATCACCACGGCGTCGAACAGCTGGTCCCAGTCGTCGCGCAGGTACTCGTTGCCCCAGGAGTTCGAGAGCAGTGCGGTATGCAGCCCGGCCGTCTTCGCCTGCCGCACGACGTTGATCATGGCCGGGGCGGAGGCGAAGCCCGCGAACATCCGGCCGATCAGGCCCTGCGCCTGGACCTCGACGCCGCAGTACCTGGTCAGCCGCTCGGCCAGGGCCTGCTCGAAATGCTCGACCCGCAGCTCGCCGCGCTCGAGGGCGGCGATCGGGTCGAAGACGCTGAGCGCCGCCAGGCCGGCGTCGTGGAAGTCGCGAATCGCCAACTCATAACCAGCGGCGTCGATGCCCTCGGCGGCGTACCATCCGTCGAGGGCGGCCGCGAGCGGGGACGTAAGCACGCCTCCCCAGTCAACTATCAGCGCCTTGGGTCGAGCCTCGGACGCATCGCCATTCCACGCGGCATGCTCAAACATCTCGGACTCGGCGCCACCAGACATACTGCCGCCTTTCACTCGCCGGCCGGGTGGAATACCCCCGACCGGGT
>NZ_DASRGV010000278.1:0-7846 GCF_035650855.1 Actinocrinis sp. | reverse complement strand
GATCTGCTCGTTGGTGACCACCCGGGACGGCCGGTAGCCGCCGACGCCGAGGATCCTGGCGTGCGGGGCGCCGGCCGGGGACTGGATCTGCGTCATGTTCAGTGGGCCTCGGCCTTCGGGTGGATGCGGAGCAGCGGTTGGCCAGGGGCGACCGGGTCGCCGTCCTCGACGAGCCATTCGAGGACCGTGCCGCCGTGCTCGGCGACCAGTACCCGCTCCTCGCGGCGGGAGACGACGGCGCCGATCTTGGCGCCGGGGGGCAGCTGCGCGCCGGGCTCGACGCCCTCGCCGCCGGCCAGCCCGCGCTGCACGGTGCCGGAGAACGGAGCCACCACCAGGCGCCAGGTCGGCGCGGTGTCCAGCGAGTCGGCCGCGGTCTGCTCCTCGGCGTGCTCGGCCACGAAGGCGCGCGCCGCGTCGAGCTGGTCCGGGGTCTTGAGCGCGAAGGTCGCGACGCCGGGCAGGGCACGCTTGGCCAGCCCGACCAGGGTGCCGGCCGGGGGCACCTCGAGCACGCCGGTCACGCCGAGCTCGCGCATGGTCTCCATGCACAGGTCCCAGCGCACCGGGTTCGCGATTTGATTCACCAGCCGCTGGACCACCTCGCGACCGGAGTGCACGACGGCGCCGTCCTTGTTGGAGATGTACCGCACCCGCGGGTCGCGCGTGCTCACCCCCTTGGCCAGCTGCTCCATCCGCGCCACGGCCGGGGCCATGTGCTCGGTGTGGAAGGCCCCTGCGACGGAGAGCCCGCGCAGCTTGGCGCCGGCCGGCGGGTCGGCCTTGAGCGCCTCGAGCTGCTCGACGGTACCGGCGGCCACGATCTGCCCGGCGCCGTTGCGGTTGGCCGGGGTCAGCCCGTGCTCGGCCAGCTTGGCGACCACCTCGTCCGGCTCGCCGCCGAGCACCGCGGTCATCGAGGTCTGCGTCACGGCGGCGGCCGCGGCCATCGCCCGGCCGCGCTCGCGCACCAGCACCATCGCCGACTCGGCGGTGATCGCCCCGGTGCCCGCGGCCGCGGTCAGCTCGCCGACCGAGTGCCCCGCCGCCGCGCCGACCTGGCGGAAGGCCTCCGCGGGGTGCGGGAAGATGGCCAGGGCCGCGGCGATGCCGGAGGCGACGAGCAGCGGCTGGGCGATCGCGGTGTCGCGGATGGTGTCCGCGTCCGCCTCGGTGCCGTAGTGGATGAGGTCGAGGTCGGCGACGGCGGACCACCAGGCGAGGCGGTCGGCCACGCCGGGCACCTCGAGCCAGGGCGCGAGGAAGCCGGGGGCCTGGGCCCCTTGGCCGGGAGCGACGAGTACGAGCACCCTTCCATCTTCCGGGAAGCCTCCCCCGGTTCGGCCCCGGCGGCGGGCACGAAGATCCTGCGGGCGGCTTTGTAGAACCCCTACAAGGGCTTGCCCGCCTCGGCGAGTCGTCCCAGCACCAGCGCGACCTGAAGGGTGAACGCGGACCGCGCCTGAGCCGGCGTCAAGCCTGTGATGTCGGTCACCCGTCTGAGCCGGTAGCGCACGGTATTCGGGTGCACGAACAGTATCCGAGCGGCGGCCTCGAGCGAGGCGGCCTGCTCCAGGTAGACCGAGAGCGTCTCCAGCAGCGCCGAGCCGGCCTCGGCCAGCGGCCTGTAGATCTCCTCCACCAGGACGGCGCGCGCGGTGTCGTCCGCGGCCAGTGCCCGCTCGGGCAGCAGGTCGTCCGCGGCGACCGGGCGCGGGGCGTCCGGCCAGGCGGCGCAGGCGTGCAGCCCGGAGAGCGCGGCGTGCGCGGATCCGGCGGCCAGGGTCAGGTCCGCGACCACCGGGCCGACCACCACCGGACCGGGCGCGAACTGCCCGGCGAGCGGTCGCACCGAGGTGATCGGATCGCCGTCGACGCCGCCCACGATGGCGATCAGCCGGTCGCCTTGCACACCGGCCAGCACGGCGAGCTTGGCGTGTCGGCCGGCTCGGTGCATCGCGTCGACCACTGCCTCTGCGTCATCCTGCGGCGCGGTACCAACAACGACCGCGATATCGCTGTGCGTGCCCCAGCCCAGCGCGGAGGCCCGAGAACGTACCGCGTCATCGGCTTCTCCGCGCAGCAGTGCGTCTACGACGAGGGCTTCCAGCCGGGCGTCCCAGGCGCCGCGAAGTTCCGCAGCCTGTGCGTAGACCTGAGCGGTGGCGAAGGCGATCTCGCGCGAGTAACGCAGCAGGCCCTCGCGCAGCATCGCTTCTTCCTGCTCGTTCTCCGCGAGCTCATGGATCCGGTCTTCGACCACTTCGATGGTCGTACGCACCAGCTGGACGGTCTGTTGGAGGGTTACTGCGCGGGTCAGCTCGCGAGGCGCGGTGCCGAACACGTCGGCGGAGACCGCGGCCTTCTGGTCGGGGTGCCGGAACCACTCGGTGAATGCGGCGATGCCCGCCTGGGCGACAAGGCCGACCCAGGACCGGTTCTCCGGCGGCATGTTGCGGTACCAGGCGAACTTTTGTTCCATCCGCGCGATGGCGGCGTTCGCCAGCGGACCGGTGGCCTTCTCCAGCCGCCGCACGGCCGCGGTCCGGTGCGGGTCCGCCTTCTGGGTCGCGACGGTGCTCGTCCCCGCTGTCTTGGTCCCGGCAGTCTTCGTCACGTACCTACTCTTGCAGACCCGACGGGCCCGCCGTCCCGCTGTCCGCACAGTCCGCCCGTCCGGGGCTGCCCGCGCGCCGCTGAATCGAGCGGGCCGGTAACGTCGGGCCATGGCAAAGAACCAACCCCGTGTGACGCTCGCGCCGATGGTCGAGGAGGAGTTCGGTCCGTACCTGCGGGCCAGTATTCGCGACTTCGCGAAACAGAAGACGATCTCCGGCGAGTGGAGCGAGTTCGAGGCGGTGGCGCTTTCGGAGGCGGACTACGCGCGGCTGCTTCCGGACGGCCTCAAGTCGCCCGACCAGCACCTTTACTCGGTGCGTGACGCCGAGTCAGGCGAGCGGGTGGCGGCCATCTGGATCGCGCTGCGGCCCAAGGGCGGCCGCACCGAGGGCTTCATCTACGACATCGAGGTGCTCGAACAGTTCCGCGGCCAGGGCTACGGGCGCGCCACGATGCTCGCCGGAATCGAGAGAGCGCGCGAACTCGGCGCGGAGACTGTCGGCCTGCACGTCTTCGGCCACAACGCCCCGGCCCGCGCCCTGTACCGCTCGCTCGGCTTCGTCGAGACCAACGTCTCCATGTCGCTCGAACTCTAGACCCCCTCCCTCCGCCACTCCCTCTCCAGTACCACTGCCCCTCCAGCGCCACTGCTCCTCCAACACCACCGCCCCTCCAGCACCACTGCTTCGCCGCGGCCCCGCCCGTCAACAGCTTTTGTCAGACCCCTCCCCTAGTCTTCTTCTTGCAAGGTGGGAGGCGTCGTCTCCCGTGCGACACCGAGCCGGAACGGGACCGAACGGGACGGGGGAACGGGCGATGAGCGCGA
The DNA here is from genome assembly GCF_035650855.1 of Actinocrinis sp. Lineage (GTDB taxonomy): Bacteria > Actinomycetota > Actinomycetes > Streptomycetales > Catenulisporaceae > Actinocrinis. The sequence continues at coordinate 4,401 of NZ_DASRGV010000278.1, read as the reverse complement.
GCGTGGTCCGGCTGATGGTCGGCCTGCCGGTGGCCGCGCTCTTCCCGCTCGGGATTCCGGGCCTGCGCGAGAGCCCGCGGGTGCACGTCGGCGTCGGCGTGGCCTACAGCGCTTTCATCCTGGCCCCGGCCTTCCCCGGCTGGCGCTCTTGGGTGCTTCTGGTACTGACCGCCGCGGCCTGCCTCGGGCTGCGCAGCCGGCTCGGACCGGGGCACGGCGCGGCGGCCGAGACCCCGTGGATCCGCTCCATGTTCGCGCTGCGGCACGCCGAGATCCCGGGCCTGGTGCTGCTGCTCGCGGCGCTGGTCGGCCTGGTCGCCGGGGCCGGGACCTTCGGCGGATATCTCAGTGCTTTCCTGCACGACGACCGGGTGGCATTGGTCTCGGCGGGCGCGCTGACCTCGGTTTTCATCGGCGGAGTGATAGTCGGACAGGTGCTTGAACCGCACACCGAAACCCTTCGGCTCAAATCCGCGGCGTTACCTCAGGAACCGAGCGAGATCAGGGCTTTAGTCGGCGCTGGTATGCTCATTGGATGGCTGGAACGGGCAATACTGTTCTCGCTCGTGCTGGCCGGACAATCGACCGCGGCGGTGCTCACCCTGACCGCCAAATCCGTGGCGAGATTCCCCGCGCTGCGCCGTAATGAAGAGGGTTTCGCAGAATACTTCCTCATCGGCAGCCTCACCAGCCTGGTGATGGCGCTGGCCCCGGCTCTCGCCACGCATTGGCTGTTGGGTGCGGCGGCGCCCAGATAGGGGCAGTGCCCAGATGGGAGCGCTGTGCTTGCCAGCCTCCGGCGCAACCGGCTGATCCGGCAGGTCCTTGACCTGGGGATGCCGCCCGGCGACTTCGCCCTCGCCGGCAGCGCCCCGCTCTACGCGCACGGCCTGCGTTCCCGGCTGCGCGACGTGGACGTGGTGGCGCGGGGCGCCGCATGGAAAATCGCACAAACGTTCGGAAAACTGGAACTCGCCCCGTCCGGAATCGGCCACGTGGTGCGGATCGGCGACGGGGAAATCGAGATCTTCGACCGCTGGGTGGCCCCGAAATGGCCGATTGCCAAGCTGATCGAGGGCGCGGAGGTCATCGACGGTATCCGCGTGGTCTCGCTGCGTGATTCCCTCGCCTGGAAGCGGTATCTGAACCGCCCGAAAGACGCCGCGGATATCCGGATACTGGAGCGCTACTTCCGCGAGCAGGAAGAGCAGCTTGAGCAGGTCCCGGCCTATTCCGGCCGGGACCGGGGCGAAATCCGCGCTCTGATTCGTTTTCCGCTTTGACGCCCGCGGGGCGGGCCCGGAGTCTCAGCTCCGAGCCCGCCCCGCGTCGTCTCACGCGCGCCGTGGCGCCTTAGGCGTCGCCGCCGGTCGGTCCTGCACCGGCCGCCTTCACGTCGTGCAGCTGGTACCGGTTGATCGCCTCGCTGATCGCCTCGCGCTTGACCTCGCCGCGCTTGGCCAGCTGGCTGAGCACCGCGACCACCACCGACTCAGCGTCGATGTGGAAGAAGCGCCGGGCCGCGCCGCGGGTGTCCGCGAAGCCGAAGCCGTCCGCGCCGAGCGAGGTGTAGTCGCCGGGCACCCACTGGGCGATCTGGTCCGGCACCGCGCGCATCCAGTCGGAGACCGCCACGATCGGGCCGGGCGCGTTCTCCAGCGCCCGGGTCACGTACGGCACGCGCGCCTCCTGCTCCGGGTAGAGCAGGTTGTGCTGATCCACCGCGAGCGCGTCACGCCGCAGCTCGGTCCACGAGGTCGCCGACCACACGTCGGCCGCGACGCCCCAGTCGTCGGCGAGCAGCTGCTGCGCCTTGAGCGCCCACGGCAGCCCGACGCCTGAGGCGAGGATCTGCGCCTTCGGCCGCTCCTCCGCGCCCTCGGGCGCCGGCTTGTACCGGTAGAGGCCCTTGAGCAGGCCGTCCACGTCGATACCGGCGGGCTCGGCCGGCTGCTGGTTCGGCTCGTTGTAGACGGTGACGTAGTAGAACACGTCCTCGCCGTGCGGGTGCTCGGTCGAGGAGCCGTACATCCGGCGCAGACCGTCCTGCACGATGTGGCTGATCTCGAACGCGAACGCCGGGTCGTACGCGACGACCGCCGGATTCGTGGACGCGATCAGGTGCGAGTGGCCGTCCGCGTGTTGGAGGCCCTCACCGGTCAGCGTGGTGCGCCCTGCCGTGGCGCCGAGCACGAAGCCGCGGCCCATCTGGTCGGCGAACTGCCAGAACTGGTCGCCGGTGCGCTGGAACCCGAACATCGAGTAGAAGATGTAGATCGGGATCATCTGCACGCCGTGCGTCGCATAGGACGTGCCCGCCGCGACCAGGGACGCGGTCGCGCCCGCCTCGCTGATGCCCTCGTGCAGGATCTGCCCCTGCTTGCTCTCCTTGTAGGACAGCAGCAGCTCCCGGTCCACGGCCTCGTAGGTCTGGCCGAACGGGGAGTAGATCTTCGCGGTCGGGAACAGCGAGTCCATGCCGAAGGTGCGGGCCTCGTCCGGGATGATCGGCACGAAGTGCGCGCCGATCTCCTTGTCCTTCATGAGGTCCTTGAGCAGCCGGACGAACGCCATCGTCGTCGCCACGGCCTGCTTGCCGGAGCCCTTCTTCAGGTCCGCGTAGACGGCGTCGCCCGGCAGCTTGAGCGGCTTCGGGCGTACTACCCGCTGCGGCAGGTAGCCGCCGAGGGCCGCGCGCCGCTCCTTGAGGTAGGCGACCTCCTCCGAGTTCTCGCCCGGGTGGAAGTACGGCGGCAGGTCGGCTTCCAGCTGGCTGTCGGTGATCGGCAGGTGCAGCCGGTCGCGGAACTCCTTGAGCTCCGCCTTGGTCAGCTTCTTCATCTGGTGCGTGGCGTTGCGGCCCTCGAAGTCCTTGCCGAGGGTCCAGCCCTTGATCGTGTGCGCAAGGATCACGGTCGGCTGGCCGACGTGCTCGCGCGCCGACTTGAACGCCGCGTAGACCTTGCGGTAGTCGTGCCCGCCGCGCGAGAGCTTGCGCAGATCGTCGTCCGACATGCCCGCGACCATCTTGCGCAGCCGCGCGTCGCCGCCGAAGAAGTTCTCCCGGATGTAGGCGCCGGTCTCCACCGAGTACGTCTGGAACTGCCCGTCCGGCGTGGTGTTCATCTTGTTGACCAGCACGCCGTCGACGTCCTGGGCCAGCAGCGGGTCCCAGTCGCGGCCCCAGATGACCTTGATGACATTCCAGCCGGCCCCGCGGAACGTCGACTCGAGCTCCTGGATGATCTTTCCGTTACCGCGCACCGGCCCGTCCAGCCGCTGCAGGTTGCAGTTGATCACAAAAGTAAGGTTGTCGAGCTCTTCCCGAGCCGCGATCGACAGCGCCCCGAGCGACTCCGGCTCGTCCGTCTCCCCGTCCCCGAGGAACGCCCACACGTGCGACCTCGACGTGTCCGCGAGACCCCGATTGTAAAGATACTTATTGAATCTCGCCTGGTAGATCGCGCTGATCGGCCCGAGCCCCATCGACACCGTCGGGAACTCCCAGAACTCCGGCATCAGCCGCGGGTGCGGGTAGGAGGGCAGGCCCGGGGTGTGGCTGTGCTCCTGCCTGAACCCGTCCAGATGGGCCTCGGTCAGCCGGCCCTCGAGGAACGCCCTCGAGTAGATGCCGGGCGCCGCGTGCCCCTGGAAGTAGATCTGGTCCCCAGCCTCCCCGTGGTCCTTGCCCCGGAAGAAGTGGTTGAAGCCGACCTCGTACAGCGACGCGGCCGACGCGTAGGTCGCGATGTGCCCGCCGACCCCCATCCCGGGCCGGTTCGCCCGCGACACCATGATCGCGGCGTTCCAGCGGATGAAGGCACGGATCCGCCGCTCGATGTCCTCGTCGCCGGGGAACCAGGGCTCGCGCTCCGGCGGGATCGTGTTGATGTAGTCCGTGGAGCGCAGGCCGGGCACGCCGACCTGCTTCTCGCGGGCCCGTTCCAGCAGACGGAGCATCAGGTAGCGCGCCCGCTGCCGCCCCTGCTCGTTGATGACGGCGTCCAGCGACTCCAGCCACTCCCCGGTTTCATTCGGGTCGATGTCCGGGAGCTGGGTGGGAAGACCGTCGCTGATGATCGAGAAACGCTCTCGTCCGGAAGCCACGCTCGTCCTTCACTTTGATCTTGGGGCGCCGTTCGGCCGTCCCGCGCTTTGGGTCGCGCGGAGGCGGAGGGCGACGCCGGCCTCGGCTGTCTCTCCAGGAGACCGCGACACGCCGGGTAGCGCCGCAGAGGTCTCGCACAGTTCCTTCCATCGTCTAATGCGGGAGGGGGCGGCGTCATCTCTACTCGGCAGTAACGAGTGTGATTCGGGATATATCGGGGCCCGAACGGGCGCACGAGCACCCCTCGAGTCCGATGATCGGACGGTCACGCATCCGATCCGCCGAACCGCACC
>NZ_DASRGV010000277.1:0-24295 GCF_035650855.1 Actinocrinis sp. | reverse complement strand
GAGCGTGATGAGGCCGACCGGAACGTTGATGAAGAAGATCAGCCGCCAACTGGCCAGGCTCAGTGCGCCTCCGGCGACCGGCCCGGCCGCGGCGGCCACCGCGCCGCCGAGGCTCCACAGTGCCAGCGCGCGGCCGCGCGCTACCCGGTCGGCGTAGGCCTCGCGGATCAGCGTCAGGGACGAGGGCATCATCAGCGCCGCGCCGACGCCTTGAATCAGGCGCGCGATCACGAGCGCGGCGAGGCTCGGCGCCAGCCCGCAGGCGGTAGACGAGAGCACGAACACGCCGACACCGATGCCGAACGCGCGCCGGGCCCCGATTCGGTCGGTGAGCGACCCGGCCGACAGCAGCACGGCGGCGAAGATCAGCACGTAGCCGTCCACGACCCACTGCAATCCGCTCATCCCGGCGCGCACGTCGCGGCTGATCGCGGGCAGCGCGACGTTCACGACCGAGGTGTCGAGGGTGACGACGAAGAAGCCGAGCAGCGCCGCGGTGAGCGCGGCGGCCGGAGCGGGGACTTCTCGTCCTCGGCGCGGGCGGGCGGTGATCACGACTTTCTCCATGCGGACGCGGGTGTGATCCTGTGTCAGGAGTCTGCTTCGATGGCCGCTCTGGGTCCGCGGTCCATGCAACCGGTCTTTCCGGTCGCGCGGGAGCCACTGTCGAAAGGGGTACCGCCAGTACACCCCAAGACCGCGCGCTCGGCTTTAGCCTCGGGATATGGACACCCGCGAGGAGATCCGCCAGTTCCTCACCACCCGCCGCGCCAAGATCACTCCGCAGCAGGCCGGGCTGACCGCCTTCGGCGGCAACCGCAGGGTCACCGGGCTGCGGCGGCACGAGGTGGCGATGCTCGCCGGGGTGAGCGTCGAGTACTACACCAAGCTGGAGCGCGGCAACCTCGCCGGCGCGTCCGAGCAGGTGCTCGAGGCCGTCGCCCGCGCGCTCCAGCTCGACGAGGCGGAGCGGGCACACCTGCTCGACCTGGCCAAGACCGCCAACGCGGGCGGCAAGCCGCCGCGCCGGCGCCGCGCCCAGCACGTGCGTCCCGGCGTGCTGCGGCTGCTGGAGACCATGACCGACGCCCCGGCGTTCGTGCGCAACGGCCGCCTGGACCTGCTCGCGGTCAACCCCCTCGCCCGCGCCCTGTACTCCCCGGCTCTGGAGAACCCCGCCAACCGGGACAACCTCGCCCGCTTCTGCTTCCTGGACCCGGCCGCCACCACGTTCTACCCGCAGTGGGAGGACTCGGCCAGCACCACGGTCAACCTGCTGCGCACCGAGGCCGGCCGCGACCCGTACAACCCGGACCTGACCGAACTGGTCGGCGAGCTGTCCACCCGCAGCCAGGAGTTCCGCGCCCGCTGGGCCAAGCACGACGTGCGCCTGCACCACACCGGCACCAAGCGCTTCCATCACCCGGCGATCGGCGAGCTGGACCTCGCCTTCGAGGCCATGCCGCTGCCCGCCGACCCCGGCCTCACGCTCACCGCGTACCACGCGGAACCCGGCAGCCCGGCCGACGACGCCCTGCACGTGCTCGCATCCTGGAGCGCCCCGGCCCGGCAGGTCCCTGACACGACCCGCTGAGGCGGTCAGCGCAACGGAAAGAAGCGTTTTAGGACCGTGCCAGGGTGCCCGCGATCAGGGTGGCGACGGCATGCTCAAGGGTGGTGCGTAGATCCATGCGCAGAACGGCGACGGCGGGGTCTGCCTCGTAGGCGGCGAGCGCGCTGGCGGAGGGGCGGCAGTAGACCGACAGCGTCCCGGCCAGTATTAGGGTCATGATGGCGACGAACCGGGCGCCGTCGCCCAGTTCCGGCAAGTACCGGTGGATGACGGCGGCCGCGGCCGCGATGTCGGTGACGGCCGATCGCTTGTACTGCACGGCGACCTCGACGGACACGTTGTGCTCCAGCACGCCGGTCTGCGCGTTGATCAGATCGCACAGGACGGTCTGGCGCGCGAGGGAGGCGCTGAGCACCGCGGCCACCTGGTCGCCACGCTCCCGCGCCGAGAGCCGGGGGTCGACGCCCGCGGCCAGTTCGTCCGGGACCTGCTCCAGCCATCGCTCCATGGCCCGCTCGAGCAGTTCGAACAGCACCGCCTCGCGGGACTCGAAGTAGCGCAGCACGTTCGACTTGGCCAGCCCGACCCGCCGGCTCAGCTCGTTGAGGGTCACCTCGGCCACCGGCATCTGCTCGAGCATCTCCGCCGCGGCGTCCAGGATCGCCTGGCGCCGGATCTCGCGCTGCTCCTCGCTGCGTGCCCGCTGGAACGTCATGCGGCCCAGTTTACAAACCGCCGGTCTCTTGACAACAGACCGAAGGTCTCTTAGCGTCGGAGCCATAACAGACCGACAGTCTTTAAGGAGCGGGCCATGACCTGGACCGAGCACGACATCCCTGACCAGAAGGGCCGGGTGGCGGTCGTGACCGGCGCGAACACCGGCCTCGGCTTCGAGACCGCACGCGCCTTGGCGCAGCACGGGGCGACGGTGGTACTGGCCGTGCGGGACACGGAAAAGGGCAGGCAGGCGGCCGCCCGGATGACCGGCGAGGTGACCGTGCAGGAGCTCGACCTGACCTCGCTGGCATCGATTCACGCGGCGGCGGCCGCAGTGCGCGAGGCCCACCCGAGGATCGACCTGCTGATCAACAACGCCGGCGTGATGTACACGCCGAAGCAGACCACGAAGGACGGGTTCGAGCTGCAGTTCGGCACCAACCACCTCGGCCACTTCGCGTTCACCGGGCTGGTGCTCGATCTGCTGCTGCCGGTGCCGGGCTCGCGGGTGGTGACGGTCAGCAGCGTCGCCCACCGCATCCGGGCCGCGATTCACTTCGACGACCTGCAGTGGGAGAAGTCCTACAGCCGAGTCGCGGCCTACGGGCAGTCGAAGCTGGCGAACCTCATGTTCACCTACGAACTACAGCGCCGACTCGCGTCGCACGGCACCACGATCGCGCTGGCCGCACACCCGGGCGTGGCCGACACCGAGCTCGTGCGCAACTCCCCCGCCGCGATGCGGTTGATCAGCCCGCTGATCGCGCCGCTGATAAGCCAGAAGCCGGACATGGGCGCACTGCCGACCCTGCGGGCGGCCACCGACCCCGCCGCCGCCGGCGGCCAGTTCTACGGCCCGGACGGGATGGGCGGATTCCGAGGGCACCCGCAGGTGGTCGCGTCCAGCCCGGCGTCGCAGGACGTGACTGTTCAGCAGCGACTGTGGACCGTCTCTGAGGAGCTCACCGGCGTGAAGTTTCCCGTCTAGAGCCAGATCCGGAGGGCCGCGGCGCCCTGTCCCTGTCCCTACCGCGACAGAGGCAGGGACAGGGACAGAAGCAGGAGCAGGAGCAGGAGCAGGAGCAGGAGCAGGAGCAGCGAACGCGCTGGTTACCGCAGCGGCAGCCGGAACGTGCCGATGATCACCGTGGAGCCGACCACGTACGGGTTGATCGCGGCGAGCACCTGCTCGTAGGTCAGCGAGTCGCCGGAGAGCGTCGGGGTCGAGAGCGCGTAGAGCGTGAAGATGTAGTGGTGGGTCTGGCCGTCGGCCGGCGGGCAGGGACCGCCCCAGCCGACCACCGGGATGCCGTTGACGTCCCAGCTGGTCGAGCCCTGGGTGTACTGCAGGACCCCGTGGCCTTCCAGCTCGTGCGCGGTGGCCGGGATGTTGTAGACCACCCAGTGGTGCCAGCCTCCTGACAGCGGCGCGTCCATGTCGTTGACCAGCATCGCAAAGCTCTGCGTGCCGGCGGGAACGTTGCGCCAGTCCAGTTCCGGGGCCAGGTTCTTGCCGAAGCAGCCGGCCTCGGCGGCGTAGGTTCCGCCGAACTCGGTCCACACCGGCAGCGGACCGCCGTCCCGGAAGTCCGGGCTGGTAATGGTGAACGGGGTCAGCGCCGCGGTGTCGGTAGAAGAAGTCGCGGTGTCGGTAGAAGAAGTCGCGGCCGTCCGCAGCGCGGATTCGGCGAGCACCGGGTGTTTGGCGGACGCGGTATGTTCGGCGGCCGCGGCGGCGGAGCCGGCGCCCGCGCCGAACAGCACGGCCAGGGCGGCGGCCGGCACCAGTGTTCGGTGGGACCAGTGCCGCGGCGCGGTGAATATGCGCATGGGAACCTCCGGATGGCTTGAGAGCGACGAGACCGGGCCCATCTCACTGCGTACCCTGATTCAAGTCAAGACGTGACCGCCGTCATGCGCGCGGGATTGTGCGGTGCGGCGGGTGGCGGTCCGCAAAGGCTCCGGCGGCGCGGCCCGGGCACGCCCTATCCTCCCGTCATGAGCCGTCCCCCGGTCGCGAGCCGCACGATCGTCTTCCTGGTGTTCCCGGACTTCCAGATCCTCGACCTGACCGGACCGCTCGAAGTGTTCTCGCAGGCGGAGCGGATGCGTCCGGGCTCGTATTCGCTGCGGCCCGTGGCGCTGGCGCCCGGACCGGTGACCGCCAGCTGCGGGCTGCCGGTGCTCGCCGAGGCCGCGGAGGAGGTCATCACGGGCTCGGGCAGCGCGGACACGCTCGTGGTCGCCGGAGGCCGTGGAGCGCGCGTGGCGGCTCGGGACGACCGGCACGTCGCATGGGTCGGGCAGGCCGCCGAGAAGGTGCGGCGTACCACTTCCGTCTGCACCGGCGCGTTCCTGCTCGCCCAAGCGGGTTTGCTGGACGGGCGGCGGGCCACGACGCACTGGCAGGCCTGCACCGAGCTGGCCGAGCGGTTTCCCGCCGTGACGGTGGACCCGGAGCCGATCTTCGTGCACGACGGCCCGATCTGGACTTCCGCCGGGGTCACCGCGGGCATCGATCTCGCCCTGGGCCTGGTGGAGGCGGATCACGGCGGCACGCTGGCCCGCGCGATCGCCCGGCAGCTGGTGGTGTTCGTGCAGCGGCCGGGCGGGCAGACCCAGTTCTCGGCCCAGCTCGCGGCGCAGCGCCCCTCCCGCGAGCCGCTGCGGCGGCTGCAGTCGTTCATCGCCGAGCATCCGGACGCCGACCTGTCGGTGCCCGCGCTGGCCTCGCGCGTCGGCATGAGCGAACGGCACTTCGCGCGGGTGTTTCGCGCGGAGACCGGCAGCAGTCCGGCCGCTCATGTGGAGGCGGTGCGGGTGGAGGCGGCGCGGCGGCTGCTGGAGACGACGGCGGACGGGCTCGACCGGATCGCGCGGGCGTCGGGGTTCGGCACGATCGCGACGATGCATCGCGCTTTTCGGCGAACCGTCCGGGTCACCCCGGGCGAGTACCGCGCGCGCTTCCGCTCGTCCTGACTGAAACAGAAGCCTGATAGACGTCGGGGTCGGCGTCGCCGGTGGCGGCGCAGTCGATGGCGGAATTCGTCATAAGCATGTCCTTGCCGCCATGCCGCGCGATCGACCAGGCTGGACGCAGGAGGTGGGACGCATGCCCTCAAGTCCACTAAGAGTGATCATTCCGATATTCCCCGAGTTCACCGCGCTCGACGCGATCGGCCCGTACGAGGTCCTGCGGATGCTGCCCGACACGGAAGTCACCTTCGTCGCCAAGGCCGGCGGGGTGGTGCGCACGGAAAGCGGCGTGGTCGGCCTGCACGCCGACGCGTCCCTCGACGAGGTCGGCTCGGCGGACATCCTGGTCGTGCCAGGCGGCTGGGGAACCCGGGCGCTGACCCGCGACGAGGAGATGCTCGGCTGGGTGCGGGCCATCCACGAGACGACGCAGTGGACGACCTCGGTGTGCACCGGTTCGCTCGTGCTCGCCGCCGCCGGACTGCTCGACGGGCTGGACGCTACGACGCACTGGAGCGCCGTCGAGACGCTGGAGAAGCTGGGCGCGCGGTACACGGCCGAACGGGTCGTACGGCAAGGCAAGATCGTTACGGCGGCCGGCGTCTCCTCAGGCATCGACATGGCCCTGACACTCGTCGGGCTGATCGCGGGCGACGATGTGGCCAAGGCGATCCAGCTCGCGATCGAGTACGACCCGCAGCCGCCGTTCGACGCCGGCTCTCCTGCGAAGGCCGGAGAGGAGATCATCGCCCTGAACGCGACGCTGCGTGACCGCAGGACGGTCGCCGCCCCGCGCTGAGCCGTGACGCAACGGATGCCGGTGTCGGCAGGCAGTGGCACAGTGGGCCGAAGACAGCGTTTCCGAAGACAGCGCTTTCTGAAGACAGCGCTTCGCTGAGTGGAGACCGGCTTACTGGGTTACTGGCTGAAGACAGGGTTCCCGAGCAAAGGAGGTCGGCAGGTATGGCCGACGCCCAACGTCCCTACCCGCAAGGCACGCCGTGCTGGCTCGACATGTACGCGGACGACCAGCACGCCGCGCTCAGCTTCTACCGTGAGCTGTTCGGCTGGACCGGTGAGCCGGACCCGCGCAACGAGGGCTATGCCGTGCTCTCGCTCGACGGCAAGGCGGTGGCCGGGATCGGTCCGCGGATGCCCAACATGCCGACCAGGGCGGTCACCTGGAACACCTATTTCGCCGTGGACGACATCGAGGCGACCGCCGAGCGGATCGACAAGCTCGGCGGCACGCTGTACTTCGGCCCGGCAGACGTGCCCGGCGTGGGCAGGCAGCTGCTGGCCGCAGACCCGGCCACCGCGCCGTTCGGGCTGTGGCAGGCCGATCCCTTCCCCGGCTTCGAGGCCAGGATGCAGCCGGGCACGCCGGTCTGGTTCGAGCTGGAGACGCCGCAGGGTCCGCACAGCGCCGACTTCTACGGGGCGCTGCTCGGCCTCGAGGTGCCGAAGACGCCGATGGAGCCGGATTCCTACTGGGTGCTGACCGTGCACGGCGAGCAGGTCGCCGGGATCTGGCAGGCCGGGCACACGGCGGTCTCCCCGCAGCGGGCCGCGCGCTGGGTCCCGTATTTCCTGGTCACGGAGACGGACGCGGCCGCGCACCAGGCGATCGCCGCGGGCGCGCGGCTGGTGACCGAGCCGAAGGATTCGCCATACGGGCGGTTCTGCACGCTGTGTGACCCGCAGGGCGCCGAGTTCTCGGTCATCACCGCCCCGGCGAGTGCCTGAATGCTTAACGCCGTTCCGAGCCGCTGCGGGGTCGGGCAGCGGCTCGGAACGGCATCGCGATGACGCCCCACGCGAGAAGGGCGCCACCGTTCAGGGGATCGCCGGCCCACACCCAAACACCGGCGATCGGAACATGGATCACGTCCACGGCAGGCGACCGGTCCCCAATGTCCGGTCGAGGCATCCATTACCCTGCCGGTCGCCAACGCGAAACGACAGGTTTTGAACCTGGCGGGAACCTGCCGTGGCGTAACCGCGCCAACCCGGCGCCCGGCCGCCAACCGCGTCCACTCATACGCAGATGTCTATGTCCAGCTATTGCCTGGCTCTACCGGTCAACCCACTGCCCCAACCAGCTGCCGGTGACGCGCCAACGCGGCGTCGTAGTGACCGAACAATTGATCGCAGACCGAAGCCCAGGACCGGGAGAGGACCGTCTCCCGCGCGTTCGCGCCGTACTGGGCGCGCAGCGCGGGATTCGTGACGAGCTGGGCGACGCGGCGCCTGAGGTCGTCGGTGTCATCGGGTTCGTACAACAGCCCGGTGTGGCCCGGGCGCACCAGATCCAGCGGTCCGCCGACAGCCGGCGCCACAACAGGCACCCCTGAAGCCATCGCCTCCTGCACGCATTGGCCGAAGGTGTCGTCGGCGCCCGTATGTACGAACACGTCGAGCGACGCGTACGCTGCGGAAAGCGCCTGTCCGCTGAGGAATCCGGGCAGCGCGGCGCTCGGTATCAGGGCCCGCAGGCTGGGCGCCGCGGGTCCGTCGCCGACCGCGACGATGCGCACCTTCGGCAGGTCCGCGAGATGCGCCAGCAGGTGCACCCGCTTGTCCCCGGCGAGCCGGCCGACGTAGCCGACCAGGATCTCGCGGTCGCCGAGCAGCCATTCGCGCAGCGTCTCGTCGCGGTGCGCCGGGTTGAACCGGGCCGCGTCCACGCCGCGGGCCCACAGCGCGAGCCGGGGCACGCCTTGCGCCTGCAGTTGTTCGAGGCTCGCCCGCGACGGCGCCAGGGTGACGTCGGCCTGCCGGTGGATGTGCCGGATCCAGCTCCAGATCACCGCGTCGGTGCCGCGGAAGCCGTACTGCCGCGCGAAGCCGGCCACGTCCGTCTGGAAGACCGCGACGCAGGGCGCGCCGATCCGGCGCGCGGCCCGGGCGCCGGCGGCGCCCAGCGCGATCGGGGAGGCCAGGTGCACCACGTCGGGCCGGAAGTCGCGCAGGACCTTCTCGACGCGCCGGGTCGGCAGCCCGAGCTTGAACTCCCGGTATCCGGGCAGTCCGACGCCGGGAACGGCCACCACGGGGAAGCCCGCGTAGGCCGCCGGACCGGGGCGGGGCGCGACGACCAGCGCCTCGTGACCGTGCGCGGCGAGGTGCTCGAGGATCCGGATCACCGTGTTGGTGACCCCGTTCACCTGCGGCAGGAAGGATTCGGTTACTACTGCGACCCGCATACCAGGCAGGGTGCTCGGCCGGGATTGCGGCTCGGTGACCGCAGCACTGTCGATGGACGAACAGTGCCCGCAGTATCGGTGCACGGCGCGGCCCGGCCGGCGTGTCCGGAAGGTTAAGAACAGCTGGGAACCGGCTCGACGGGGCGTCAGCCGGGGCGCCCGGGGGAATGACGAATACAGTGATCACGGTTTGCACCTGAGACGGAGGTCGGCGGCCGGATCACGGGTTGGCTGATTCGGCGATCGGCACAGGGCCGCGGCGCGCGAGAGGGGCGGAGCGTGACGGAGGAGACGACCCTTTCCCCCGCGATGCAGCCCCGGCCGGCGCCGCCACTGCCGGTGCGACACAAGGTCACCGTGTTCGGCGAGCTGACCCGGGTGCTCCGGACCCGCCCGGACTGGCTCTACGGCATGCTGGCCAGCTGGCTGCTCGGCTTCGGCACCTTCGCGTTCCTGGTGGTGTGCACCAAGCCCAACCTGGCCAATCCGATGAACCCGGTGGTCGTGCCGGTGATCCTGACCGCGGTCGCGGACGGCTCGCTGACCAACCAGCTGGCCGCGGAGCCGCGCTGGGCCGCGGACCTGCTGCGCTCCGGGGCCGATCCGGGCCGGATCCTGCTGGCGCGCAATCTGCTGCTCGCGGTGTGGGAGCTGACGTTCGTCGCGCTCGTGGTGGCGCTGACGGTGTGGGTCGGGCACAGCTCGGCCTGGGTGCGTCCCGCGCTCCCGCAGCTCGCGGTGCTGCCGATCGCCTCGATCGCGATCGGCAACCTCGCCTCGGTGCTGGTGCCCAGTCCGTTCATGCGGATGAGCAAGCGATTCCAGGCGAAGGGCACATGGGCGCGCTGGACGATATACATCGCGATCCCGTGGGGGCTCAGCTCCGTCGCGCTGGCGATGTGGGCGCTGCCGGTGTACCTGGAGCGGCGCTGGGAGCCGCGCGTCGTCACGCACGTGCTGGATCTGCAGCACTACGCGCCGACCGTGCAGCGGGTCACGCACACCTACTTCATCATCTGGCTGGTCATCATCCCGCTGTGGCATCTGACGGCCTGGCTGATGTCGCTGCGGCTCGCGCAGACGCTGGCCCGCATGCGCAGGCAGGGGCTGATCCGGCTGATGGAGCGGCACCTGGAGCTGACGCAGCGGCTGCCCGATCTCTCGCTGCGCGCGGCCGCACGGCAGCTGCCGAGCCGGATCCGGGAGATCCCGAAGGACCTGCGCGGGGAGCTCGCACTGCTCAGCTCGGGGCTGCTGGAGGCGACCGCCACCGCCGCCCGCCTCTGGGTGCCTTGAGCGGCGCGCCCGCGCATTGGCCCTTCCCCGCGCAGCGATACCTTCTTCGCTCCCAAGATCCGGACTTTCACGTTCTCTGCTGCGATAAATGCGTCAATCCACGCAAAATCGTCGCTGTGCTGACATGAGCCGCACCGGTATGCCAGGCTGGCGTCCGAACAGCGGCGGCATGGAGAGACCGGACGGGTGACTCAAAGCGGGAGCGACGATCGGCGGCGCAGCCTCCGGTCCGGTGGGCTGCTCGCGGCAGCGGTGGCTTTAGGGCTGGCCATTGCCGCGGTCGCGATCCGGGCAGCCGCGGGTGCGGCGCTGCGCAACGCGGGGCTGGCGACCGGGGCCGACGTCAGCCTCGCTCTGCTCTTCGCCGTCGCCGCGCTGGTCGCCGCCGCGAAGTACCGCGGCCATGTGCGCACCACCGAGGTGCCCACGACGGCGCTGGACCGGCTGCGGCAGGCCACTGTCGCGGTGCTGTTCGTCAGCGTCGTACTCGTGCCGGGCGCGTTGATCGTGCTGCATCGACCGGATTCCGGCCAGGCCGAGTACCCCGACCAGGTCGTGCCGACCGACGCCCTGGGCTCCTACCAACTGGTCCCGACGCCGCAGCAGACCGCGCATCACAAGGCGCACAGCTTCTCGTTCGACCTGACCACTTTCCTGTGGGTTCTGCTGGCCGCGCTCGGCGCCGCGCTGATCGCCGTGATCGTGCTGGTGGCGCTCCGGCTGCTGCGCAAGGTCCCGCAGCTCGGCCCGGTGGAGTCGGCGCCGCCGACCGCCGACTCCGGCGCCGAGGACGAAGCGCTGGCCGACGCGCTGATCGCCGGGCGCTCGGCGCTCGGCGGGGACGACGCGCGGGCCGCGATCATCGCCTGCTACGCCGCGATGGAGACCTCGCTGGCGCAGGCCGGGATCTCCCGCGAAAGCTCCGACAGCCCGTCAGACCTGCTGCACCGCGCGACCGCTCGCGATCTGGCGGCCCTCGGGACACAGGACGCCGAGGCGCTGACGGATCTGTTCCGTGAAGCCAGGTTCTCCTCACATCCGATGACCGCGCAGCATCTCGAGGCAGCACGACGTGCGCTGGACTCCGTCACGGGCGCGCTGGCCGAACGCATCCGGGCGCGCGAAGACGAGGCGCGGCGAGGGCGTAAGGCAGGCGAGCGGGACGAAGTGGCAGCGCAGGACGCGTCTGGTCAGGTGGTCGGCTCGTGACCGTTCTGCGTCAAGACTCCCGCTCCCCGCGCCTTGGTCCGGCCGCGCAGGCGTTGGCGTTGCTGGCCGGTTTGGCCGTCGTCGCCGAGATCGTGCTGGCGGTCGCGGGCGGGCCGGGTGCCGCCGCCGCGGGTGCTGCGGCGATCGTCATCATCGGATTGCTCATCGCCCGGTACGTCGCCGGGGCCGAAGCGATCGACGGTTCGTATCGCCGGGCGGTGCGGCTCGTCCACCAGCGCGAGCCGAGCCTGCAGGGCTGGGCGGCGGCCGTGGAGGCGGCACGGGAGTCGGCGGCGGGTTTCGAGCGGGTGCTGCGGCCGGAGCTCGAGCGGCTTTACGCGGTGCGGCTGGCCGATCGGCACGGGGTCTCGCTCTACCGCGAGCCGGAGCGCGCGGCGGCGATCGTGGGCGAGGATGTGTTCGCGTGGATCGACCCGCGCCGTCCGGGCTACACGGGTCCACTGCCGCCACGCCGTACGCTGGACCGGCGCGCACAGTCGGCCAACTATCCCCCACCGATTCCGGACGTGGTCCTTCGGGCGCTTGTCCACCGTCTCGAAACGCTGTGAATCCTCCCCACGGGGAGCAGGTGACCGATGAGGAGCGCTAAGTCTTGGAGAACGCAGTGAGTACTGCCGCGGCGGACACCGGCACCACGCCGGCCGACGCGGCGCCGACGAAGCGGGGCGAGGCGGTTATGCACGCAGCGGCAGGTGCAGGGCGCGGTACGACGACGGGGGCGGCGTCGGCCGCATCGAATTCGGCGGGAGCCGGAGCGGGAGCGGCGACTGGGGCGGCGGCCGCGTCCACAGCCGTCACCCTTACGCCGAAGCAGACCGGCGAGCGCGCGCACGCGGTGCTCGACGAGGTCGAGCGGGCCGTCGTCGGCAAGCGGCCGGCGTTGGAACTGGTGATGCTCGGCGTGCTGGCCGGCGGGCACGTGCTGATCGAGGACCTGCCCGGCCTCGGCAAGACGCTGCTGGCCCGGTCCTTCGCGACCGCGCTGGGCCTGGAGTTCACCCGAATACAGTTCACCCCGGACCTGCTGCCCTCGGACGTGACCGGCGCGCCGTTCTACGACCAGCGTTCCGGCGAGATGGTGTTCCGGCCGGGGCCGGTGTTCACCAACCTGCTGCTGGCCGACGAGATCAACCGGACCCCGCCGAAGACGCAGGCCGCGCTGCTGGAGGCGATGGCCGAAGGCCAGGTCTCGGTGGACGGCGCGACCCGTCCGCTGCCTAAGCCGTTCGTGGTGATCGCCACGGACAACCCGATCGAGTACGAGGGCACGTACCAGCTGCCCGAGGCGCAGCTTGACCGGTTCCAGCTGCGGGTGCGCATGGGTTACCTGCCGGCGGTGGACGAGGCGGCGATGCTGCGCAGGCGGCTGGACCGGGCCGCGCCCGAGGCGGTGCTGACCGCGCTGACGAATCCGGCCGAGGTGCTGGCGATGCGGGCCAGCCTGGAGTCGGTCGAGGTGGACGACGACCTGCTCGGCTACATCATCGGCCTGGTCAACGCGACGCGGAAGCACGCTCAGATCCAGGTCGGCGCCTCCCCGCGCGGCGGCTTGGCGCTGGTGCAGCTGGCCAGGGGCCGGGCTGTGCTGGACGGGCGCGATTACGTGACGCCCGAGGACGTCAAGGCGGTGGCCGTCCCGGCGCTCGCGCATCGCGTCACGCTGCGGCCGGAGCTCTGGGTGCGCCGCATCAGCGCGGACGACGTGGTGCAGGGCATCGTCAACTCGGTCGCGACACCGCGCACGGTCCCGCAGCCGTGAGCGAAGAGGGCGGCGCGGCGCGTGACGCCCGGACGTCGCCGGGCCCTGCAGAGCGGCCGATGCAGCGCCAGAACGATCAAGCCGCATCGGGTCGGGCGGATCAGCCGGGTCGGGCACCGCAGGATCCGGCTGTGGCCGCGCCGGGCGGCGAGGCCGTACGCCGTGCGCTCGGCGGCCCGCAGTCCGTGGACGCTCCGGCGGAACCGCCTCAGGCCCCGACCGAGGCGTGGCGGCTGACTGAGCGAGCGCTGCGGTTGAGCAGCGTGGCGCTCGCCGCGGCCGCCGTCGCACTCATCAGCGGCCGCGCGTGGATGCTCGCGCTCGCAGCGGGACCGGCGGTGCTGCTCGCGCTGGGCGCCCCTCGCTCGACCCGGCCGACACGCGTCGGCGCGCGCGCAGTCGTGCCCGTGCGTCGCCTCTTCGAGGGCGAAGCGATCGCGGCGCGGGTCGATCTGGCCTTCGACGGGCTGGTCGGCTGGATCGATCCGGGCGTCGCTCCGGGACCGGGCGTGGAGCTGGCCGCGGTGGAGGTGTCCGGTCCGGTCGTCACCTTCTCGTTCGTCGCGCGCCGCTGGGGCCGCTGGACGCTCGGCGTGGCGGATATCGACTTACATGACGCGGGCGGCCTGGGACGACGCACGGTGCGCGCGCAGCTCGGCGACGTGGACATTTATCCGATGCCGGCCGACAGCACCCTGACGCCGATCCCGACCCGGCTGCCGAACCGGCTCGGTGAGCACACCGCGCGGCAGACCGGCGACGGCTTCGAGTTCGCCGGCGTGCGCCCGTACACGTGGGGCGACCGGCAGCGGCGGATCCACTGGCCGTCCACGACCCGGCGCGGCGAGATACAAATCACCCAGTTCGCGGCCGAGCGCGCGGCGGACACGGTGGTGCTGCTCGACGCGTTCGGCGATGTGCGCGACCCGGCGACCGGACGGTCGACGCTTGACGACTCGGTGCGCGCAGCAGCAGGCATCGCGCGTACTTATCTGCGCAGCCATGACCGGGTCGGAGTGGTCTCAGTCGGCGGTCGGCTGCGGTGGCTGCAGCCGGGGACCGGCGGCGGGTATCTGTACCGCATCGTGGAGACCGTGCTCGAGGTGCGCCGCGACCTCGGCTACCACACGCCGGACATCGATCACGTGCCTACCCCTGCGCTGCCTAACGGAGCGCTGGTCTACGCGATCACGCCGCTGGCCGACGACCGGATCCTGGATGTATTGCGGGACTTGGCGGAGCGGGGCAACCCGGTGGTGGTCGTGGAGATCCCGACCGGCGACCCGCGGGTCGAGCCGGGCGACGAGGCGGCGGAGTTCGCGCTGCGGCTGTGGCGGATGGACCGCGAGGCGCTGCGCTTCAGCCTGGTCGAGCGGGGCATTCCGGTGGTCGCCTGGGACGGCTCGGGCGAGCTGGACCTCGCGCTGGCCCCGCTGCTGCGCACCGGCGTGCGCGGGAGGGCCCGATGAGCGAACACGGCAGCGACACCGCCCACGAGCACGAGCACGCTCAAGCCGACAACGACGCCGCGCCCCTCCCCTCCTCAGCCGCCCTGCCGCCGAACATGCACGCCTTCCTCGCCCGAATGTTCCCCGGGCGTGTCAATACACTGCCGAATGACGCGGTCCTGCTGCTCGGCGTCGCATTGGCGCTGGCCGCGGTGGACCCCACGAAGCTGGGCAGCCGCGGACCCGTCGGCTGGCTGTTCGCGCTGGCGGCGCTCGTGGCGACGATCTGGGCCGCCCCGGTGGTATCCCGGCGGCCGGCCGCGCAGTCGGTCCGCCTCACCAGCCAGTTCGCCCGCCATCGCAACACCGTGTTCGCCGTGGGCTGCACGATCGTGGCCGGCTTCAGTGATCCGCCGGTCTGGCTGACGGTCATCGACGCGGCGCTGCTACTGGCGTACCTGCTCGCGGTCGACGCACTCGCGGCGGGCCCAGTGGGTGTCAGGCAACTGCGACGCGGCACGGCGCCCCTGTCCGCGCTCGCGGCAGTCGCGATCGTGCTGCTCGCCGCCCAAGCGCCGGTGAACTCGGGAGCAGTCTGGGGTCGCATCATCGCCGCGCTCGCGGTAGCAGCAGCGGCGACGGCCGCCGGAGCCGCGCTGTGGATCAGGCAGACCGCTGGGCAGTCGTCTCGCGCGGGGCGGGAAGAAGCCTCCACACTCCCCCGCCACCGCTAGCCCCGTCAGCAGTCCAGGCACGCCAAGCCCGTCCCAAAGCCCCAGTCAATCCCGCACCGCCATTGTCCGCCCCGACCTCTAGCGTGGCGCTATGACGATCCGACCCTCCTGGCTGGACCCCTACCTTTCGCGCCTGGGCATCGCCGACCCGGGCGAACCCTCGCCCGAGTCACTGGCGGCGCTGCATCGAGCGCACGTCGAGCGGATCGCCTACGAGAACATCGACATTCAGCTCGGACGTCCCCAAAGCATCGACCCCGCCGACTCAATTCGCCGCGTGCTGTCGGGCCGTGGTGGCTACTGCTTCAACCTCAACGGTGCGTTGTCCGCGCTGCTGTCCGCACTCGGTTATCGGGTAACGCGCCACCGCGGTGCGGTCCACAACGGCAACCTGGTCCCCGCGCCCGATCGATACGGCAACCACATGGCCGTGACCGTCGATCTGGACGGCGAGATATGGATGGTCGATGCCGGTCTAAGCAACGCGCACCATGAGCCGATGCGACTGGTCGAGGGCGAGCACCGACAGGGCCCATTCGTCTTCCGGCTCGAGCGCGCGGGCGCCTGGTCGCCCTACGTCCAGGCTGCACAGCTCGACGTCGCGCCGCTGAACGCGGATACCGACCTGTCCGGCACCTCGACGATCGATGGCGAAGCTGTTGGCGGCAACCCCGGCCCCGTCGAAATCTGGCGCTTCGTGCAGGACACGACGCTGTCCAGCGGCTCTTTCGCGGCTATGGACTTCACGCTCACCCCGGCGGAGTGGACGCAGTTCCTTCCGTATCACGCCGAACTGTCCACGTCGCCGGCGTCGCCTTTCGTCACGACCGCCCAGGTCTACCGACGCGATGCGCAGGGCACTGACTACATCATTGGCTGCGTCCTGCACCGCATCGAGGGCAGGGATGCGCCGGCCAAGCGCGAACTCACGTCGGTGACGGAGTGGTTCGAGGCGGCAACGGACTTGTTCGCCCTGGACCTCGCTGACGTGACCATCGAGGATCGCGAACGCCTCTGGCGCCGGATTCGCGCCGCGCACGAAGAGCGACTCGCCGAGCAGGCTGCGGCAGTAATCGAGTCCGCACCAGCACCAGCACCAGCACCAGCACCAGCACCAGCACCAGCGGGATGATGTCGGCGAACGTGTCGCCAGTGCGCTGACGCGGGCGCACGCGGCCTACTTCTCGACGATGGTGCAGCGTGCGCCGAAGCCGTCACCGGCACCGGCACCGGCACCGTAGAGCGGTGAATCAGGCCACGTTGTCGAAGACGCGCAGCCGGTGTGCAACTGCCGCCGCCTCGGTGCGCGAGGAGACGCCGAGCTTGGCCAGGATGTTCGACACATGCACGGATACCGTCTTGGTGCTGATGTACAGCCGTGCGCCAATCTGGCCATTCGACAAGCCGTCGGCGACGAGCCGCAACACGTCGAGCTCACGCCGCGTCAGACCGAGGTCGCCGACGTTCGGACCGCTTCTGGAGCCAGCACCCACGCCCGCACTCCGGCCGCTGCCCGAACCAGGGGTGTGGGCTGCAGCGCCGAAGTCCGCGTCGTCGGCGCCACCAGCAGGACTGGCACCACCGGCGGCGCCGAGGTGAGGTGCTGTTGGGGTGGCCGGGCGCGCTCCAGTGCGTGAGGCGATGCCTGCGCCTGGTCGCGCACCGGCATCCTCATAGAGCGGCGCTTCGCCAGCACCCGCGCCGAGTCCGGTACCGGTGCCAAGTCCGGCACTCGCGCCGAGTCCGGTATCGGTGCTGCCTCCAGTGCTCGTGTCATGTCCTGCACCGGGCACGGATCCAGCCTCGGCGGTCCCAGTGGTCCCGGCCGCCTCGGTGGCCGCGCTGCCAGCCAGGCTGACAGCGGCAGAACCCGCACCGGACCGACCTCGGGCGTCGGCGCTTGCGCTCACGCTCGTGTTCGCGTTCAAATTCGCGTTCGCGTTCGCACCCGTGTTCGTGTTCGTGTTCGCCCCAGGGTCCGGGCGGGAGCCGAAGCGCGATATCGCCTCGGCCGCGCGGCCGCCGGGGGCTCGCTCGGACGCGCGGTCGCCGGAGGCTCGCTCGGTGCCGCGGGACGCCGCGTTCGGGCGGCCGAAGGCGGTGGTGGACGGCCGCGCGGCGGGGTCGGGGACCGGGCGCAGCGCCAGGCGTGCGGCACGGACGAGGCTCTCGATCTGGCTCAGCAGGGGGCGCGCGCCGAGTGGCTCGATCAGCGCTCGGGCCTGCCTGGCGGCTTCGGCCGCGTCGGCGCGCTCGCCGCGGACCGCAGACGCCTCGGCCAGGCGGAACCGCAGGTAGGCGCGCAGGTGAACCGGAGCGACTGCCTCATCGGCGGCGGCGACCAATTCGAGCCAGTCCGCAGGGTCCTGACTTGTTTCCACCAGCTCGCGGCGGGCCTCGGCCGCGACAAGGCGCGCGAAGAGGTTCTGCAGCGGGGTGTGCACCGGCAGCTCCGCCGCGATGCGGGCGATGCGCGCCGTGACCGAGTCCGGATCCCGCCTGCCGGCGTCCACCGCTCGGTCTGCTTCGGCTCGGGCCACCAGGGCGAGCATCTCCCACAGGAAGCGCTCGTCGCCTTCGCGCACCCCGCCGTCCAGCACCGTGCCCAGCGCCATGCGCACCTGGTCTATTCGGCCGCGCGCCGCCGCCAGCCCGGCCACGGCCCGGTGCAGCGGAATCACGTACTGAGGCTCACCGGTCTTCGAACCGCCGCGACGCCGGGCCGTGTCGAGGTCGACCTGCGCCAGCTCGTACTCGCCGCGCAGTATGTGCAGGTCCGCACGCAGCCGCAGCAGGCCGAGGTCGTGTACGCCGGGCAGGTTCAGGTCGATCGCGTCGTCGATCAACCGTGCCGCCTCGTCCCACTCCCCCAGCGCGATGAGCGGCTCGGCCAGGTTGTTGCGCAGCATCCCGGACTGCACCGGATTGCACGGGATCATCGAGTCCAGCCCGCCCCGGGCGACCTGCGCGGCCTCCTCAAAGCGGCCGACCTCGTAGAGCTCGGAGGACAGGCAGATGTCGATGCGCGGCATCAGCGTGGGCGTCGGGCCGAGCCGGGCGGCCTCATCCCGGCAGGCGCGATGCAGTGCCAGGCCCTCCTCGATGCGCCCGCCGTTGCTCAGGATCATCGCGCGGATGGACTTAGCAGACAGTCCGTCGCACGGATCATCGGAGCGAGCGCACAGCTCGATTGCCTCGTCCACGGCGACGAGTGCCTCGGACAGCCGGCCGTGCATGCAGAGGGTGGAGGCGAGGCCGGTGAGCATGTAGCCGCGCTTGACCGCGTATTTCTCGTCGCGTAACAGCTCGATCGCCTGTAGCTGATCGTCTATGCCCGAGCCGCGGCCCAGCGTGCGCTGGTGCTTTCCGCGTTGGTCGAGCAGGTGCGCCGCGAGGGAGGGGCGGACTGTCTCGTCGATGGCGGCCAGTCCCGCGTCGGCGAAGGCCAAGCCCCGGTCGGCTGCTCCGGCCCGGCCGGCGGCCATTGAGGCGCGGTACATCAGGTAGATGTCGTCCGGCTTGGCGTCGGGGTCGTGCGGCACCTGGTCCCACAGTTCCAGCGCGCGCTCGAACATCGCGAGTTCGTCGGCGAAGGCGTATCGCGTCCTGGCCGCCTCCGCCGCGAACAGGGCGGCGGTCAGTGCCTTGTCCGGCACGTGGGCGCGGTACCAGTAGTGCGCGAGCTCTACGTCGAAACAGTCGGCCGAGACCAGCGTCGGCGTCTCGTCAAGCGCCTCGGCGAGCCGTAGATAGATCCGCGTGTGCTCTCCGGGCAGCAGTTCCCCGTGTACCACCTCCCGCATCAACGCGTGCCGGAAGCGGTAGGTGTCCCGTTCCCCGGCCACCAGGACGTTGGCGGTGAAGGCGGGTCGCAGTGCCTCGGTGAGTTCGTCTTCGCTGAGCCCCGCGACCGCGGCGATCAGTGCTGGATGCGCGGGCTGTACGGCGCTGGCCAGCAGGCGCAGCAGGCGTTGGGTCAGCTCCGGCAGCCGCTCTACGCGGGCCATCAGCAGGTCCCGCAGGCTCCAGGACAACTCCGGCGCGGCGCCTCCTGCCGCCGCGACCCCGCAGGCGACCTCCTCGGTGAAGAAGGCGTTGCCCTCGGCGCGGCAGAACACCTCCTCGACCACGCTCGGCTCCGGCTCGCGGCCGAGGATGCCGCGCAGCTGCAGCGCGGTCTGCGCCCGGTCGAAGCGCTCGAGTTCGAGCCGTTCCAAGCCGCGCACCCGGTCCAACCCGGCGAGGAACGGCCGCAGCGGATGGCCGCGGTGCAGTTCGTCGGCCCGGTAGGTGCCGATGGTCAGCACGCTTCCGCCGCGGGAGACCCGGGCCAGATACCCGAACAGCTCGCGGCTGGCCCGGTCGGCCCAGTGCAGGTCGTCCACCACCAGCACCAGCGGCCGTTCGGCGCAGGCTTTGAGCAGTGCCGCCTGTACTGCCTCGAACAGCCGGATGCGGGCGTACTCGTCCTCCTGCTGGCGGCGCGCCGGGGCCTCGCCCAGCTCCGGGAGTATGCGGGCCAGCTCCCGCCCCTCCCAGCTCTCGCGGTCGATCAACCCCCTGCTGTCGAGCGACCGCAATGCCGCGGCGAACGGGCCGAACGGCACGCCCTCCCCGTTTCCGAGCTCGATGCACGCGCCGACCGCGACAATGGCGTCGAGCCGCGCGGTGAACTCCTCCACCAGCCGGCTCTTGCCGATCCCCGCCTCGCCGCCGATCAGCACCGTCTGGGGCTCCCCGGCCGCGGTTCGCGCGAAGGCGGATCGCAGGCGGGCCAGCTCCTCCTGGCGACCTACGAAGATCGGACTGACGCTGCGGCTCGACACGTCATCGAGCATTTCACGTTCCCCGAGCGAACGCACAGGCCTTTCCACAGGGCCTGGCTCGGCGCCCGGCCCGGCCGAAATCGGACCCGCCACCGCCGCGGCCGCTGATCCGGCGGCTCGGCCCAGACCCCGCGTCGGCGTCCTGGATCCGCGGTTTGATCGGACCGCTTGAGCCGGGCGCGTTTCGCGGGTCGTCTGGAGATCGCCGGCCGGCTGCGCCGGACGCTGCGGCTGGGCAGCGCCGGCGCTCCGGCCCGCGATCGTGTCGGCAGTGGTGTCCATGGCCGTGGTTCCTTAGCCGGTCAGCCGAGGTCCTGCGGACAGGGCTGGGCGGCCCGCCGCTGGGCCGAGGCCGCCAGGCCCCGCGCGTGCCGCTGCTTGCGCTGCCGCTTCAGGCAGCCGACCAACCGGTCGTGTTCGGCCTCCGCGAGCAGTTGCTGGAAGTGGCTGTCCGCGATCTCCCGGCCGAAGCTGGCGCTCATCATGGCGTTCACCCCTCGTGAAGTGTTTCCGATCGTGAGGAGCGCCCGTCTGGTGCGGGTACTTCCTCCGACGTACTCAACTTTCCGCCCCAAGGTAGGCGCGGCGGATCGGTCGGATTCCCGAATTCGGGCTTCGCCTTGCGGCCTGCGCCTACCTTAGATAGCCCTGGGCTGGCCGTTTCGGGTACCTCAGACCCGCGTCGGCTACCTAAGTGGGCCACGGAATCCTGGTTTTGGCCGATCATCAGAGCGCGACGGCATCGGCTGTCCGCGCCCGCGTAGAAGAAGAGACTCAAGCCGCTATGCATCGGCGGCCGCCACGTTGAGAGGCGCCACTTCGAGAGCTGTCAGTTCGGGAGCCGTCAGTGCAGGAGGCGCTGCGTCGATCGGCGGCTCAGCGGCGGGCGGCGGCGTTTCCGGCCAGCGTGCGGCTCGTACGGCGCGGCTGCTCAGCGCTCCGAGCCCGGCCGCGGCGATCACCGCGCTGAACGCGAATACAGCGGTCGTGGTGCCCGCGTATTGCAGGAGCAAGCCTGCGGCGAGCGGCCCGAGCGACAGGCCGACGTTCAGGATCGTCATCGTGGAGCTGATGGTGCGGCCGCGGACGGCGTCGTCGACCTGACGGAATATCAGCACGTCGAGCAGCACGACGGCCGCCGGAACGCCCAGCATGGTCACGGCCAGAATCGAGCCGTACCACCAGGCGCCGAACGGGATGACGAGCGCCGTGTTCAGCGCCGCGACCCACAGCATCAGCGCGATCAGCAGCCAGCCGGGACGCAGCAGCCGGTGCAACGGCGTGACCAGGGCCGCGCCGAGCAGACCGCCGAGTGCAGCCAGCGCCAGCGCGCCGCCGACCGCGGACGACGATCCGCCGTGCTCCCGGACGAGCACGACGACGACCAACTCGATCGCCACGCCGCCGAGATTCACCAGCGACAGCGCGATCAGGCACACCCGGAGCATCGGATCGCGCATGAGGATCTTGATGCCGTCGAGCGGTCCGCCGGATGCCTTGCCGCGTCGATCCATCCTCGCCTCGGTGTCGCGCGGCACCGCGAGGGCGCAGATCGCCGAGATCAGATAGCTGACGGCGACGCCGAGGAACGGGAGCGTGCGGGAGACCGCGAACAACACTCCCGCGAGTGACGGACCGATGATCGACGCGGTGTGCGTGCGCACCTCCTCCGTCGCGAGCGCTTTGGTCAGCTGCTCCGGCGCGACCACGGCCCGCGTGGCGAGGGAACGGGCCGGTCCCGAGAGCGTCCTGGCGGCGCCGGTCACCGCCGCCACCGCGAAGACGTGCGGCATCGTGAGGCGGCCGGCGAACAGCGCGGCCATCAGGGTGGCGAAGGCGAGCGCCCGGACCGCCTCCGATGTGATCATCAGCGTTCGGCGGTCATAGCGGTCCAGGATCAGGCCCGCGGGCAGTCCGGCCGCGATGGACGCGGTCGCATCGATGAAGCCGTAGACGCCCGCCTGCGCCGCCGACCCGGTGATGCCGAGGATCAACAGCGGAGCCGCGACGGTGACGAAGCTCGATCCGAGGTAAGCCGTCGCTCCCCCGACCCACAACGCCTGGAATCTGCGGTTGCGGCTGAGCGGGACGGCGGTGACCGGCGGATTCGCCGGCGCTGCGCGTGTGGACATACTCATCCTCCCCGGTTCGCGAGAATGCGATCATTCACTCTGTCGCATCCATTCACGTTGGCGTGAACGATTGCAGGTGCGAGAGCATTGCGCAAGACTTAAGCGGTAGACGACGCGAGAATGTGAGGTCAGCGGCCGATGGCCACCGACGAGAGCGGTTCCAGGGGCGAGGAGAGGTCAGCCAATCCCGAGCAGGCGGCGGTTACCGCGCCGCCGCTCGGCTACGTCGAGGAACGAGCGGTCACCGACCTGGAGACCCTGCGGATACTGGCCGACCCGCTGCGGCTCGCCATCATCGGCGCGTTCCCGAGCGACGCCGCCCGCCGCCGACCGATGTCGGTCAAGGAGATCGCCGAGCGGATCGACGAGGGGCAGACCAAGCTCTATCGGCACGTGAAGAAACTCGAGGACGTCGGGCTGATCTACGTCGCGGAGACCAGAGTGGTCTCGGGCATCATCGAGAAGCGCTACCTGCCGGCCCAGAAGCGCCTGGTGTTCTCCGGAACGCTGCTCGGCCAGCAAGCCGAGCCGGAAGACTTCACGGACACCGTCGAGGCACTGATGGATGCCGTCCGCGACCGGTTGCGCACGGAGATCCGCGCGGGACGGGTGCAGCTCTCCCCGCCGCCGGAGGGCCCTGATCTGAGCCCGCAGATCGGCAGCATCCGCGTCAACATGACGCTTGAGCGCTACCTGAAACTGCAGGCCGCGGTACTCGACCTGATCGACAACATCGGTCCGAGCGACGAGGGCCCGGACACGTTAGTTGTGCAGTTGCACGCGGTGCTGTTCGCCAGCACCGAGCCTGCCGACCCGGAGCTGGAACAGGGCCGAACTCAAGCGCAGGTCAGTGCACCGAGAAGCCACCATCGACGAACAGCATCTGCCCCGTTACGTACGCTGAAGCGTTAGAGGCGAGGAAGAGCGCGACGCCCCGGAAGTCCTCGGGCAAGCCGTTGCGGCCGGCCATCGCCCGTGCGGCGAGTGCCTTGACCCGCTCGGGATCTGACGCCGCGACAGCCGTCAGCGGGGTAAGCACGAAGCCGGGGATGACGGTGTTAACGCACACGCCGCTGCGTGACCACGCTTCGGCCTGCGAGCGGGTCAGCCCGGCGAGTCCGGCCTTGGCCACTCCGTACACGCCGCTGTCGCCGAACGCCGAGACCGACTGCTGGGAGCCGATGTTGATGATCCGGCCCCAGCCGCGCTCGGCCATCCGCGGGCCGAAGCGCTGGCCGAGCTGGTACGGACCGGCGAGATTCGCCGCCAAGATCTCGTCGTAGTCCTCGAGGGTCTGCGTACCGAGCGGCGGTCGCGGGTTGACTCCGGCGCAGTTGACCAGGACGTCGATCTCGCCGACCAGCCGTACCGCCTCCTCGGCGGCTTCGGCCAGCCTGCCGCGGTCGGCAACATCGGCGGCGACCCAGTGCGCTTCCCCGCCCTGCTGCCGGATCCGCTCGGCTGCCGCCTTGAGTTCCGCCTCACGGCGCGCCAGCAGCACGGTGCGTGCGCCCGCGAGCGCGATCGCCTCGGCCATCGCGTAGCCGATGCCCGAGCTTCCGCCGGTGATCAGCGCGGCGCGGTCGCGCAGGGAGAACAGCTCTTCGAGCACTCGCATGCCGATGATCTTATTCAGCGTGGAGTGCGGAGGGAGCGGATTATTTCGGTGGCCTGCTTAGCTGCGGTGCGCGTCATTCCAGGGCGCGTTACCGGCAGCCCGCTCTGCCAGCGCCCTGAGCTCGCGCACTGCCTTATCGCGGTCGTCCGCTGCGTAAACCGCGGAGCCTGCGACGAATACGTCGGCACCGGCCTCGGCGCATCGCTCGATCGTCTCGGCCGAGACGCCGCCGTCCATCTGCAGCCAGATCTCGCCGCCGTGCCGTTCGATCGCCTGGCGGGCGCGGCGGACCTTCGGCAGCACGGATTCGAGGAACCGCTGTCCGCCGAAGCCCGGCTCGACCGACATGATCAGCACCATGTCGAGTTCCGGAAGCAGGTCCTCATAGGGCTCGATCGGGGTAGCCGGGCGCAGCGCCATCCCGGCCCGCGCCCCGGCGGCGCGCAGCGTGCGGGCCAGCCGGATCGGCGCGGCGGCCGCCTCGACGTGGAAGGTCACCGAGCCGGCCCCGGCCTCGGCGTAGGCGGGGGCCCAGCGGTCCGGGTCCTCGATCATCAGGTGGCAGTCCAGCGGCAGGTCCGACGCCTTGAGCAGCGCCTCGACCACCGGCAGCCCGAGGGTCAGGTTCGGCACGAAGTGGTTGTCCATCACGTCCACGTGCACCCAGTCGGCGGCCCGTGAGATCGAGGAGACCTCGTCGGCGAGCCGGGAGAAGTCGCTGTTGAGAATCGAGGGCGAGATCTGGACCGTCATGACGCCATTGTCGCCTACCGCGTCATC
>NZ_DASRGV010000276.1:0-19149 GCF_035650855.1 Actinocrinis sp. | reverse complement strand
GATCACCAGGCGGCACCAGGGTGCGCGCGGTACACCGACTGCATCTCGGCCAGCAGATAGCTGAGCGCTTCGGTGTGCAGACCGTTGCGGCCACCGGCGGGCCGCCACGCGCCGGTCGGTTCTACTCCGAGCGTGGCCTGCGCGAGGACCGCCTCGACCTGCTCGCTCCATTCCCCGTGCAGCACGGCCGGGTCCGCGGCGATGCCTTCGTTGGAGAGAGCGCTGACGAGGTCGTCGGCGGCGAACAGCTCCGCTGTATAGGGCCAGAGCTCTGCGACGGCGGCGGCCGCGCGGTCGTGGCTTTCCTCCGTGCCGTCGCCGAGCCGCACGGTCCAGCCCGCCGCGTATTCGACGTGGTACTCGACCTCGCTCAGCGCCTTGCCGGCGAAGGCGGCCAGGGTCGCGTCCGCGCTGTGTTCGAGCGCGCGGTAGAGCGCGCGCTGATAGGCGGAGAAGAACAGCAGCCTGATGATCGTGTGCGCGAAGTCGCCGTTGGGCAGCTCGACGATCAGCGCGTTGCGGTACTCGCGGTCGGAGCGGCGGAAGGCGAGCACGTCCTCGTCCTGCGCGGTGGACTGGCCCGCGCGAGACAGTAGGTAGCGAGCCTGGCCGAGCAGGTCGAGCGCGATGTTGGCGAGCGCGACCTCTTCCTCGAGGTCCGGCGCGCGGGTGAGCCATTCGGTCAGCCGGTGGGACAGCAGCAGCGCGTCATCGCCGAGCCGTAGCGCGTACTCCTCGACCGGCTTCTCCACCGGTCGGACGGCGACGTGTGTCTGTGTGGTGTGTGTCTCGGTCACAGGTTCTTCACCCCCTCCGGCAGCTGGTAGAAGGTCGGGTGCCGATACGCCTTGTCGGCGGCCGGTGCGAAATAAGGGTCCTTCTCATCAGGACACGAAGCACTGATGGCACCGCCGGGTACAACCCAGATCGAGACGCCCTCGCCGCGCCGGGTGTACAGATCGCGGGCGCGGCGCAGCGCGAGCTCGGCGTCGGCGGCGTGTACCGAGCCGACGTGCTGGTGCGACAGGCCGCGGCGCGGGCGCACGAAGACCTCCCACACGGTGCTCGGTGCTGTCGAATCGGCGGCGGGCGGGCTGCTCACTGTCGGGCTCCATGCTTCTGCGCGTACGCGGCCGCGGCGGCGCGCACCCAGGCGCCGTCCTCGTGGGCGGCGACCTTGCGGGCGATCCGCTGCCGGTTGCACGGGCCGTTGCCGGCGAGTACGGCCTCGAATTCGGACCAGTCGATCGGTCCGTAGTCGTAGTGCCCGGTTTCAGGATTCCACGACAGCCGCGGGTCGGGAAGGGTGAGCCCGAGCACTTCGGCCTGCGGGACGGTGATGTCCACGAAACGCTGCCGCAACTCGTCGTTGGAGTGCCGCTTGATCTTCCACTGGCTGGATCGCGCGGTGTGCGCCGAGGCGCTGTCCGGCGGGCCGAACATCATCAGCGAGGGCCACCACCAGCGGTTCACCGCGTCCTGCGCCATCGCGTGCTGCTCGGGGCTGCCGTGCGCCAGGGTGTAGAGGGATTCATAGCCCTGACGCTGGTGGAACGACTCCTCCTTGCAGATGCGCACCATCGCGCGCGCGTACGGACCGTACGAGCAGCGGGTCAGCGGGATCTGGTTGACGATCGCGGCGCCGTCCACGAGCCAGCCGATCGCGCCGACGTCGGCCCAGGTGAGCGTCGGGTAGTTGAAGATCGACGAGTAGCGCTGGCGGCCGGCGTGCAGGGCGTCGAGCAGTTCCTCGCGGGTGACGCCGAGCGTTTCGGCGGCGGCGTAGAGGTACAGGCCGTGGCCGGCCTCGTCCTGCACCTTCGCCAGCAGGATCGCCTTGCGCCGCAGGGACGGGGCGCGGGTGAGCCAGTTGCCCTCCGGCTGCATGCCGATGATCTCGGAGTGCGCGTGCTGCGCGATCTGCCGGATGAGCGTGGCGCGGTAGGCGTCGGGCATCCAGTCGCGCGGCTCGACCCGCTCGTCAGCGGCCAGCAGCGCGTCGAATCCAACCTGCGGATCGACGGGCCGCGCCTCCTGGGCTACCGATCCCGCGTCGACGACGGACACTCGCCACACCTCCCGACCGAACGTTCGGTTTAAGTCTCGCCGTTCCGCGTACCCGCGTCAATGCCGGGCACTCCCGGCCGCGCCCGAGAGTCGCCGCGCCGCGATTCAGCCCGCGACGCCGCCGAAACGGTAGGTTGGGGACGTGACGGGCTACGACGACGACTTGCGGCTGGCGCACGTCCTGGCGGACCAGGCCGACTCGCTGACCATGCAGCGCTTCAAGGCGCTGGACCTGAAGGTGGAGACCAAGCCGGACCTCACCCCGGTCAGCGACGCGGACAAGGCCACCGAGGAGCTGCTGCGCACCACGCTGAGCCGATCGCGCCCGCGCGACGCGGTGATAGGGGAAGAGTACGGGGACACGCCCGGCAACAGCGGGGCCACCCGGCGGCGCTGGGTGATCGACCCGATCGACGGGACCAAGAACTACGTGCGCGGCGTGCCGGTGTGGGCGACGCTGATCGCGCTGATGGAGGGCCCGACGCCGGTGGTCGGCGTGGTGTCCGCGCCCGCGCTCGGCCGGCGCTGGTGGGCCTCCAAGTCCGGCGGGGCGTACTCGGGCCGCTCGCTCTCCTCGGCCACGCGGCTGTCGGTCTCGAAGGTCAAGGTCCTCGAAGACGCCTCGTTCGCCTACTCCTCGGTCATCTCCTGGGAGGAGGACGGCAAGCTGGACGGCTTCCTCACCCTCTCCCGGGCCTGCTGGCGCACCCGCGCCTACGGGGACTTCTGGTCGCACATGATGGTGGCCGAGGGCAGCGTGGACCTGGCCGCGGAGCCGGAGGTCTCGCTGTGGGACATGGCCGCGATCGCGGTCATCGTCACCGAGGCCGGCGGCCAGTTCACCGCCACCGACGGCGACCCCTCCCCCGCCGCCGGCTCGGCCTGCACCTCCAACGGACTGCTGCACGACGCACTGCTGGCGCACCTGGGGGATTGACGGATGGTCACCTGGATCGTCGACCAGCTGCTCAAGCTCAACCCCTGGGTTGCCCTGACGCTGGTGTTCCTGCTGCCCGGCCTCGAAGCCTCGATCTTCCTCGGCTTCGTGCTGCCCGGCGAGACCGCGGTCGTCGTCGGCGGCTTCCTCGCGTACGAGCACAAGATCCCGCTGTACGCGGTGTTCCTGGCCGCGATCGCGGGCGCGATCCTGGGCGACTCGGCCGGGTACGAGGTCGGCCACAGGTGGGGCGACGCGCTGCTCGACAAGGCGCCGAAGCGGTTCGTGAAGCCGGCGCACGTGAAGCAGGGCAAGGATCTGATCAACCGGCTCGGCGGCCGCGCGGTGTTCATCGGCCGGTGGACCGCGGTACTGCGTGCACTGGTGCCGAGTCTGTGCGGTACGGCGCGGATGCGGTACCGCAGCTTCCTGCTGTGGAACGCCCTCGGCGGCGTGACCTGGGCGACCGCGTTCATCCTGATCGGCTACCTCGCCGGCACCGCATGGCAGCGCATCGAGCACTACACCAACGTGGTCAGCTACGCGCTGTTCGGCGCGGCGCTGGTCCTGGTCGTCGGGTTCGTCCTGTGGAACCGGCATCGGCAGCACGAGAAGGACGTCGAGACTGAGGCCGAGATGGCGCAGTCGGAGTCAGAGTCAGAAGCGGATTCGCAGTCAGACGCAGCGTCGAAGTCCGAATCGGCCCAGATTCACCGCAGCTGACCGCAGTCACCCATCCCGGCGATCGGGATGTTCTACCGGCTGGCCGCTGGTCGACGCCGGTGTCGCGTACTCGACGATCGCACGGTCGGCAGGCTTGGCATCGACCAGTTCGCCGTACCTGGAGAGCGCCAGCGCGCCACCGACCGCCAGCAGGAAGCCGGCCACGCCGACCGGTGCGAAGCCGCGGCGCGTGGTGTCCCCGAGCGCGATGAGGCCCACCAGGGCCGGGATTGCGGTCTCGCCGACGACCAGCGCGGCCGTCGTCGCCGTGACCGAGCCG
This sequence comes from Actinocrinis sp., assembly GCF_035650855.1. Lineage (GTDB taxonomy): Bacteria > Actinomycetota > Actinomycetes > Streptomycetales > Catenulisporaceae > Actinocrinis. The sequence continues at coordinate 15,142 of NZ_DASRGV010000276.1, read as the reverse complement.
CGCTGCAGCGCGCCGGCGAAGAACATGAAGCCGGTCACCGAGGCGATGATCGCGGCGTATGCCGCCGGGTCGGTGACCAGGTGCTCGACCTTCAGCGACGGTATGACCCGCACCGAGATCCCGAAGATGCCGAACAGGAATCCGGCCAGCGCGCCGAGGACCGCCGGGTGCACCTGCTTGAACACGTTCGCGACCACGATTGCGACCGCCGCGAGCGCGGCCGAGGCGACCAGCAGCCCGTAACGCGCCCCGGTGTCGAATGTGCCGCTGCCCTCTGGTCCCGCGGCGAGGCAGAGCAGGACGAGTCCGCAGATAACGGCCGTCACCGCTAGCTTGTCGCGGCGGCTCATGCGTGCATGGAGCAGCAGGACCGCAGTCACCGCTGTTACCGCAAGGTTCGTGTTCACTAGGGCCTGCACCGTGAACAACGTCAGGTTGCGTAGGGCGAACAGGTTGAAGCAGAGACCTACCGCATCAAGCGCCGTGCCCGCGAGGAATGGCAGTGAGCTGAGGACACGTACCAACAGCCGGTGGTCGATCTGCTCGGTACGCTCGACCCGCCGCGCCCCGACGGCCTGGAGCACCGAGGCGACGCCGTAACACAGCGAGGCCACCAGCGCAGCCATCAGGCCCCATCCCACCGGAACCCTCCTTAGCTCGCGCCTGACCGGAACGGCAAGCTTAAGATCACCTGAACCGCCTATCCACCCTATGGGAGATGCGGGCGGGAACATACCGGCCACGCGGGGGCGCCTTAGCGTGCCTAGCAGCGCGGTACACGGTCAAGGCTGTTGCCTCAGTGAGTGACGCGCCGCTACGAGACGGATGTCACGTGGCGTTCAGCGGTCGTTGGCCTCAAGCTTTAAGGAATAGCGCTCGGAAGGCATGCCAGCCCCCGACTCAGGGGACAAACAGCCTTACCACCCTTTCGCGCTGCCGAACGCCCCTGCGGGGGCCCAGGGAGCAAAACCGTCGACGACGCCGTGCGAGGGCGTCGCCGTACCCGCGTCACCCCAGCACGAACGATCCCAAAGGAGCCTCCGGTGCCCACCCTCGCCCCGTCGCCCCGCCGTCGGACCGTCCGCCACGAGACCGCGATAGACCTGCTGGACGGCGAGATCCGCCGCATTGCCGAGCTGGCCGCGGACACCTCGCCGTCCACCCCGGTTCCGGGTTGCGGGGATTGGACCCTCTCCGACCTGATCGACCATGTCGGACTGATTCACCTGTGGGTGCGCACGATGGTCGAGAAGCTGGCCCCCGAGCGCATCGACCGGCGGCCCATGACCTCCGGGATGCCGCAGGACTGGTCCGCGGTTCCGGCCTGGTTCTCCCGCAACGGCGCCGGGCTGGTCGCCGCGCTGCGGGCCGCCGACCCGGAGTCGCCGATGTACTCCTGGGCCGCGGTCAAGCACGTGAGCTTCTGGATCCGCCGGATGCTGCACGAGACCACGATCCACCGCACCGACGCCGAGGCCGCGGCGGGCGTGGTGAGCCGGATCGAGCCGGCGGTGGCCGTCGACGCGGTCGACGAGCTGCTCGAGCTGCTGCCGTTCGCCGCCATCTTCCGTCCGGACGTGCGCGACCTGCGCGGCGACGGCGAGACGATCCACCTGCACGCCACCGACCTGGACGGCGAGCTGCCCGGGGAATGGCTGATCACCCTGGAGCCGGAGGGCTTCCGCTGGTCGCACGCGCACGTCAAGGGGGCGTCCGCGGTACGCGGCAAGGCGCAGGACCTGGCGCTGTTCATCTACGGCCGGCGCAAGGTGGGCGACCCGGAGCTCGAAGTGCTCGGCGACCGCTCGCTGCTCGCGTACTGGTCCGCGAAGTCAGTGTTCTGACAGCTCGGACTGTTCTGAGAGCTCGGAGTGTTCTGACAGCTCGGAGTGTTCTGACAGCTCGGAGTCGGCGGGCGGCACGAGCCGCCCGCCGGACAGCCGGAATCCCGCCTCGCGCAGCACCGGGATCGAGGACTCGAACAGCCCGATGATCCGGCGCGCCACGTAGAAGCAGATCAGCCCGCACGGGATCTCCGCGAACACCGCCAGCAGCACGGCGATCACCTGGGCGCTGGCGTGCCGCGCGGTGAGCACGTCGAACCAGGCGTCGATGAACAGCATCGTCCCGGTCGCCGTGGCCGTGATCGCGCCGCGCGGGGAGCGCCTGGCGATCCGGTAGGCGGTCAACGCGAACGCGATCACCAGGAAGCAGTCGAAGCCGCCCCAGACCAGCCGCGAGTGCTTGCTCACCACGCCCTGTTCGGTGGTCGTGAACAGGAAGACGATCCATGGGATCAGCACCACCGCGCCGCCGACGAAGAACCACTCGACCCAGGTCGGCAGCAGCCGGGTGCGCCGCAGCTCGGCCGCGTCCCGCCGCTCGCGCTCAAAGCGCCCCGCTCGTGCCGCCACCCGGCCTCACCGCTTCCTTGCTCGCGCTGCGCCGGTGACCGTGCCGGCTTCCGACACCAGTGTCACGGCTGACACCGCAGCCCCGCTCAAGGGGCGCCTTCCCGCCGGCGGCCCGCGGCAACCCGCTCGTCGGCCGCCGTTGCCCGCGTCCCGCCCCTTATGCTGGCCTGACACGGCTCATGCAGGCTTCAGCGACCTTGGATTGGGGGCCCGGGTGGCGAACTCGGCGCACTTGACCACCGCCGGCGCGACCGCGACAAGCGACGGCACGGCCCAGGCGGCCGCCGGCGGTTTCGCTTGGCCGGTCGAGCAGTTCTCCCTCGGCAACGGGCTGCGCGTCGTCGTGGCTCCGGACCATTCGGCGCCGATCGTCGCGGTGAACCTCTGGTACAACGTGGGCTCCCGGCACGAGCCGCCCGGCAAGCACGGCTTCGCGCACCTCTTCGAGCACCTGATGTTCGAGGGTTCGGCGCAGGTCGCCAAGGGCGAGCACTTCGGCGTGCTGCAGGAGGTCGGCGGCGCCGCGATCAACGCGACGACCAGCTCGGACCGCACCAACTACTTCCAGACCGTGCCGTCCGCCGCGCTGGCCACCGTGCTGTGGCTAGAGGCGGACCGGATGGGCGCACTGGCGCTGACCCAGGAGACGCTGGACAACCAGCGCGAGGTGGTCAAGAACGAGCGACGGCAGCGGTACGACAACGTGCCTTACGGCCGCTGGCACGAGGTGCTCGGCGAGCTGGCGTACCCGGAGGGGCATCCGTACCACCACTCGACGATCGGCTCGATGGCCGAGCTGGACAGCGCGCAGCTGTCTGACTTCACCGCCTTCTACGAGTCCTACTACTCCCCCGACAACGCGGTGCTCACCGTCGTCGGCGACACCTCGGCCGAGGAGGTGCGCGAGCTCGCCGAGCGGTACTTCGGCGCGTTGAGCCCACGGCCACGGCCCGCGCTGGCGCAGGTAGAGGCGCTGCCGCCGGTGCTGGGCAAGGCCGAACGGGTCGAGCTTGCCGAGCCGGTGCCACTGCCTCGGGTCTTCTTCGCGTTCCGCTCCGCCCGCTTCGCCGAACCGGGAGCGGCGGCCGAGGACGTGCTGAGCGTCGTACTCGGCCGGGGCCGCGGCAGTCGGCTGTTTCGTGAGCTGGTCACCGAACGGCGGCTGGCGCAGGCCGAGGGAGGCTATCTCGGCACCTGGCAGCGGGCCTGGCACGCCTCGATGATCACCGGGATGGCGACGCCGCGCGACGGGGTGACGCTGCCTCAGCTGGAGTCGGCGTTCTTCGAGGTCTGCGAGCAGGTCGCGGCCGACGGGGTCACCGAGGAGGAGCTAGGCCGGGCCCGCTCGATGCTGGCCGCGGACTGGTCCCGTGAGCTGGCCACGGTCGGCTCGCGGGCCGACCAGCTCGGGAAGCACGCGACGCTGTTCGGCGACGCGCTGAAGATCACCGATCGGCTGCCCGAACTGCTCGAGGTCAACGCGGCGCAGGTTCAGGAAGCGGCCGCCCGGGTGTTCGCGCCAGACAACCGGATCACGCTGGCATATGAACCTTCGACCGGACGCAACGACGAGAGCGCGGAGGCCTGAGACCCGTGACTGAGACCTCTGCGACGTCGGCGAACTCGAGCGTCCCCGCCCCGCTCGCCGCGCGCCCCGAAGTGTTCCCGCCGCGCCCGTACATCTTCCCTGAAGTGCGCACCGTGGCCGTCGGTGCGGGACGCGTCGTCGCCGCGCACCTACCCGGCCAGCCGATCGCGTGGCTGTCGGTGCTGCTCGACGGCGGGGCGCTGCACGAACCGGCCGGCCTCGACGGTCTGGCCAAGGCGACCGCGGGACTGCTCGACGAAGGAACCCTCAAGCGCAGCGCGGACGACTTCGGTACCGCGGTCGAGTCGCTGGGCGGCAGCTGGTCCGTGGACACCGGCTGGGAGACCGCGCGCATCTCGCTCGATCTGCCGATCCGCGAGGCAGCGGCCGGAGCGGACCTGCTGGCCGAGGCGGTGCGCACCCCGGCGTTCACGGACACGGACGTCGAGCGGTACCTGTCGGACCTGGTGGCGGCCAAGCGCGAGTCCTTCGCGCGGCCCGGCCCGCGCGCGCAGCTGGCGCTGCGTTCGGCGCTGTACGGCGCCGACTCCCGCTTCGGCCGGCTGACCGGCGGCGACCCCGAGTCGGTCGCCGCCCTCGACGCCGAGGCGGTGCGCGCCTTTCACGCGACCTGGCTGCGGCACGCGGGAACGCTGCTGATCGCCGGCGACCTGGACCAGCTGGACGTAGCGGCGCTCGGCCGGACCGTCTTCGGCGACTTCCCGGCGTCCACCACTGCGCGGCCGGCCGCCCCGGTCGCGTTGCCGCAGCCGCAGCGGCTGGCGATCGCCGACCGGCCCGGCGCCGTGCAGTCCACGCTGCGGATCGGTCACCCGACCGTGACGCGGGCGGAGGCGGCGCAGCACGGGATCGACGTGGTGGCGCTGCGCATCGCCGCGACGATTCTCGGCGGCACGTTCACCTCGCGCGTCAACCACGAGCTGCGCGAGGTGAAGGGCTACACGTACGGCGCGCACGCGGGCTTCGACCTCGGCCGTCCGGTCGGCCTGTTCTCGTTCTCGGCCGAGGTGCGCACGGACGCGACCGCCAACGCGGTAGCCGATACGCTGCGCGTCATCGACGAGTATCTCGACGGCGGCGCGACGAGCGTGGAGCTGGAGAAGACCCGCGCGTATCTGACCGGAGCCACGCCGATCGGCTTGCAGACCGCCGGCGCGGTCGGCTCGCGGCTGGTCGAGATGGTGCGCCACGGCCTGCCTACGGACTACGTGACCACCGAGCACGCCCGGATGCTGGAAGTGACGCTGGACGAGGCCAACGCGGCCATCCGGGCGGCGCTGCGTCCGGCGCAGCTGGTAGTCGCCGTGGAGGGTGACGCCTCCGTCGTCGGCGCCTCGCTCGAAGCCCTCAACCTGTGATTCGGCGGCCCTGAAGCAGCCCCGGCCGGTCCACTCCCCGAAACGCGCTTGCCGGGCCGGCCGGCGCCCGTGCTAGTCTCCTGGCCAAGGTCATGAGTGCCAGCGCTAAGCCCCGGCTTGCTGGCCGGCAACCCTTCCACCGCGATGGGGTGCCCCGGATGGAGACCGGGCCGCGCGGGAGTCGCGTGGCAAGCGCGGATCCGCTGCGCACGTAAGCCATCGCGGCTTGCCCTGCGGGTCCCCGGACCCGTGAGGGGACGAGGCGTCATGTCGACCGCCACATATCAGCCCGCTGTCAGCACCGGAACCGCCGCGACCGCCGCAGGCCCGCTGCGCCGTGTCGTCGGCGCCGATCTCCCGGTTCCGGTCGTCACCGGCGGCACGCTGCCGTACGCGAACCTCGACTACGCCGCCTCGGCTCCGGCCCTCGCCGAGGTCGCCGAGCACATCGCCACCGCGCTGCCGTACTACGCGTCCGTGCATCGCGGCGCCGGCTATGCCTCTCAGGTATCGACCGCGCTGCTGGAGAACGCGCGAGCCTGCGTCGGCCGTTTCGTGGACGCCCGCCCCGATGACGTGGTCGTGTTCGTGCGCAACACCACCGACGCGCTCAACCTGCTGGCCAGCGCGCTGCCGGAAGACACCGCGCCGGACTCAGGCACCGCCCGGGGCGGGTCGGTGCTGTACCTCGACATCGAGCACCACGCGAACCTGGTGACCTGGCAGCGGCGCGGGCACGTCGTGCTGGAGGCCGCGCCGACTATCCGCGAGACGCTGAGCGACCTCGACGCCGCGCTGGCCGCGACCCCGACCGCGCTGGTCGCGGTCACCGGTGCGTCCAACGTGACCGGCGAGCTGCTCCCGATCAAGCGGATCGCCCGCATCGCGCACCGGCACGGCGCGCGCGTCGTGGTCGACGCGGCGCAGCTGGCCCCGCACCGCCGGATCTCGCTGCGTGAATCAGGCGTCGACTACGTGGCGTTCTCGGGCCACAAGCTCTACGCGCCGTACGGAGCGGGCGCGCTGGTCGGCCGCCGCGACTGGCTCGACGCCGCGCCGGCGTACCTGGCGGGCGGCGGTGCGGTGCGCGAGGTGACCACCGAGTCAACCGGGTGGGCTGCCGCGCCGGCCCGGCACGAAGCGGGCACGCCGAACGTCCTCGGCGCCGCGGCGCTGGCGAAGGCCTGCGAAACCCTTGCCGCGCAAGGCGAGGCCAGCCTGTCAGCCCACGAAGAAGCACTTCGCGACCGGCTCATCAACGGCCTGACCCGGAACGCGGAAGTCAGCGTCCTGCGCATCTGGGCGGACTCCACCGACTCCATCGGCGTGGTCGCCTTCACGGTCTCCGGATTCGACGCGGGACTGGTCGCGGCGTACCTCTCCGCCGAGCACGCGATCGGCGTGCGCGACGGCCGCTTCTGTGCCCATCCCCTTCTCGCCCGCCTCGGCCTCGGCAAGGACGGAGCGGTGCGCGCCTCGTTCGGCGTCGGCTCGACGACCGCCGACGTGGACCGTCTCGTCGCGGCGATCGACCAGCTCGTCGCCACGGGCCCGGCCTGGGCCTACGAACGCGTCGACGGCCGTCACGCACCGATCGACGACCCGCGTCCGCTGCCCGACTTCGCCGGCCCGGCCCGCGGCCCCGCCTCCCCCTGCGAGGCCGCGTGACGTCGGCGCGGCGGCTCGCCGTCAAGGGACTGAGTCAGGTTTGCGGCCCCTGCCAGTCCCCTTCGACCGAGTCCTCCCCGATCGGGTCGTCGTGAGCGGTGGCGAGTGAGTCAAGGTACTGGCTGATCGCGGCCACCGCCACCGCGCCCTGGCCGACCGCGGAGCCGATCCGCTTGATCGAGCCGGCGCGCACGTCGCCCGCGGCGAAGACGCCGGGGACCGAGGTCTCGGTGAGCAGCGGCGGACGGTCGAGCGGCCAGGACATCGGCAGCAGCTCCGGGCGCAGCGCCACCTCGGTGTCCGTCAGCACGAAGCCGAGTTCGTCCAGGGCCACGGTGTCCCGCACCCAGTCGGAGAAGGGCACCATGCCGATCAGCACGTAGAGGCTGCTGGCCGGGAGCACGTCCGTGGCGCCGGTGTGCATGTCGAGCAGGACCACCTTCTCCAGCCGCCCATAGCCGCGCAACTCGCCGACCTCGGCGCCGCAGCGGACCGTGATCCGCTTGTGCTCCTCGATCGCCGCCGCGTGCTTCTCCGAGAGCGCCGCCCCGGCGAGCGTCGGTTCGCGCACCACCAGCGTCACCGAGCGGGCGTGCTCCGCGAAGCCGAGCGCCGCGGCGGCAGCCGTGTCGCCGTCGCCGACCACGATCACGTCCTCGTCGGCCGCCGCCTTCGCCTCCGCCGCGGACGCGCCGTAGTAGACCCCTGCGTTGACCAGGTCCTCGGCTCCGGGCACGTCCAGCTTGCGCCAGGTCATCCCGGTCGCGACGAGGACCGCGCGGCCGACCACCGTCTTCCCGTCGTCGAGCAGCACCCGGTGGGCGCCCTTGAGCGGCAGCAGCCCGGTGGCGACCTTCGCGCTGCACCACTCGACGCCGAGCCGCTTGGCCTGCGCCAGCGCCCGGTGCGCGAAGTCGGCGCCGCTCAGGCCGGCCGGGAAGCCCAGGTAGTTGTCCACCCGCGTGGTGATCCCGGCCTGGCCGCCGGGGCAGTCGTCCTCGACCACCACCACGGACATGCCTTCGCAGGCTCCATACACCGCGGCCGCCAGGCCCGCCGGGCCCCCGCCCACGACCACCAGGTCGTAGCGGTCGCGCGTCGCCTCCTGGGTCAGGCCGAGGGCCGCGGCCAGCTCCGCGACGGTCGGGTCGTAGAGCGCGCGGCCGTCGTCGAAGAGCACTGTCGTGGGCGCGGGATTCGGCAGGTTCAGGTCGCGGGCCAGCGCGTGCGCCTCCGGGTCGTCGGACAGGTCGAACCAGGTGAACGGCACCAGGCTGCGCGCGAGGTAGTCCTTGACCAGGTACGACTTCGGCGCGAAGCGGTGCCCGAGCACCGTCACCCCGACCTGGGCCGCCGCGTGCTGGGCGAACCAGTCGGTCAGCAGGTCGTCGACGATCGGCAGCAGCCGGTCCTCCAGCGGCTCGGCGGGCAGCACCAGGTACCGGTCCACCTGCGACTGGTTGATCGCCTGCAGCGCCGCGTCGGCCTGGTCCATCGTGGTCAGCAGCACCCGGCGGGTGGCCGGCGAGGCGATCCCGACGTGCCCGAACAGTGCGACGCCGGAGCCGTCCGGCAGCCGGTGCGAGCAGATGACCAGGGATACCGCGGTCCCCTCTACGGTCAGATAGGTCAGCACGTCGGACGCCTCGCGCACGCCGCCGGCGCCGATCACCCGGCAACCCGGGCCTAGATGCCGGCGCAGCGCCTCCACGAGCTCGTCGCGCTGCATCGCGTCCGGGCTGACCATGAGCACCGCCGAGGTGCGCGGGTGCGCGGAACGCGCGATTGCGGAATGCGGAGCCTCAGCCATGGCCGCAGGCCTCCTTCGAGCGTGGACTGGCGTGGACGGGGTCCGCCCGCGAACTGGACGAACTACCGCGAAAGTAACCCCACCGGGCACGCGGCGCGCTTTGAGTGGAGCCAACGGGCTACACGTGTGCGGCGCGGGCGCGCGGGCACCATCCCTGTACGGTTCGCGTCGGCGAACACGCACGAAGAAGGGGCATCGATGCTCGCCACTGGCCCTCAGATCCAAGCCCTGTCCGACGGAGCGGCCACCGGCGTCATCATCGCCGTCGGCGCAGGGGGTTCCTTCGCACTCGTACTCGTGCTCACTCTGCTAACCGTGCGCCGCTCGGAACGCAAGGCCATCCGCGCCCGCGAGAACCAGATGGCCACCGTCGGCGCCGGCAATGGGCAGGACGCCTACCCTCCGCAGCCATACTCTCCCGACGAGCCGCGCAGTCATCGCCCTTACTCGCGGCAGTATCGGATTCCCCGTCAGGACAACGGTCACGGCTCCACGAACGGCTCACGGCCGGCCGACTCGGCAGGCACGGGCATACCGATGGCGCCCTGGCCTCCGAACGAGGACGACTAGAACCACCCCTGTCCCGTTGAGCGGGACGAGTCCGCGGCCGTCCGGTTCAGGTAGCGGCGAGAGCGCTGAGGGTCTCGGGATTGTGCGGCACGAGGATTACGTCATCGACACCGACGGCGCGGTACTCGCTCAAGGCCGCTTGCACGGCGGTGACCGAACCGACAGCGGCGACCGAGTCGAGCATCTCCGGGGGCGCTGCCGCGACGACCGACCGGACATGGGCACCTGAGCGCGCGAGGCGGACGATCTCGCCGAAGCCGGCCTCGGTGAACATCCCGGCGAAGCCGGCCGCGCGTACGTACGGCATCAGCGCGCGCAGCATGTCGCGGCGGGTGCCCTCTTCGGGATCCACAGCCACGGGCACCCACACGGCGAGTCGCGGCGGCTGCCTGTTCGCGCGCTCCGCCGCCAGTTGGATGCGTCCGCGCAGCCGCGCCAGATGCTCGACGGTGCCTATCGGAACGATGAGCCGGTCGGCGCGTGCGACGGCCACCTCGGTCAGCTCGGCACCGAATGCGAGCACGCTCAGGTCCGCGTTCGAGGGCGGCAACGCGCAGACGAAGCCGCGGGTGCGCACGAGGGCTCCGGCGAAGTCGACCGGCATTCCGGCCAGCAGCCCGCTGTCGCGGCGCGGCCCGCGAAGCACCGAGGCCGACTCGGCGACCACGGTCGCGGGAACCCCGCGTGCGCGTCCGTGCCACTCCTCCACCACCGTGGAGGTCGAGGCGGCAAGCGCGACGCCGACCTTGCGGCCGGTCAGGGCAGCGACCGATGCGGCACCGCGTGCGACGGTTACCGGATCACGCACGCCTGCGGGCAGCGGGCCGAGGCAGAGCGCAGCTGGCCCCTCCCCCAGCGCCGCGCCGAGGGCGAACGCGTCATGCCCGGTCGCCTCGCCGAGCATCACCTCGCGGTACCCGAGCTGGTCGGCCAAACGAGCGATAGTGACGGCTGTGGCCGGATCGCCGTCCGCGCGGGCCCCCACCAGGACCCCCAGCTCCGCCGGGGTCGGAGCGGGAACGGGCTGCCGCGGCTCCGCCACCCGAGCCGTGCGGGCACGCCGCACCGGCGCGGGGCTGACGACCGCCGGGCCGGGGGCCGCGCCGCGCCGCGCCGCGTCCTGCGGGGCGCCGCTCACCGAACCGCCGTCCTCCCCAGCCGACATGGTCTTCGAACCAGGGCCCGGAAGTCCGGTGGAACCCTGCACTCGTTCAAGATCCGAAAATTCGCAGCACACACTTCAAGATCGAGCTAGCTGATCCAGCTGCGGAAACCGTAGCGGCTCCGCGGCCGGTGGCGGAAGGTCGCCGGGCCTGTCGGCCGGTTAACCTCCGGTCGGATAGGTTAGACAAACTGCGCGGGCCGCGCTCGCGCACCCTGAGCGATGTAGCGGACACGAGGAGTGCCAGCCAGTGCGTATCACCTCGATCGGCCACGCCGGCCTGCTGTTGGAGACGGCGGCCGGGCGGATCGTCTGCGATCCCTGGTTCACCCCGGCCTACTTCGGCTCCTGGGTGCCCTTCCCGGACAACACCGGCATCGACCCGCAGTGGGTGGGCTCGGCCGACTATCTGTACGTCTCGCACCTGCACCGCGACCACTTCGACCCGGACTGGCTGGCCCGGCACATGTCGAAGGACGCCACCGTGCTGCTGCCGGACTTCCCGGTGCCGGACCTGCGGGACGCGCTGGAGGATCTCGGCTTCAAGCGGTTCGTGCAGACCCGCAACAACCAGGTAGTCGAGGTCGATGGTCTGCGCGTTCTTATCAATGCGCTGGTCTCGCCGACCGACGGACCGATCGGCGACTCGGGGCTCGCGGTCGACGACGGGAACGTGCGCATCTACAACCAGAACGACTCTCGCCCGGTGGAGGCCGGGCCGATCGAGGAGTTCGGCGCGCTGCACGCCCACTTCCTGCAGTACTCCGGGGCGATCTGGTACCCGATGGTCTACGACTTCCCGGACCGGATGAAGGAGACCGTCGGCAAGCGCAAGCGGCGCAACGGCATGGCCCGCGCGCTCAAGTACATGGACCAGTACCACGCCGCGCACGTCTTCCCGTTCGCCGGGCCGCCCTGCTTCCTGGACGACGACCTGTTCCACCTCAACGACTTCGAGCGGGACGAGGCGAACGTCTTCCCGGACCAGTTCGTGTTCCTCGAGTACCTGGCCGAGCAGGGGCGGGAGAACGCGCACCTGTTTCTGACGGGCACGACTGTGGAGCTGTCCGGCGACGGCAGTTGCGTGGTGGAGCAGATCCCGGAGCGTGAGGTGGCCCGGATCCGCGATGATCGGCGGGCGTATCTGCTCTCGTACAAGCAGAAGGTGCAGCCGGTCATCGACGGGATCAAGGCAGCGCTCCCGGCGGACCGCTCGGATCTGGTCGGGCAGCTCAAGGAGTGGGTGGAGCCGCTGATCGCGACCGCGGACCAGACCTGCGCCGGGCTCAACGGCCGCATCCTGCTGGAGGTGGCGGCGGTCGACGGCGGCGCCGACGAGCTGATCCTGTTCGACTTCCTGGACCGGCGGATCGACTTGTACGCCGATGAAGAGGTGCGCTACCGCTTCCGGGTCGCGCGGCCGCTGATCGAGCAGCTGGTGCGGCACCGCGAGCAGGACTGGGTGAACGAGCTGTTCCTGTCGTGCCGGTTTGAGGCATCACGTAAGGGCCCTTACAACGAGTACGTATACACGTTCTTCAAGTGCCTCTCCGTGGAGCGGATGACCTACGTCGAGGGCTACTACGCCGAATCGTCAGGGGTCGAGGATTACGCGCGCGTCGACGGTTACGTGGTGCAGCGGCACTGCCCGCACCTGAAGGCCGACCTGGTGCGTTTCGGCACGGTGCGCGACGGCGTGCTCACCTGCCAGCTGCACGGCTGGGAGTTCGAGCTGGCCACCGGCCGCTGCCTGACCAGCGACGATCGCAAACTGCTGAGCCGGCCGTGCCGCAGCGGCGAAGGCGCCGACGCCGCGCAGGACGCCGCTTTCCCGGAGATCACGGCCGCCACAGTGGACTGATCGCGCTACCGGGTTTTCCCTGCTTTCCGCGCCGTTCCGGTCGCACAGTGCCGCACGGCTGTGCCATTCTGACACCGTGTCGTCAAGTTCCACCGGGGCTGACGGCCCTTCAGGGGGCGGTGCGTGGGGAGGCGTGCGTTGGCGGTGTCTGAGGCGTCCCGGAACAACGGCACCAGCGCGGCGCCGCACCTGACACGGCAACAGCAGCCACAGCCCGAGCCGCCGCGACCGCCCCTGCCGCGGCGCCGGCTGCGCCCGACGGCGCGCCTGCGGGAGCTGTGGACCCGGCGGCCGAACGTCTTCGCCTTCCTGTTGCTCGGCTCGCTGGTGCTCTCCCTCGGGGTCGCCTCGTGGAGCACCGGCTTCCACAGCGGCTTCTGGCCGAACTTCCTGCTCAACTCCGCCGGCGACCTGATCGGCGGCATGATCGTGCTCTTCCTCATCGAGCCGATCGTGCGGCAGGCCGCGGCGCAGCAGATCCGCCAGCACCCGCGTCTCGACTACGGCTGGTACCTGCGCCGGGTCGGCGAGGCGCGCAGCCAGGTGCGGATCCTGGACACCTTCTCCGGGCTCTTCGGCAACGACCACGACGCCGCGATCAGGGCACTGCGGGACGCCGCGATCCAGGGCACCGACATCAGAGTTCTGCTGATGAGCCCGAACACCGACGCCTCGGCGCTGCGCGAGTTCCAGCTGCGCCAGACCATGCCCGGCCTGTGGATCAACGACCGGATCCAGGCGAACATCGCGGACTTCCGGCTGCTCGAAGCGGCGATCCTGGCGGTCGGCAACGGCCTGCCGCACGGCCGGTTCGAGCTGCGGCTCTACACGGTGGCAGCGCCGTTCACGCTGTACGGCTGGGACGACCGGGCGCTGTTCGCCTTCCTGCCGCCGCACGCCCTGTCGAATCAGTCCACGCAGTTGGAGATCACCGACCAGTCGCAGCTCGGCCGGGAGGCGCTGGACCAGTTCGAGGCGATCTGGGCCGACGCGGCGCCGATCCCGCAGCTGCTGCCGGTGCGGGTGGTCGACGAGCAGGCGACCCGGGACCTGCTGGTGCGCTTCGTGCACATCGACAACGCCACCTACCTGATCAGCAAGCGGATCGACGCGGCGATCCACGCCAACCCGGCGCTGCGGATCCGGTTCGGCGATCAGAGCACGATGTTCCAGCCCGAGGCGGTGGCCTCGGACGATCCGGTGGCGCGGGTGCTGGACCGGGAGTTCTACGCCAAGTACGCCCGCCGGCCCGACGCCGGGTTCCACCTGCTGCGCCCCGAGGACGACCTGTCCACGCCGACCGATCGGCCGCGCGAGTACGACTCCCTGCCGACCCGCACCCTGCTGGACCTGATCGCCGAGTCACAGGAGGTCATCCGGATCCTGGACACCAGCTCCACGCTGATCGCCGAGGGCGGCGCGCCCCTGGTGCGCACCATGGAGCAGGCCCTGGCCCGCGGGGTCAAGGTGCAGGTGCTGCTGCTGGCCCCGACGACGCAGGCGGCGCAGGACCGGGCCGCGGAGATCCAGGACCCGGCGTTCGACACCAGGATCGAGGAGAACATCAGGGAGCTGCGGCGGCTGGCGCGCAAGACCGAGATGGACGGGCTGGCCGCGGACCGGCTCGAGGTGCGGCTCTACGACCGGCTGCCGGAGTGCAGCGTGCACCAGGTGGACGACCGGATCATGGTCGCCTTCCTGCCCTACCAGCGGCGCACCTCGCGGGTGAAGCACCTGGAGATCGCCAACGACGCCTCGCTGGGCCAGTTCGCCCGGCTCCAGTTCGAGTCGAAGTGGCAGGCGGCGCGGCCGCTGGAGGGAATGCGCTACGCGGATCTGCACAACGGCAGGGACTCAAGGCGGCTGCTGCTGCGGATCTGGGAGGCGCAGGGCGGCGAGGGCGCCGGGGTCTCGCGTTACCTGGCCTCGACCAGGATGGAGGGGATCCTGACGGCCAGCGGCCGCGGCCCCGGGCCCGGCGAGGACGCGCACGTGCCGGACGTGCGGCTGGAGGTGGAGGACCAGCCCGGGGTGGCCTACTGCCTGTCCGAGCCGGTCTTCGCCGACTCGCCGGAGGGCATCCTGGCGGCCGAGGCCTTCGAGGGCGTCTTCGGGGTGGCCCCGGACGCGCCGATCCGCCGCCTCGACCCGGCCGGCGGGCCGGCACCGGGAACGGCGCCCGCTCCGCAGGAGGAAGAGGCGCCGTCCCGGCTTTAGCGACTGCGTCGCGGTCAGGCGGACATGGCGCGCTCCACGGCGTCGAGCACGCGGTCGACGCTCGGCAGGTGCCAGTGCTCGAGCTTCGGCGGCGGGTAGGGGATGTCCAAGCCCGTGACGCGGAGCACCGGGGCTTCCAGCCGGTAGAAGCAGCTCTCTGATACCCGGGCGGCGATCTCGGCGCCGAATCCGGCGAACCCGGCGGCCTCGTGCACCACGATGGCGCGGCCGGTGCGCTCGACACTGGCCATGACGGTGGCGTCGTCGAAGGGGACGAGGCTGCGCAGGTCGAGGACTTCGAGGTGGTAGCCGAGTTCGGCGGCGTGCTCGGCGGTCTCAAGGGCGACCGGCACGGTCTGGCCGTAGGCGATGAGGGTCAGGTCCCGGCCGGGGCGGCGGATCGCGGCGGTGCCGATCGGCCCGGTGGTGACCGGGAGGGTGAGCTGGGCCTTGGACCAGTACAGCCGCTTGGG
>NZ_DASRGV010000275.1:0-19263 GCF_035650855.1 Actinocrinis sp. | reverse complement strand
ACGGCACCCGCCACCAGGCAGATCGCGCCGAATCCGCGGCGTGGCGCCGCAACGGGGAACCTGTTCATGACCGCACCTCTCAGTCGCCGGAGAACCGGAAGCCTTCATGACCAAAGACGTCCGATATGCCCCGTTGGTTGGAACTCGCGCACGCCGCTCGCACAACCGCTCGCTTGCCAATGTAGGTGCGGGAACCGCCGATGAGCAGGGAACACGGCCGAAGGTGTGCGTTCGGGCGCGAGCGATTGCCCTATCGGGAGGACACGCGTCGCCTCTGTGGGTGACAGGCCGTCAGCCGCAGCCGACCACGGACGCCGTCACAGTCCACGGACTTTGGCGCCGAGCCGGGTGAGGCCGAGCAGCGCGTCGATGTAGGGCGTCGGCACGTCCACCGCCTGTCCGATCTCGCGTACCGCCCCGACCAGCGCGTCGAGTTCGAGCCGGCGGCCGGCCTCGGCGTCTTGGAGCATCGAGGACTTGAACGCGCCGAGCTTGCGGGTGATCTCGCTGCGGTCCTGCGGGCTCTGGTCGATCGGGCAGCCGATCAGCGCGCCGATCCGCTGCGCCTCCAGCATCGCCGCGTGGCAGAAGCCGCGTACGAGGTCGTCGTCGAGGATCAGGTCCGCGGTGGCGCCAGTGAGGGCGGAGACCGGATTGATCGTCAGATTGCCCCACAGCTTGTACCAGATCTCCTTGTGAATCTCGGCAGTGGCGGTGGCGTCGAGGCCGGCGCCTTTGAGCACCGCGACGAGGTCGCTGAGGCGAGCCGAGTCGGAGTTGTCGGGTTCCCCGATGATCAGACCGCGGCCTCGGTGGTGCCGGACCAGGCCCGGTTCCGGCGCGCTGCAGCTCATGTGCACCACGGCGCCGAGCACGTGGCCGGTCGGGATCGCGGCGGCGATCGAACCCTCGGGGTCGACGCTCGTCAGCCGCCGTCCCGCGCAGGGCCCGCCGAAGCCGTCGAAGAACCACCACGGCACGCCGTTCATCGCGGTCAGCACGATCGTGTCCGGGCCGAGCAGCGGGCCGACGTTCGACGCGGCCGCCGCGAGCGAGTGTGCCTTGACGGCGATGACGACCACGTCCTGCGGGCCCAGCTCGGCGGGGCTGTCGGAGGCGTGGACCGGCGCGGTGAGCAGTTCGGTGCCGTCCTCCACGCGCCAGCCGTTGGTCCGCAGCGCTTCGAGCGTGGCGCCGCGGGCCAATGCCGTGGTCTGCACGCCGGTCGCGGCCAGCCGCGCGCCGATGAATCCGCCGATCGCTCCGGCACCCAGGACGCAGATTCGCATGCGACTTGCCTACCACGTCCCCAGGGGTGGGCGACGAGCGACGTTCATTCGTTGCAGCGGAAAACAATCCTCGGGCGCCAGGCGGCGCCTTCCTGCGAGTTCTCGGCCTTAGGTGCGCGAATCGCGACGAATTCGTCATGACCCCTTGCGGAATTTGGTGTCACGCAACACAATTTCGCGAGGCGTCGTCGCACTCCACACCGCGCCGCACAGACCACGTCGCGCGACCCACGAACGAGCACAGCTTCACGAACGAGCACAGCTCTACGAAGCAACCGTGCTTCACCGCACCCCGAGCAGGTGCCGGACCACGCCGCGGTCCGGCGCTCAGGCGGGGCCTGCCGTACCGCCTGTCAGCAGGCCCCGCCGCCCTTCTCCCCTGCTCCCCCGGGGTTGTCCTCGCAGCGCTGTATGCGCCGCCCCTACTCAAACCGCGCGTTGTCGGACGCGGTGATCCGCCCGAGCAGCGGCAGCGTCAAGGCGATGACGGCGAGGCAGACCGCCAATCCGCCGGCCATGGTCAAGCCGTACGCATGTCCCGGCAGTTGCAGCGGGGCCCCGTGCGCGAGCGCGTTCGCGATCGGGATGGCGAGGACCAGCCCGGTGACCGCGGCGAGCAAGGCGGTGGCGACGAGCGGAAGCAGCGACTCGAGCAGCACCGTGAGATACAGGCTGCGCGAGGCGGTGCCGCTGAGCCGCAGCAGGATGAACGGGCGCTTGCGCTCGATCAGCCCGCCGCCCATCGCGACCGCGAGGCTGCACCCGGCCACCAGCAGCGTCAGCCCGATCATCAGGAAGATGACCCGCTGCGCGGCCTCGATCGCCGCCTGCCTGACCTGCGCGACCTCGCCGAAGGTCTGCGGCTGGTTGCCCCCGGCCGGCACGTTCGCCCCCGCCAGCGGCGGGATGTGCACGGCCAGGTACGTGCGGACTCGCTCCAGCGTCGCGGCGTCGCCCGTACGCACCATGAGGATATTGAGCCGAAGATCAGCGAGACCGCCCGAGTACGCGGGATCGCCGCCGGTCACGATCGGGAACTGCATCGCGAGCGGATTGTCCGTGAACAGGTCGGCAGGCAGCAGCTCGACGGCTTGGGCGCCGGAGGGACAGGTGCCGAGGACCGGCAGCTCGCGCAGCGCCGCGCAGCTGATCACGCTGTCCGGCGCGGGAGGCGTGTTCGGGTCCGGGCCGCGTTGCCCAGCTCCGCCATTGCCGTGCGCCGCGGTCTGCGCGGAGGCCGGAAGCGCGTAGATCGCGATCACGCTGACGCCGCGATAGCTCTGCAGTGCGCTGATGGTCTGCGCGGCGAGCCGCGGTGAAAGGCCGTCGTTCGCGTTGCTGGCGTCGGGCCTGGGACCGTCGCTGATGTTGTAGCCGACGCGCAGGACGTCGTTCAGCTGCGCGCGCGTGCCTCCGGTGGATGCGTGCAGTCCGGTCGAGACGATCGTTCCGATCGCCGTGCCGACGAACACCGCGAGCATCAGGCCGCTGACGGTCCGGAACGCGGCCCTCGGATTGTCGGCCAGCCGCCGGGCGGCCAGCAGCGAGGGGGCGCCCTTCGCGAGCGCGGCGAGCAGCACCGAGCACTTCATGGTGAGCCACGGCCCGGCGATGACCAGGCCGAACATCACCAGCACGAAGCTGGGGAAGGCGATCGCCGGGCTCGTGTCCGAGCCGCCGGAACCTACCGCGGCGACGAATAGGGCGGCACCGATCAGCAGCGGGATCAGCCGCCACGCGCGGGGCGGCGGCGGCGTGGTACGCCGACTGACACCGAGCGGAGAGACCTTCACCCTGCGTAGCGACCAGACCGCCGCGGCCGCCGCGATGATCGGGATGAGGAGCAGGACCGCGACGTATTCGGCGGCGGTCGGCGCGACGGTGTATCCGAACACCTTCGCTCCGGTGATGGAGACCTTTGCGACCTGGGGCCGGATGAGGAGGAAGACGCCGATGCCGAGCGCTGTCCCGAGGATCGCGCCGATCGCCGCGTCCACCGACGCCATCACGTTGATCTGCCGGGCCTTCGCGCCGACAAGCCGAAGCGCGGCGTACCTTTCCTCCCGCCGGGCGGCCGAGAGCCGGGTCGCAGTGCCGACCAGCACCAGCATCGGCAGCACCATCGCGATCGCGCCGAGCCCGAAGCCGAGCCGGTACACGCTGGTCGTGCCCTGAGCGCGCGGGGCGGTGTCGATCTTGTCCACCGCGCCGGTTCCCGGGATCGCGGCGAGCTGCGCCGGGGTGTATCCGACCACGATGACGAGTTCGTCTGGCCCGGTGAGCGCAGCGTCGGCGAGAACGCCGGCCTGCCGTCCCGGGAAGCGGTCGCCGAGCTGGTCGTGCGGCGTGCCGGCCAGCAGCGCCGCCATCGCGGGCGAGACGTCGTAGCGGCCGGGACCAGGCATCTGCGCGAGGCCGGGGATCGCCGGCGCCTTGTCGCCGAGGGCTGCGACGTCGAGCCGTTCGACGGTCTGGCCCTTGAAGTAGTCCTCGCTGTAGTTCCACAGCTCCGCGTCGGCGGGCGGCGCGGCGAGGGAGAGGTTCGACAGGTCGGCGGCGTGGGTGCATTCCCAGCACTGCCGCGCGGCGCCGGCCTGGAAGGCGTGGTAGTCGCCGAGGACGGCGAGCAGCACGGTGACGCCCACGGCGACGGCCAGCGCCGTGGCGATGAGCCGGGTGATCCCTTCGCGGCCGCTGCTGAGCGTGAGCCGCAGTCCGAGGCGGATCATCGGGCGGCCGCCGCCGCACCGTACCCGGCGGCGACCCGGCCGTCGCGCACCATGACCTCGCGGTCGGCGCAGGCGGCCACCCGCGCGTCGTGGGTGACCACGACGACCGTCGTCCCTTCCTGCCGCGCTGTGCTCACCAGCAGGTCCATCACCTTCTCGCCGGTCAGCGAGTCCAACGCGCCGGTCGGCTCGTCGGCGAACAGCACCGCGGGCCGGGTGGCCAGCGCGCGGGCTATCGCGATGCGCTGGGCCTGGCCGCCCGAAAGCTCGCCGGTGCGGCGCGCGCCGAGGTCGCCGAGGCCGAGCCGGGCGAGCCAGGACTGCGCGGTCTCGTAGGCGCGCCGGCGCCGGACCCTGCCGAGCAGCAGCGGCAGCGCGACGTTGTCGAGCGCGGTCAGCTCCGGGACCAGCTGGCCGAACTGGAAGACGAAGCCGAAGGCGGTGCGCCGCAGCTCGGTGCGGCGATTCTCGCTGAGGGTGTCGATGCGCCGGCCGTCGAACCACACCTCGCCGCGGTCCGGCGTGTAGATCCCGGCCAGGCAGTGCAGCAGCGTGGACTTGCCCGAACCGCTCGGGCCCATCACCGCGAGCACCTCGCCCTGCGCGACGGTGAGGCTCGCGCCCTGCAGCGCGGGAGTGTTGCCGAAGGCGCGCAAGAGGTCGCGGGCTTCGAGCATGCTGCCGCGTGCCGCGCCGGGCGGCGGCGCCGGTTCGGCGGGCGACAGGCCGGATCGGCCGGTGGTCATCGAGTCCCCGTCGTTCATCAGATCCCCGTTTCTGAGGTGCGGACCAGGTCCGCGAGGGCGCCGAGCCTCGCCTCGGTGGCGTCGATCCACCGCAGGTCGGCTTCGAGATGGAAGAGGCCGTAGTCGGCCAGCAGGACGTCGACGGTCGGGCCGGTGCGCCGCAGCTCGGTCAGCTCGCGCATCCGCCGCAGGTGCGCGGCGCGCTGCGCGTCGAGGTAGTCGGCGGCCGGGTGGCCGAGCATCAGCGCGAGGACGACCTTCGCGAAAAGCACGGTCTGCAGGTGCGGTTCGGGCTCGGCCGGCTGCGCGAGCCAGGACTCGACCTCGCGGCGGCCGGCCTCGGTGATCGCGTAGCGCTTGCGGTCCGGCCCGTCGCCGGGCTCCGCCTCGCCCGCCGTCACCTTGCCGTCGCGGGC
The DNA here is from genome assembly GCF_035650855.1 of Actinocrinis sp. Lineage (GTDB taxonomy): Bacteria > Actinomycetota > Actinomycetes > Streptomycetales > Catenulisporaceae > Actinocrinis. Next base: position 14,083 of record NZ_DASRGV010000275.1, on the reverse strand, counting down.
CAGCCGGCCGAGGGTCGAGTACACCTGCCCGAACGGCAGCGGCTTGCCGCGGCCGAAGAACGCGTCGTAGTCCCGTTTGAGGTCGTAGCCGTGGCTCGGCTCCCGGTCCAGCAGGCCGAGCAGGGTCAGCGGAACGCTCATGCGGCGAGAATACACTGAGTGTATACACGCGAGCAATAGCGTTCTGAGCTGCTGATTCTCCCTGAGCTTAGGTCCGGGCCGATTCGGCTGGTTCGGCCGGTTCGGAGCCGGCCACCGGGGCGCCGGCCTCGTCGGCGCGGTAGTCACCGGTGCGGACCCGGCCGGAAGTGATCCGCCACAGCCCGGCGATCTCGTAGTAGGCGCCGTTGACCACCTGCAGGAAGCCGATCGTGATCGGCCACAGCAGCGCGCTGAGGGCCGGCACCGAATCGACCGGCAGCGCGTAGGCCATGGTGATGCGCGCGGCGCCGTCGGCGAGCATGGTCACTCCCCAGATGACCGTGGAGACGCGCCAGATCCGGCGGAACCTGGGTTCGTGTTCCCAGAGGACGTCCCACGGCGTGCCGTCTGAGCGGAACCGGCCGTCGAACAGCGGCTGCGCGCTCAGGTACACCAGCGGCCGGCGCGCTCGCGCCGTTCCGGCGAACCAGAGGCCGCCGACCCCGGTGACCCAGCCGTCCCGGGCCAGCAGGAACCGCGGGCTGCCGCCGATCACCGAAACGATCAGGCTCATCAGCATCATGCCGGCCCCGAAGCCGCCGAGCGCGTCGAGATGCCGCTGGCGTGTCCATTGCACCGCGGTGCTCAGCGCCGGGAGTATCGCGCCGGCGAGCAGCGCCGAGAACACGCTCACCCCGGCTGCGCGCAGGCCGTAGTAGAGCGCGGTCGGTGCGCCGATGTCCCACAGGGCGATGAGCAGCGTGGCCCGGCGGCTGCGGCGCACCGCGGGCCTCAGGGCGGTCATGCGCGACCCTGCGGCGCGTCGCCCTCGCGCTGGGTGGCGAGCCGGGCCAGCGTGGTCAGCTCGCGCACGCATTCCGCCAGGCTCAGGCGCGGCGGGCTGGTCATCCTGGCGATCGCCGCGTCGATGGCCGCTTTGAGCGTCAGCGCCATCAGGACCCTGTCGAACTCGCGGAACTCCCCGTTCTGCTGCCCCTCGCGCAGGATCGGCTCGAGCTCGTTGACGTTGGCCTGCGCGGTCGCCTCAACGCCGAAGCGCAGGGTTCCGTCGTCCTCGCGCGCGTTCATGCAGATCTCGTACATGGCGCGTACCGCGGGCAGGTGTCCCGCGATCCATTCCAGCTCCGCCTCGATCCGCGCGGTGAGCTTCCCGGCCGCCGTCGGCTCGGCCGCCGTGCGCTCGGCTATCGCCGTCTGCATGCGCACGGCGACGTCGACAAGCACGGCGTCCATCAGCTCGTCCTTCGTGCCGAAGTGGTACGAGATCAGGCGTGTGCTGGAGATCCCGGCCTTGCGCGTGATGCGGGCGAAAGTGGTCTGCGCGTAGCCGTACTCCGCCAGCACCTCGATCACCGCCGCGATGATCTGACCGCGCCGCGCGTCCGAGGCGAGCGAGCGCTGCGGCGCTTCGGCCGCGTCCCCCTGTTTTACTTGCATGGGTAAATACTACGTCAGCTGAGTAAGGCCGCAACCGGGCCGCGGCGAGTAGGTGTGACGAATCCCTGGGGCGGATTTTGCAAGCCAGGCGTGGAATTTCTGTGACCCGGCCCCTACCTTGGGGGTCTCCAAGACTGAAGGGGGACGGTAGCGGTCTGAGGCGAGGTTGAGCGAATGGTCGGGCAGACGGACGCGTGGCTGGTGACGGCTGCACGCTCCGGGGATCAGGACTCCCTGGACGAGCTGGTCGCGCAGTACCTGCCGTTGGTGTACAACATCGTGGGCCGCGCGCTGGCCCGGCACGCCGACGTCGACGACGTGGTGCAGGAGACGATGCTGCGCGTGGTGCGCGGCCTCGGCGGGCTGCGCGATCCGGAACGCTTCCGCTCCTGGCTGGTCGCGGTGGCGATGAACCAGGTGCGCGAGCACGCCGGCACGCACCGCGACACCGCGCGGCTCGACGAGATCGCCGAGCTGGCCGACCCGGGCGCCGACTTCGTCGACCTCACGCTCGTCGAGCTCGGGCTCTCCGGCCAGCGCCGCGAGGTCGCGCTGGCCACCCGCTGGCTGGATCCGGACGACCGGCACCTGCTGTCGCTGTGGTGGCTGGTCAACGCCGGCCATCTGACCCGCGGCGAGCTGGTCTCCGCGCTGGATCTGGACCCGCACCACGTCACCGTGCGGATCGCCCGGATGAAGGCGCAGCTCGACGGCGCCCGACTGGTCGTACGCGCGCTGACCACCAGGCCGCGCTGCCCGGGCCTTTCGGAGGCGATGTTCTCCTGGCGCGGCGAGGAGTCCCCGCTGTGGCGCAAGCGGTTCGCCCGGCACATCCGCGAATGCGGCTACTGCGCGAGCGCCGAGGCGGATCTCATACCCGCCGAGCGGCTGTTGGCCGGCCTGAGCCTTGTCCCGCTGCCCGCCGGTTACGCCGCCTACATGCTGGCCTCGACGCATGGGGCGATGCACGGCGTGACCCACCTGCCGTCGAGCCCGGCGCCGTCCGCGAACCCCGCGCCGGACGCGTCCGGTTCCGGCAGCGGCCCCGGTACCCGAATACCCGGGCAGCGCGCCAAGCACGGAACCTCGTCGCACCGAGTCGCCCCGCACGCCGGACACCTCGGCCATTTGGCGGTCAAGCCGATCATCGCCGCGGTGCTGATCACCGCAGCCGCCGGCGCCGGCATCGTGACAGTGCGCTCAATGGGCACGAACGCGCCGACCACCAGCCAGTCCTCGCGCGCGCTGTCGAGCTCGGCCCCCGGGCTGGTGCCCCTATCCCCCGGTGCGGCGCCGTCCTCCCCCGCGGCCGCGACCAGCGCCGCGGCGAGCCCCAAGACCTCGCCGAGCCCCGCGAAGCCGAGCCCGAGCTCCGCTCCGGCGCAGAAGCCGCGGGTCGCCAACACGACCACCGCCGCGGCGAACGGCACGAACGAGAGCACCGCGGTGCAGCAGGTGCTCGACCTCATCGATCAGGCGCGGGCCCAGGCCGGACTGCCGGCGTACACGATCACGTCAGGGCTCACCAGCAGCGCCACCACGCACAACCAGACGATGGCCGGCGGCTGCGGCCTCTCCCACCAGTGCCCGGGAGAAGCCCCGCTCGGCGATCGCGAGACTGCCGCCGGGGTCCAGTGGACCAGCGCGGGCGAGAACATCGGCGAGGGCGGCCCGGTGTCGGACACGCAGTCCGCCATCGCGCAGATGGCCGTCGGCCTGACGCAGAGCATGCTCGATGAGAAGCCGCCGAACGACGGTCACCGCCAGAACATCCTGAGCAGTTCCTTCCACCACATCGGCATCGCCGTGTTCCGCGACAGCTCGGGCACGGTGTGGATGACGCAGGACTTCTCGAACTGAGCCGCTCCTACTGAGCCGTCGAACCAGGGCGGTTCGAACTGGGGCTGCAACGCCGGTCGCCCCGAACTCGGCGACCGGCGTTCGAGCCCGGGCGGCCCGGCCAGGCTCCGGCTCCGGCCTCGGCTAGCCGAAAGTGAACCAGTTGACGTTCACGAAGTCGGCCGGCTGGCCGCTGGCGAAGGTCAGGTACACGGTGTGCACTCCGGTCACCCGGCTGATGTTCGCCGGGACGGTGCGCCAGCTCTGCCAGCCGCCGGTGTTGGCGATCGCGAAGCTGCCGATCGGCGCGGCGCCGGGGCTGTCCAGGGCCACCTGGACCAGGCCGCTGACACCGCTGGCGGCGCCCGATGCGACCCGCGCGCTGAACTGGGTCGCGCCGCCGCTGCCGAAGTCCACGTTCGCGTAGCCGAGCCAGTCGCCGTTGGCGATCCAGCCGACGTCCTGTCCGCCTCCGGCGTCGGAGCAGGCCTCGGTCTGCGTTCCGGACTGGGAGCTGTAGCTCTCGGCCTGAATCGTGGAGAACGCGCTGACCGTGCCGCCGCCACCACCGCCGGTCGCGGACGCGCTCGGGCTGGGGCTCGGACCGGGGCCGCCGGACGCGTTGCCGCCGCCGACCGCGACGGTCAGCAGCACCGGGTTCGGGTCGTTGACCGCGCCGGACTGGTCGATGCCGCCGTTGGGCGCCACGTCGTCGTAGGGGAAGGCGTAGCCGCGGCCGTCCAGGTTCGCCGCGTGCACGATGCGCGCGTAGTGGTTGGTCACCGCGTTCGTGTAGTAGTTCGCCGGGTTCTCGCCGTCCGGCTGGTTCGCGTCGGCCAGCAGCGTGGAGCGGTTCAGCGCGGCGCTGATCCGCGCGCTGATGGCGTTCTTCTCGGCCGAGCCCGGGGCGAAGGGTCCCGAGTTGCAGCTGAAGATGTCGGCCGAGGACGGCATGCCGTAGCTCGCGGCGCCCGCGAAGTTCAGCTGGCCGCCGGAGACCTGGCCGGTCACCGTGCCCCACTGCGCCTGCGTGTCCACGGTCAGCGGTGTGGTCGAGTACTTCGACCAGACCTGGTTCAGGTAGCCGTTGAAGTAGCCGGAGAACAGCGAGGAGTTCATCACGATGCCGTTGGTCGGACTGAGCGCGCGCAGGTTGCGCCCGCCCGAGGTGACGATCAGCTTGTTCCAGCCTGCGCCGTCGGCGTTGTTCTGCGCGATGAGGCCGTTGCACACCGTGTCGAGGCCGTTCGCGGGCAGGCCGGAGACGTGCTGCTGGCCGCCCGAGGAGTTGGTGAGCGTCAGCGAGATCGGGATGGAGACGAAGTCGACGTAGCTGATGTTCGCGAACATCTGCGCGCTGTTGTAGGTGAACTCGCAGAAGTCCCACATCACGTTGATGCTCGGGTCGCTCGGGTTGGTGACCGAGGGCTCGACCAGCGCCGGACCTGGGTTGAGCAGGAAGGTGATCGGCGCGCCGATGGAGAACCAGATCCGCGCGCCGGCCAGGTGCGGGATGGTGACGGTGACGGTCGAGCCGGGCGCTCCGAGCGGGATCGCGCAGTTCGCGCCGAGCGGGGTGCCGGTGGAGCCCGGCGAGGAGGGGTAGTACGGCGTGTGCCCGTCCGCCTGCAGGAGGTAGAGGGCGTTGCCGTTGTCGATCGCCAGCCCGGTGATGTAGGCGTAGACGGTGTTCGACGTCGTCGCGTTCTGCAGCGCGATGTTGAGCGTGGGTGCGGTGGCCGAGGCACGGGTGGACAGGACGCCGGCCGTCGCGGCGCCGCCGACCAGCGCGGAGGACGCCACGATGAATTTCCTGCGGGAGAGCATGAGAGGGCACATCTCCTTCTGTCAGTACGCACGGGCAGGCGCGCAGGCAGCTGCCGTCCATGCGGGCGCGGACCGCGTCGCCGTGGGTGAGGTCGCGAGGCGCCGCACGCGACCGGAAGCGTTTACGGACTGCGGTTGCAGCGAGTATGGAAAGCCGGGGCGGCCGCGTCAACGGTTGGCGGCCATTGGATCTTGACCGGTATATCCCGCTTAAGATCGGCTTACGGAAGTGACCGTCCGTCAGGCGGCGGATACGCGGGCCTGCGGCCGGAGCGGAACCCGGCCGCGGCGGGCCGTGGCAGACTTCGATCATGGATGCGAACACGATGACCGCGGCCGCGGCGGGCACCTGGCGGCTCGGCGACCTGACCGTCAACCGGCTCGGATTCGGCGCGATGCGGCTGACCGGCACCGCGGGCTTCGACCTGGGCCGCCCGCGCGACCGGCGAGGCTCGATCAGGGTGCTGCGGCGGGCGGTCGAGCTCGGCGTCAACCACAGACACCGCGGCCTTCTACTTCTCTGCGCTGCGCTCGGCCAACGAGCTGATCGACAGCGCGCTGAATCCGTATCCGGAGGATCTGGTCATCGTCACGAAGGTCGGCCCGGGCCGGGATCCGTCCGGCCACTGGTTCTCAGCCACGCCCGAGCAGCTTCGCGGCCAGGTCGAGGAGAACCTGCGCCAGCTCGGGCGGGACCACTTGGACATGGTCAACCTGCGCTGGATGCGCCAGGAGTCGATCGCGGAACACTTCGGCGCACTGGCCGAACTGCGCGAGGCGGGGCTGATCCGCCACCTGGGCGTCTCGAACGTCAACCCGGCGCAGCTCGCCGAAGCGCAGGCGATCGCGCCCGTGGTGTGCGTGCAGAACCGCTTCAGCGTGGAGGTGCGGGTACACGACGAGGTGCTGCGCACGTGCGGCGAGCAGGGCATCGCCTTCGTGCCCTACTTCGCCATCTCGGGCGAGCGGCGCGAAGAGGGCGCCGCGGCGGACAGCAGCCACGAGAGCGAGGAGGTGCTCCGCGTCGCGGAGGCGCACGGCGCGAGTGCGGCGCAGGTCAAGCTCGCCTGGACGCTGCATCAGGGACCGCATGTGCTGGCCATCCCGGGCACCGGTGACCTGGCGCATCTGGAGGAGAACGTTGCCGCCGCGGTACTGCGCCCCTCCCCCGCCGAGCTCGACCGGATCGGCGCGCCGGCCTGACGGATTCGAGTGTGACCGTGCCGTCAGGCGCGGGATGATTCCCTGGAATAAGATTCCAGGGAATCTAGTTCCGTGGAAGGTAAGGAGGGAGCGCGATCATGGCGGGCAACGCGTCGGACGGCCTCAGGCAGCTGTTCAGTGACGTCGTACGGCTCGAGATCGAGCTGTGGGACGCCGTCGACCGGCGGCTGCGTGAGACGCCCGGCATCTCCATGGGCGACTTCGACGTGATGCAGGTCGTCGAGCGCACCGAGTCGTGCCGGGTGTACGACATCGCCGAGCAGCTTTCGATCACGGTCGGCGGCACCAGCAAGGCCGTGGACCGGTTGGAACGGCGTGGCCATGTCGCACGGCGCAGCAACCCCGGCGATCGCCGCTCGTCGATCATCGAGCTGACCCCTGAGGGCGCGCAAGCGCTCGCCGGGGCCGGTGCGGTGGTGGACGACGAGTTGCAGCTGCGGCTCGGCTCGGTGCTGCCGGCCGATTCGCTCGCTCAGTTGAGCTCCCTCATCGCGCGGCTTCGCTCCGGGCTGGCAAAGCCGCCGGAGACCGACCGGGCGTAGAGACACGGGACTGGGAACGGAGTACGGACATGCCTAAGGCAGTGCGATTCGAGCGATACGGCGACATCGACGTGCTGAACGTAGTGGAGGTGCCGCTGCCCGAGCCGGGCGTGGGAGAGGTGCTGGTCGCGGTCAAGGCGGCAGGCATCAACCCGGGCGAGGCGAAGATACGCACGGGCGTGATGCACGACCGCTGGCCCGCTGACTTTCCGTCGGGTCAGGGCAGCGACCTGGCGGGTGTGGTCGCCAAGCTCGGGCCGGGGGTGACCGGGTTCGCGGTCGGCGACGAGGTGCTCGGCTTCACCAACCGGCGCGCCAGCCACGCGCAGTTCGTCGTCGTGCGGGCTGACGAGCTGGCGCCGAAGCCGCGGAACGTGCCGTGGGAGGTCGCCGGCTCGCTGTTCGTCGCCGGGACGACGGCCTTCGCGGCGGTGCGGGCGGTGGAGTTGAAGCCCGGCGACACGGTCGCGGTCTCGGGCGCGGCCGGCGGCGTGGGTTCGCTGGTTGTGCAGCTGGCCAGGCGCGCCGGGGCCGAGGTCATCGGTATCGCGAGCCGGGCCAACCACGCCTGGCTGGCCGGTCATGGGGTCAAGGCGGTCGAGTACGGCGACGCCCTGGCCGAACGGTTGCGCGAGACGGCGCGGCGCGTCGACGCTTTCATCGACACGCATGGCGACGGTTACGTGAAGCTGGCGCTCGATCTCGGCGTTGACGCGGAGCGGATCGATACGATCATCGACTTCGCCGCGGCAGCCGAGTACGGCGTGAAGGCGGAGGGCAACGGCGCCGCGGCCACGATCGAGGTGGTGTCCGAGCTGGCGGACCTGGTGGCGCGCGGCGAACTCGAAATGCCGATCGCCGCGACGTTCCCGCTGGACGGGGTCCGCGCGGCGTTCGAACTCGTTGAGCAGGGCCACGCGCACGGCAAGGTGGTACTGCTGCCGTAAGCGCCCTGCGACGCCTCCGGGGAAATCCGGCGCGGCGTGCTCACTCGGGCGGTCGAAAGCCAGTCTCTATGGCCGCCCGGGTGAGCGCGCGTGCCGCGTGTACGGCGCTGTCGATCGCCTCGTCCGGCGACAGGCCACACAGGTCGGTCAGGGTGAACAGCGCCTCGGCGGAGACCACGAGTGCGAGGTCGCGCTTGAGCTGGACCAGTGCCAACGCGCTCTGGGCGGCGCCGTCCGCACCCGTTGCGCGTTCCAAGGGCGCGAGCGCGCTGTCAATAAGTCCGAACCTCAATCCCGGTCGGATCGCGCCACCTTGGGCGTCGGCTATCGCGGCCGACATCATCGCGCGCACCGCGCCCTCATACGACAACACATGGCCGAGCAGGAAGCGGGTCGCGTGCTCGATGCGCTCCACCGGATCGGCGCTGTCGGCCAGCGGAGCCATCGCCTCGGCGGGGTCGGGCAGCAGGCCGGTGAACGACTCGCGCAGCAGCGTGCTGAGATCCGGGAAGTACCGGTACGCGGTCGCCTCCGAGACCAGCGCCGCCTGCGCGACGGCAGGCATGGTCACCTCGCCGCCACCGCGGATCAGCTCACGGGTCGCGGCGATGATCGCGTTGCGCGTGCGCAGCTTCTGATTGCTGCGCCGACCGCCGAGTTCAGGATGCGCCGTCTCGGGCGCCTTCTCCTCGGTTTCCGTTCGTTGCCGGATCTGCGTCACGTGACCATCGTCGCGCGCCGAAGCGGGTTCGTCAAAGTCTTCTCTCTTCATGAGAGTTCACTTGCACGAAAGTGCGAACCAGGGTAACTTCGTGAGAGTCAACTCTCACGAAGGAGGCGTCCATGACCGAGGTGCCAGAGGTGTCAGTCGTCGGACCCGGCGATGGCGAGGTCATCAAGCTCGGCCCCGCGCAGATCCGGATCCTCGAGGACGGCAGCACGACCGGTCACCGGCTGGGCGCCGCCGAGATCACCCTCGCGCCGCACTCGCCGGGACCGCAGCAGCACCGGCACGCCCGGCACGACGAAGGGTTCTTCGTCGTCTCCGGCACCGCTCAGTTCACGGTCGGGGACGCGGTGCACGACGCGCCCGCCGGCTCGCTGGTCATGGTGCCGCCGGGAGCACCGCACAGCTTCGCCAACCCGGGCGCGCAACCGCTCGTCATGATCAACACCTTCACGCCGGACCTGTACGTGCAGTACTTCCGCGATCTGCGCGACCTGCTCGCCTCCGGGCAGCCACTCGACGACGAAGCGGTCGCCGTCGTGATGGACCGCTACGAAACCGTCCCGGCGACCACGTACGCCGCCGACCCAGAAGCCTGAGGAGCCAACCATGACTCAGTCCACGTACCAGCTGTCCGTGCCCGGAATCGGCGAAGTGGACCTGACGGTCGACGACCGCGGTCAGGGCAGACCGCTGCTGTTGCTGCACGGCGGTGCCGGTCCACTTTCCGTCGCGAATCTCGCCGAAGCGCTCGCGGCAGAAGGCGGCATACGCGTGCTTACTCCCACGCATCCCGGCTTCGAAGGCACACCACGCCCCGCACGTCTCGACAGCGTGGCCGGTCTCGCCGCAGTCTACGAAGCCCTGCTCGAGCGCCTCGGGCTGATCGACGTCGTGGTCGCCGGCAACTCGCTCGGCGGCTGGGTGACGGCGCAGCTCGCGCTCGGCATCAGCGCCCCGCGACTCGCCGGCATCGTGGTGATCAACGCCGTGGGCATCGAGGTGGAGGGCCACCCGATCGCCGAGACCGCCGATGTCGCCCCGGACCAGCTGCTCGCGCTGGCCTACCACGACCCGGCCCCGTACCGCATAGACCCGGCAGCACTTCCGGCGGAGCGCCTGGCGGTCATGGCGGCAAACCGCGCGGCGGTCCAGCTCTACGGCGGCGCGTCAATGTTCGACCCTCAGCTGCGTGCGCGCCTTTCGGCGATTACGACTCCCGCGCTGTTCGTCTGGGGCGAGAGCGACCGGATCGCCGACCTCGAATACGGTCGCGCCTTCGCGCAGTCCGTCCCTGGAGCGCTCTTCGAGCCGATACCCGAGGCCGGCCACTTCCCGCACATCGAGCAGCCGGCCATGACGCTCAAGGCGATAACCCAGTTCGCCGACGGCCTGGCATGACCTAACGGCCCCCTGCCGGCACGCCAGCCGGTGAGGGCGCCACTCATGTCGCCTCACCCCACATCTCATCATCGGCCATGCTCGGCAATTGGCACGCACTACAAACTCGGGTCCGCATGTGTACGTCCAAGGAAGAGGGCTGCGGCTCGCGCATAACCTCTCACCAATGGCCGCGCATCCTCCTTACGCCAGGCCAACGCCAGGTGGCACGGAGCGATGTCGACGACGGGGCGCGTGACGACGTCACCCCGAGTGAGCAGCGGCGCGTTGCCGGACGCCACGAGACACACGCCACGGCCGTCGACAAGCGCTTCGTAGGTCTCGTCAGGATTGTTGATGACGGCACCGATGCGCGCCGCACCGTCGGGACGTGCGTCGAGCGCAAGCCAGAAATCCCGCAGCGGACCCGCAGTCTCCGGCAGGGCAAGGAAGGGCTCGTCGATGAGGTCGGACATCGTGACATCAGGCTTTGCGGCGAGGGGATGACGGTCGGGAAAGGCGACGTGTCGGGGTTCGGCGGCCATGATGATTCGTCCATAGCGGTGTTCCTCGGGAATCGGCAACCAGACGAATGCGACGTCGCTCGAGCCGTCGGCGAGTCCTGCGGTCGGGTCCTCCCAGCCGACCTGCCGCAGTTCGAGCCGTGCGCCGGGGAACGCACCGGTGAAGCGCGACCGGATGGCCGGCAGCATCCCGCCGCGTCCGGGACTGGTGCTCATACCGATGATCAGCGTGGAGTCTGCGACCGCTTTCGCCGCTTCCAGCGCCGCGCTCGCATCCTCCCAGGCTTCGAGGACACGCCGGGCATGCGGCAGCAGCGCCTCACCAGCAGGAGTCAGCTGGACTGCTCGCCTATCGCGCGTGAACAGTGCCGTGTCCAGGTGCTTCTCCAAGAGGCGGATCTGTTTGCTCAGCGCCGGTTGGGACACGAACAGCCGCTCCGCCGCTCGGGTGAAGTGCAGTTCCTCGGCGACCGCCACGAAGTACCGCAGATCCCTGCCATGCACGTCCATAACCATCGGTTATAACAGAAGGTCTTGGACCGCGTCGCAGCCCGGGCCGCAGACTCGTATCGAAAGCGGAACGGATCGACGAGGATTCCAAAATGGACAAGGTCTGGTTCATCACCGGCGCGAACAGCGGCTTCGGGCGGGCGTTCGCCGAGGCTGCGGTGGCGGTCGGCGACATCGTGGTGGCTACCGCGAGGCGGCCGGAAGCACTTGCCGGCCTGGTTACCGCGCATCCCGATCGCGTCGAGGCGCTGCGGCTCGATGTGACCGACCAGGCGGCGGGCCGGGCGGTCATCGACGATGTGATCGCGCGGCACGGCCGGATCGACGTTCTGGTCAACAACGCGGGCCGCACGCACGTCGGCGCAGTCGAGGAGACCGCCGACGACGAGCTGCGCGACCTGTTCGACCTGCACTTCTTCGGGCCGGCCGCACTCATCCGCGCCGCCCTCCCGCACATGCGCGCCCGGCGGTCGGGAGCGATCGTGCAGCTGAGCAGCATGGGCGGGCAGCTGTCGTTCGCCGGCTTCGGCGCCTACAGCGCCACGAAGTTCGCACTGGAGGGACTTTCCGAGGCGCTGGCCGACGAACTGCGGCCGCTGGGCATCAAGGTGCTCATCGTGGAGCCGGGCGCGTTCCGCACCGGGCTGTTCGGAAACGCGAGCGCGAGCGGGCAGATCGACGACTACGACTCCACGTCCGGCGAGACGCGGCGCGTGGTCGCGACGGCCGACGGCACGCAGCCCGGCGATCCCACGAAGGCCGCCGAGGCGGTCATCGCAGCGCTGGAGGCGGAGCACACCCCGCTTCGGCTGCCGCTTGGCGACGACTCCGTGGACGCGGTGCTCGCCCACCTGGAGTCCGTACGTACGGAAATCGCCACGTGGGAGAAGACGGCCCGAGCAACCGCCTTCGACAACTGAGAGCGAGGTTCGTCTCAGCTCAACTGCCGCATGAACGCAATCCGATTCGACAGCTAAGAGCGAGGTCCCTGGACGCTGAGGGGCGCGGCCTTCACTCGGGCCACGCCCCTCGGCGTGTGCATGCTGCGTGTGTTGCGCCTGGGTACCTCAGCTGAAGGTGAACCAGTTGACGTTGACGAAGTTGCCGCCGGTGCTCGTCGTGAAGGTCACGTACAGCGTGTGAGTTCCGCTGGGGATCGCCGACGCCGTCACCGGGCCGGCCGTGGTCCAGGTCTGCCAGCCACCTGTCCCGCTCACCGGGACAGTCGCGAACGGCGTGGCGGTCAGCGAGTCGAGGCGGAACTGGATCGTGCCGATGTTCGTGCCGGTCACCGCCGAGGCGATGCGTGCCGTCACGTTGCCGGACAGGCCGGAGCCGAAGTTGACGTTGTTGTACTGGAGCCAGCTCGCCGAGTTGATCCAGCCGACGTCCTGGCCACCGCCGTTGTCTGACGTCGCCTCGGTGCCGGTCGAGCTCTGCGCGGCGTATTGCGACGCGGTGACCGTCACCGGGGTTCCGGTGCTGCCGCCGCTACCCGCGAAGACCTGGAATTCCCACAGCGAGTAGCCCCACTGCGTAGCACGTGCGGTGCCGTACATGCGGATGTAGCGTCCTGATCCAGACACCGTCAGGTTCTGCGTGCCGCCGGTGCCTGTCGTCGTCGAGTAGATCGTGGTCCAGGTGCTGTTGTCGTTGGAGGTCTGGATCTGGAACGCCGTGGCGTACGCGGTCTCCCAGTTCAGCGAGACGCCGCAGATCGACTGAGTGCTGCCGAGGTCCACCTCGAGCGACTGCGGGTCGGAGAAGGCGCTCGACCAGCGGGTGCCGGTGTTGCCGTCGACCGCGTTCTGCGCCGGGAAGCTCGCGTTCTCGGTCGACGAGGCGGTGGCGGTCTTGTTGAGTGCGATGTTCGTCGTGCCGCAGGTGCCGCCGCCGCTGGAGTTCACCGTCCAGGTGAAGGAGGTCGAGCCGGTGGCGCCGGTGCCGTCCTTGGCGGTCACCGTGACGTTCGAGGTGCCGGTCGCGGTCGGGGTGCCGGAGATCAGGCCGGTCGAGGCGTTGATCGACAGGCCCGCGGGCAGGCCGCTCGCGCTGTAGGTCAGCGTCTGGCCGGCTGCCGAGTCGGACGCGTGGATCTGCACGCCGGCGGCGGCGCCGACCGTCGTGGTCTGATTGCCCGGGCTGGTGACCGTCACCGTGTTCGCGGCGCCGCCGCTGGGCAGGGTCCACTGCTGCTGGGCCGAGTCCGTGCAGGTCTCGATGTCGAGGCGGGAGCCGGTGTCGCCGCCCGGATCGGTGAGGCAGAGCCCTGAGTTCGGGTTCACCAGCTCGCCGTTGGCCTGGTGGGTCCAGTTCTGCGCGTTGGTGCCGTTGCATGCGTACCAGTCGACGTTGGTGCCGCTGGTCGTTCCGGCCGCGACGACGTCGAGGCAGCCGCCCTGGACGCGCACTGTGTTGTCGCTGTATGTCGACCAGTTCTGTCCGGAGCCGCCGTTGCAGGCGCTCACGCCGATCGGGTTGCCCTCGGTGTTCAGCGAGTTCTGGTTCGCCAGGCACAGACCGTTGATTCCCTTGACCGTGCCGGTCGCGGTCGGCGTGGCCGTCGGGGTCGAGTTGCCGCCCTTCTCGTATACGGCCACGTATGCCGCGCTCATGTACGCGCCGGAGGTGGTAGCGGAGGTCGGGGTGGTCTGGCCGGAGACGCCGTCGGGGTAGTTTCCGCCCATCGCCAGGTCCCAGATGATGAAGAATCCGTGGTCGATCGCGGCCTGCCAGGCGGCCGTGCCGACCGAGGACTCGGTGATGGTGCTTTCGACGACGCCGTCCATGAGGAACTGCATCTGCTCGGCGCTGGTGTTGGTCCGGTCGATGATCACCGAGTAGGTGTGGTAGCCGGTCTGGCAGGTGGAGGCCGTGTTCGGGCAGGCGATCAGCGCGTGGCCGCTGCTGCCGGCCGAGTCGTGCAGCGTCTGCGAGGCGGTGTTCCCGGCGTTGACGTCCTCC
>NZ_DASRGV010000274.1:0-13854 GCF_035650855.1 Actinocrinis sp. | reverse complement strand
CACGACGCGTCCGGCATCGATTTGCAGATGGCTGTGCAGAACATGGGCTCGACCATGGTCGAACTGACCGGGGTCTCCATCTACCAGCCCGGACTGATCAGGTTCAGCCAGGCCGAGGAGGCGCCGGGCGTCACCGAGTTCGAGGTCGGCTCACCGCAGCAGTCCGCGTTCGGCCTCGGCACCGCGATCACGCCGATCGCGCTTTCCCCGCGGGATGTCGAGATGGTCACCGTCCCGTTCCGCTACGACTGCTCGAACCGCGGCGAGCCCGTGGTCACGCACACGGTCGGGCTGACCGGATTCACCGCACACGGCAACTCCCACTCGGTGCAACTCCCCCTGCCCCTCGACACGACGCCCTGGCAGACCGGCGACCCGCTGCGCACGGCGCTGTGCGATCAGCCGTCGCCGCAAGCGGATCTCAAGGTGGCGTACGACGGTTACGGCAACACGCTGATGGAGCTGACGCCGGTCTACTTCAACTACACCCTGACGCTCTCCGCGCCGCAGGCCACGGCCGTCACGGTCAACAGCATCTCGCAGGACAACCCGGGCATCAGCGCGACGACCGATCCCGCGCTGCCGGTCACCGTGCTCGACGGGCAGACCGTGCGGCTGAAGGTCAGCTGGCGGGTGATGAGCTGCGTCATCGCCACCTCGGTGCACTCGGCGGCCGGCGTGGAGATCACCGCGATGGCGAATCAGACCACGCAGACCTGGGACGCCGTGCTCGGCGCGCAGTTCACCAAGGATCTGGACGCTGAGATCAGCACCGTCTGCTCGGGCGGGTAGCCGCGCACCGACGCGCGCCATGAACCGCCACGCCGCGCTTACGTGTGAAAGAGGCATGCGAAGCGGAATCGTGGGCATGTTCGGTTCCACGCGTGCGCGACAGGACGGAGAGCCGCGATCGTGACCAGGACGATGTACGACGGCGTGGACGCAAGCAGACTCCCGGCGAACGCACAGCTCGTCGGCGGCTACGTCGACGGCGCGTATGCGTGGTCTGCCGCCGACTGGGCCCGGTTCCCTCGGTCGGTGAAGGTGCGCATCGCCGTGTTTTCGAGCACGAACGACGGCGAGGTCCTGGACGTCGAACCCGGCAACGCGACCCCGGCCGAATCAGTGGACTGGGTTCTCATGCGGCGGCGCGCCGGAGCGGACCCGACCGTCTACATGAACACCTCCACCTGGCCCACCGTGCGCTCCGCGTTCAGCGCGCGGAAGGTGGCCGAACCGCACTACTGGGTCGCGCAGTACGACGGGATCACCGCACTGCCCGCGGGCGCGGTCGCCAAGCAGTACTACAACAACAACCAGGCAGGCTACGACCTGTCCGTGGTCGCCGACTACTGGCCCGGCGTCGACTCGACGCCCGGCACCACCTTCGGTGCGAGTCTCAGGAGGAACGACATGCACGTCGACCTGAAGCTGAACACCCCGGTGGTGTTCACCAACCCGGCCGCGGCACTGGGCGGCACCTCGACGATGCTGCTGGCCAGCGACTTCGGCGACGCGACCGTGCGGGTCGCCACATTCAGCTTCAAGCAGCACGCGTGGACGGTGGTCGAACACACGGTCACGGCGAACGGCGGCGCGGTGAGCCTCTCGCTGCCAGCCGACACGAACAAGGTCTCGGTGAACGTGACCGCCGGGGACGTCCCGGTCGGCCTCGACGTACTCGCCTGACGCCGCGCTCAGCTCGGCGGGCGCGTCATCCCGAGCACGTCGAGCAGTTCGTCGAGCTGCTGTTCGCTGATCGCCCCGGAGTCGACGTGCCCGCGGTCGATGACGGCCTGACGGATCGTCGTGCCCTGCGACAGAGACTGCTTGGCGATCTTCGCGGCCTCCTCGTAGCCGACGACCCGGTTCAGCGGGGTGACGATCGACGGCGAGGATTGCGCGTACTCGCGCAGCTTTTCGGCGTTGGCTTCGATTCCTGATACACACCGGTCGGCGAGCAGGCGGGAGCACGAAGCCAGCAGTCTGATCGATTCGAGCAGGTTGCGCGCCAGGACCGGCAGGGTGACGTTGAGCTCGAACTCGCCCGAGGCGCAGCCGAAGGCGACCGCGGCGTCGTTGCCGACCACCTGGATGCACACCATCCGCACCGCCTCGGGGATCACCGGGTTCACCTTGCCCGGCATGATCGAGGAGCCGGGTTGCAGGTCCGGCAGCGCGAGCTCGCCGAGCCCCGCCCGCGGCCCGGATCCCATCCAGCGCAGGTCGCCGCAGATCTTGAACAAGGCGAGGGCGAGGGCACGCAGCTGGCCTGAGCATTCGGCGAGCGCGTCGCGCGCCCCCTGCGCCTCGAAGTGGTTGCGCGCCTCGGTGAACGGCAGGCCCGTGTCCTCGGCGAGTTGGGCGACGGCTGCGGCGGCGAATCCCGGCGGCGCGTTGAGGCCGGTGCCGACCGCGGTGCCGCCGAGGGGCAGTTCGGCGAGCCGGGGCAGCGCGGACTCCAGCCGCTGCACCGAGCGGCGGACCTGCGCGGCATAGCCGCCGAACTCCTGGCCGAGGGTGACCGGCGTGGCGTCCATCAGGTGCGTGCGCCCGGCCTTGACCACGTCGGCGAACTGCGCGGCCTTGGTGGCCAGCGCGTTCTCCAGCAGGTCGAGGGTCGGCAGCAGGTCGCGCACCAGCATTCCGGTGGCCGCGACGTGGATCGAGGCGGGGAAGACGTCGTTCGAGCTCTGCGACGCGTTCACGTGGTCGTTCGGGTGCACCGGCCGGCCGAGCCGCTCGGCCGCGAGGGTGGCGATCACCTCGTTGGCGTTCATGTTGGAGGAGGTGCCGGAGCCGGTCTGGAAGACGTCGACGGGGAACTGCTCGTCCCAGCGGCCGTCCGCCACCTCGGTCGCGGCGGTCCTGATCGCCTCGGCCAGGTCCGGCGCGAGCGCGCCGAGCCGCCCGTTCGCGGCCGCCGCCGCGGCCTTGATCCGGCCGAGCGCGGCGATGTGCGCCCGTTCCAGCCGGGTCCCGGAGATCGGGAAGTTCTGCACCGCGCGCTGCGTCTGGGCGCGCCACTTCGCATCCGCGGGGACAAGGACCTCACCCATCGAGTCGTGCTCGACGCGCATGCCCTCGTGCGCGGCGTCGTCACTGTCCATGCCGGTCACCTCCTCCTAGCATCCTCACCTATGACCGCTTCCGATGCTCCGAACCCGGTCCCCGCGAAGGATTGGTCCGCGTTCCAGTACGAGATCTACCTGAACGGCATGGCCGGCACGGTGCCGCGGCTGCCGACGGACCTCTCCCGGCTGGAGGAGGTCGCCGAGCGGCGGCTCGGTCCGGGGCCGGTCGGCTATGTCGCGGGCGCGGCGGGTGACGGGAAGACGGTGCGCGCGAACCGGGAGGCGCTGGACCGGTGGCGGATCGTGCCCCGGATGCTGCGCGATGTGCACCAGCGCGACCTGTCGGTGGAGCTGTTCGGCACGCGGCTGCCCGCGCCGGTCGCGCTGGCGCCGGTGGGTGTTTTGTCGATCATGCATCCGGATGCGGAGCCTGCGGCCGCGCGGGCCGCTGCGGCGCAGGGGCTCCCGTTCATCCTGTCCACGGCGTCGAGCACGACGCTGGAGCAGGTGGCCGAGGCGATGGACGGCGTCGCCGCCGGGGCCGAGCGGTGGTTCCAGCTGTACTGGCCGAAGGATCGCGAGGTGACCGTCAGTCTGCTGGCGCGGGCGGCGGAAGCTGGATACCGGGTGCTGTTCGTGACGCTGGACACCTGGCTGCTGGCCTGGCGGCCGCGCGACCTCGATCAGGCTTACCTGCCGTTCCTGCGCGGGGTCGGCACCGCGAACTACTTCTCCGATCCGGCGTTCCAGGCCGGACTGGCCAAGCCGGTGCACGAGGACCTGAACGCGGCGGTGCTGCACTTCGCGCAGATGTTCGCCGATCCGGCGAAGACGTGGGCGGACCTGGAGTTCCTGCGCGCGCACTGGGACGGTCCGATCGTGCTGAAGGGGGTTCTGCATCCGGACGACGCCCTGCGTGCCGCGGACGCCGGAATGGACGGTGTCGTGGTGTCGAATCACGGCGGCCGGCAGGTCAACGGTGCAATCGGCGCGGCGGACGCGCTGCCCGGGGTCGTACAGGCGGTCGGCGACCGGTTGACAGTGCTCTTCGACAGCGGCGTGCGCGGTGGGGAAGACGTGCTCAAGGCGCTGGCGCTCGGGGCTCAGGCGGTGCTGCTGGGTCGGCCGTACGCGTACGGGCTGGGGCTGGACGGGCAGGCCGGGGTCGAGCATGTGCTGCGGTGTCTGCTGGCCGAGTTCGATCTCACCCTCGCCTTGTCGGGCTACACCGAACCCGGCCAGTTGACGCCGGACGCGCTGACGCGCGAGCGCTGAGTTACTGAGTCACTGCTTGGCGGCGGTCGTCGCGGAGCGCTTCTTCGCGGCGGCCGGGATCGGCAGCGGACCGAAGATGAGGTTGCCGGGCGCCTGCGGGTCGTCGCTGGTGTAGAACTCGCGGATCGCGTTCTGCACCTCGTTCGCGTCCAGCAGGCCGTCCCTGTTGCGGTCCACCGCCTTGAACGCGCGCTCCGCGTCGTCCGCGCACACGCCGTACGCGTTGAACCAGGTGGTGAGCTCTTCGATGTCGAGCGTGCCGCTGTCGTCGGCGTCGATGAGGTCGAAGATGGTCAGCGCGATCGGGCCGATGATCCGGTCGTAGCCCTCCTCGGCCTCGACGATGACGCGCGCGCAGGAGGAGATGAACTGCTGGCGGGAGATCATGCCGGTCTGCTGCTGGTCCATCCGGCGGCTGAGCGCCACCCACAGCCGCAGATAGATCACGTGCACCTTCTCGTACTGCGGCGAATCCTTCGCGAAGTCGAAGGCGCGGCACACGCTCGCCGCGGCCACGTCGTAGTCGTTCGCGGTGATGTACCCGTCGCCGTCCATGTCGAGCAGTTCGAAGCGGCGTTCGAGCTTCGCCCGCTGGAAGTCGCTGAGCATGAGCACTCCTTGCTGGCCGGGGGCGCGGCGCGGTCGCGCCGCCGGTGCGACGGCCGCTGCGCGGTTCTCGCCCTCCAGTCATCCGGGTGCGCCGCCGGGCCGCATCTCCTCGCGGCCACACAGGTGACGTCAGGCGAGGCGAGGCTGGGCTCGGTCCAGGATCGTCTTCGTGTCGGTACCGGCCGGAAGCGTGCCGAAGGTATGGCCGCCATCGCCGGCCAACCGCGTCGCGCAGTAGGCGTCCGCGACGGCCGTCGGGGCGTAGCGCACCAGCAGCGAGCCCTGCAGCACGACCGCGAGCCGTTCGACCAGCCGCCGGGCCTGGAACTCGGCCTCCGCGAGATCGGCCAGGCCGGAAAGGTCGTCGCGCAGCCGGGCGAAGGCGGCGTCGAACCGCGAATCAGTACCCTGCGCGGTACCGGCCTCGGCCAGGAACGCCTCGGCGCACTCGGGCTCGCGGGCCAGTGCGCGCAGCACGTCGAGGGCGTTGACGTTGCCCGACCCCTCCCAGATCGAGTTGACCGGGGCCTCGCGCAGCAGTCGTGGCATCCCGGACTCCTCGACGTATCCGTTGCCGCCCAGGCATTCCAGCGCCTCCGCCGCCACGCCGATCGCCCGCTTGGTGACCCAGTACTTGCCCACCGCCACGCCGAGCCGGCGGAACGCGCGCTCGGCCGGATCCGTCGCGTCGAAGGCGGCGGCGAGCCGGATGCCGAGCGCCGTCGCCGCCTGTGATTCGACTGCGAGGTCGGAGAGCACGTTGCGCATCAGCGGCTTGTCGATCAGCGCCGAGCCGAAGGCCTGGCGGTGCGCCGCGTGGTGAACGGCCTCGGTGACCGCGCGGCGCGTGATGGCGGCCGAGCCGAGCACGCAGTCCAGCCGGGTCATCGAGACCATCTCGATGATGGTCGCCACGCCGCGGCCCTCGGGCCCCAGCCGGCGCGCCCAGGTGCCGTCGAACTCGATCTCGCTCGACGCGTTGGAGCGGTTGCCGAGCTTGTCCTTGAGCCGCTGCAGGTAGATCCGGTTGCGGGCGCCGTCGGGCAGCACCCGCGGCACGACGAAGCAGGTCAGGCCGTCGGGTGCCTGCGCCAGGACCAGGAAGAGGTCGCTCATCGGAGCCGAGCAGAACCACTTGTGGCCGGTGAGCAGGTATTCGCCGTCAGCGTCGAGCGGCGTGGCGGTGGTCGTGTTGGCGCGTACGTCCGAGCCGCCCTGCTTCTCGGTCATCGCCATGCCGCACAGCAGGCCGGCTTTCGCGGCGGGCGGCCGCAACCCGAAGTCGTAGATCAGGGATTTGAGGCCCGGGCCCCAGATCGCCGCGGCCTCGGGATCGGTGCGCAGCGCGGCGACGCTCGCGTAGGTCATCGAGATCGGACATCCGTGTCCTGATTCGGCGGTGCTCCAGGTCATGAAGCCGGCCGCGCGGGTCACGTGCGCCGCCGGGCCGCCGGACCAGGCCGCGCCGGCCAGGCCGTGCGAGACCGCCACCTCCATCAGGTGGTGCCAGGCCGGATGGAATTCGACCTCGTCGATGCGGTTTCCGTAGCGGTCGTGCGTTCGCAGCGCCGGCGTATACGTGTTCGCCTGATCCGCCCAGTGCAGGGTGCGGTGCGATCCGGCGAGGCGGCCGAGGGTGGACAGGCCGTCGAGGGCGGCGCGGCCGCCGTGCCGGTCAACGGCTTCGACCAGGGCGTCGTCACAGCCGAACACGTCGTAGTCCTGCAGCGGGGGCGCCTGGTTGGGCGCGATGCGGGCGTCGTTGACCGTCATGTCGTCAGTTTGTCACGCCGGCCGCGCGGTGTAGATCCACAGAGTAGATCCACAGACAGATAATCCGATCCTGCGGATTCGGTTCCGCGTCGTCGGGACGAGGGTCTAAGGTCTACCTGGGTTCCCCGGGCGAGGAGGGGGTCCCGCAGCCGAACCGGGGAGGCAAGACACGGTGGGAAGCTTTTTCCAAGTCGACCTCGACGTGCTCCAGCGCATGACCAAGACGCTGGGCGACGCCGGGGATCAGATGGAGTCCGCACTCAAGGCCATGACGTCGTCGCAGGCCGCGCAGGTGGGCACCGAGGCGCTGAACAAGGCCGCCGACGATTTCCAGCACACCTGGCAGTACGGCCTCGGCCAGCTCCAGCAGGCCATCAAGGAGACCTCCGAGGGCGTCAAGAAGGCGCACGACGCCTACAAGCAGTGCGATGACGGCATCGAGCAGGCCATGTCGAAGATCAACAGCCAGGGCATGGGCGCGATCGACCAGGCGGTGCAGGCCGCGGCGGTGCACGGAGGGGCCAAGTGAGCGCGGTCGCGGAAGACGCAACGACGTACCCGAATCTCGGCTTCAACCCGGTGCCGGGGGTGCCGGCTGAGGTGGAGTCGATGAGTGCGGGCCTGGCGCAGGCGGTGTCCTCGATGCAGGAGTCGGGGTCGCTGCTCGACCAGATGCGGGACGCGGGCAGCGGGGTCTGGCAGGGCGACGCGGGCGACAAGTTCCGCGAGCACTTCGACACCAAGGTGGTCACCGACCTGCAGCACGCGCACGAGTCGCTGAACAACGCGGTCGGGGTGCTCAAGAGCTGGCACGGCGACCTGCTCGGCTTCAAGGACGTGGCGGCGAAGCTGGACCAGGAGGCCGCCGAGGCCAAGGCGGCGGTGCAGCGCACCGAGGAGGCGGCGAAGCAGGCCGCGGCGAACCCGGACCTCAAGCTGGTCGGCCAGTACTTCGACTCCCAGCAGGCGCTGCAGGCCGCGCAGGCGCGAATAGACCAGGCTGAGGCGGCGGTGCGTGACGCGGGCTCCGCCGCGCAGAACGCGCGCGAGGAGCTGGACGCGGTCATGAAGCGGGCACAGGAGCTGGCCTCGCAGCACGAGGCCGCGGCCCGCAAGTACGCGCAGGAGCTGGAGCAGGCCACCAAGGGCCTGGCCCCGCACAAGCCGGGCTTCTTCAGCAGCCTGTGGAACGACTTCACCAGCGGCCTGAGCGCGGTGGGCAACTGGGTGAAGAACCACATCAACGTGATCCACTCAGTACTGTCCACCATCTCCGCGGTGGCCGGCCTGATCGCGCTGTGCACGCCGCCGCCGATCGACGCGATCGCGGGCGCCGTGGCCATCGGCGCCGGGATCGGCGCGCTGGCCTGCGACCTGGCCAACCCGAAGGTGCGCGATGCGGTCGGCGGCCTGCTGACCGGCCACTTCACCATGGACAACCTGAAGAACGCCTCCGCGATGGGCCTGGACGCGCTGAGCCTGATACCGGGCGGCAAGCTCGCGGGCGCGGCACTGAAGGACGGCAAGGTCGCCATCGAGGGCGCCGAGGCGATACCGACGCTGGCCGCGAAGATCCCCGGGCTCGCCCAGCTCGGCGGGGACGCGACGCGGGCCTTCGCCGACGCGGGGAAGGCCGGGGTCACGGTGCTTGAGGACGGCACCGAGGTAGTTAACACGGCGGGCAACGTGCTGCGTGAGGGCTCGAACCTGGCGCACGGCCTGAGCCTGCCGGTCAAGCTCGGCGTCGGCGCGGCGAACAAGATCTTCAAGTTCGCCGACACCGCCACCGTGGACGGAGCCAAGTCGCTGGCGCAGCTCTCGCAGAACCTTGAGCTCGGCTGGAAGGCCAAGTCCGTGGTGACCAGCCTGTACGGCGACGTGAAGCAGGCGGTCTCGTGAACGGCGTGGCCGGCATCCTGGACTCCGCCCCGGAGGCGGAGGATCCTGAGGCGCTCAACTGCTGGCTGGAGCTGCCGCCCGGCTACTTCCCGCTGCCGCTCGACGACATCGACAACGCCCTGGCCACCGCCGAGGCGAATCTGCGCGAGCTGGCCCCCGAGGAGCAGCGGCCGCTGCTGGCGGCGGTCGTGGGAACCCTCGGGGTGCTGCTGGAGCAGCTGCAGGAGCGCAACGGCGCCTACTGCGGCATCGGCTGGCACACGGCCGAGGACGGCGCGGTCGTCCCCTCCAGCCTTGTGGTCTCGATCCAGCCCTTCCCGCACAAGCGCAATCCGCGCCTGGTCATCAAGGACCTGATCGAGGCGCGGGCGGAGGCCGGCGAGCACGGCCAGGTCGACGTGGTGGACCTCACCCGCGGCCCGGCGGTGTTCTTCGAGAGCGTGCTGACCCTGCCGCGCCCGCAGCTGCCCGGCCGGCCGCCGAACGAGCAGCCGGACGCCGAGGTCTACCAGCTGCAGGCGCTGGTGCCGAGCGAGGACGGCAGGAAGCTCGCCGCGATCGACTTCACCACGCCCGACATCCCACACGGGCCGAGATTCCGGGCCATGATGGTGCTCATGGCCGACTCGGTGTCCTTCACGCCCCCGCCGGGGAGCGAGGAGGCCGGGGAGACGGCCAGGTCGATCAGCAAGATCCTTGGAGGACTCGCCCCGTGACCGGCTCGCTCCCGTCGTGGTCGCCGCTCAACGATCCGCAGCTGTCCGCGGACATCCGGGCCCGGCTCCAGCAGGGCGACCAGGCTGGGCTGCCGGATGCCCAGCGCGATGTGTACTTCCTGGAGCGCTACGCGTGGCAGGAGTACCCGGTCAAGTGCGGCCGCTGGCACGTCGGCGAGGCCTCCGCGGCGACCAGCGGCAGCCTGATGTCCGGGCCGTGGACGAAGCGGGAGTGGACGCCGGACCTGCGGTGGGTGCTGCTGCTCGATCCGGCCGGCCGCCAGCCGATCGCCGCGCACATCGTGCACTGGTGGACTGAGCAGGGGCCGGACAACCGTCCGTTCGCGCCGGTGAGCGTCAACACGGCGAGCGTGTGGTTCGCCGGGGATCCGCGGGTGTGCGGAATGTTCACCCCGGCGGGCAACGGGCACCGCGCCGTGTTCGGGTACCGGGCGGGCAAGACGGGGCTGAAGTCGTGGGCCGAGGGCCCGGCGCGCTTCGAGAAGGCCGCGCCGCTGCTGGCCGCCCAGCCGTATCAGGACGAGCCGTCGAGCGAGTTCGGCCCGTGGGTCGCGGACCACCCGCAGCAGCCGCCGCGGCCGAAGCGCTTCAGCCGCGCGGCGTGGCAGACCTCGACGCCGACGGAGATCTGAGCGCTGTTCAGCGGCGGGCGCCACGGTCGAGGCGCAGCGCGAGGGCCGGGCAGTCGGTCACCGCTCTGCGCGCGTCGGCGAGCAGCGGCGCGGGGATGTCGCCGTCCGCGATGATCGGATAACCCCACTCGTCCAGCGCGATGTGCTCGCCGAGTAGTTCGGCGCATAGGCCGTGGCCGCTGCACTTCGTCGGGTCCAGCCGCAGGCGGGTGGCTGGGGCAATGCTCGTTCCGTTTGTTGTCATCGCCAGTCCTCGTCGGTGCGCGGCGGGTTCATCGGTGAAGGCAAGGGGAGGAAGGCGCCGGAGTTGGGCGCGACGCACGTGCCGTGCTCGTGCCGCCACAGCTCCTCTTCGAACACGGTCAGGGCGCTGCGCACCAGGCGCATGCTCCCGTCCGGGTGGTGGCACGCGCCGCGGCGCTCTACCTGTCCCGCCCAGCGGGACACGTCGGCGCGCTCTCGGGGATGCGCGCCGGGACCGGCCAGCGCGGTGAGTGCGTGTGCGATGCGTGGCAGACCGTTGAGGCAGGGTCCGCACTGCCCGGCCGACTCGGCGGCGAGGTAGGACACGATCCGCGCGGTCTCGCGCAGTCCGCAGGAATCCACAGGCAACGCCACGAGGACGCCTGCACCGAGCGACGCGCCGTGTGCGCGCAACGCCGCGTTGGTGAGCGGCAGGTCGGCGACGCGATCCGCGGGCAGCCAGGTTCCGTGGTAGCCGCCGATCAGCACCGCGCGCGCCGGATAGCCGTCCAGTCCCAGCAGTTCCCGCGACGCGACTCCCGCCGCGGTCTCGATCACCTTCGGGGACGCGTTCGGTCGGTGCACCGTCGCCAGGAGGCTGCCTGGTTCCTCCGGCGTCCCGGCGCCTCGAAACCACCCGGCGCCGTAGCGGGCGATCAGGGCGAGATGAGCCAGCGTCTCAACGTTCTGCACGAGGGTCGGTGCGCCGCCGATACCGCGTTCCGTGACTCGTACCGGCGCATACCGCGGCAGCGCGAGGCCGCCCTCGATGCGGTGCACCACCGCGGTTTCCTGGCCGGCGATGAAGCGCGGCGGAGCCTCGACGACCGTGACCGGCACGCGATCGATGCCGGCGCGCAGCCGGTCCGCGACGGCCTCGCGCACCTGCCTCAGTACACGTTGATCGGGGTGCACGTACGCGTACGCCTGCCGGGCTTGCACCGCTTCGGCGGCCAGCTGAAGACCGTCGAGCACCAGGTGCGGGTCGGAGTAGAGCAGAGTCCTGTCTTTGTACGAGGCGGGCTCGCCTTCGGCTCCGTTCGCCACGACGACCGCACGCCCCGGGGCGTTGAGCACCGCTTCGAGTTTGCGGTAGGTCGGGAATCCGGCTCCGCCGCGGCCGGTCAGGCCCGCCGCGCGAACCTCGTTGATCACTGCCTGCGCCGAGCCCTGATACGCGGGCGGCCCATGCAGCGCGCGGTGCTGTTCCAGGGTGAGCGTCCGGCCGGCGAGCGGAAGGAGCCTGCGGGCGTTCGCGCCTTGAGGGACAGCCGTGTCCGAGGGCTGAGTCGTCATGACGTTCACTGCTGTCTACCCCCGCTGAGTTGTTCGAACAGGACGGAGACGCGCGCGGCGCGCGGCACCTCGTGTGGCTTTCGGCCCTCGCTCACCCGCCAGGCCAGCGCCGCGGCGACGGCGAGAATGCACCCGATGCCGAGGCCGAGCAGCCAGCCGCTCTGCAGGTCGGTGCTGCTGCCGAGGCTGTGCGCGATGGCCACCGGCCACGAGACGTAGGCCAGCCAGTGCACCCACCTCCAGGTGCGGTGCCCGATGCGGGCGCGCAGCAGGCTGGTGATGATCAGGGCGAGGATGAGGTCGAACCCGACGGTGCCGAGCCCGAGCCACAGCGGCTCGTACGAGGCGGCGAACGGGATGATCGCGTCCGTCAGGCGGATGTTCACGTAGCTGTCCGCGACGGCGCTGGCGATGTGGATCACCAGGAAGGCGACCGAAAGCAGCGAGAGGCTGCGGTGCAGGCCGACCACGGCGAACTTGGGCAGGCCGGGCAGCCTGCCGCGCTTCTGGACCGCGACGCCGAGCACCACGACGCCGGTCAGCATGATCAATGACACGATGCCGGTGGCTCGGCTGGCGTACCAGAGCGCCGTGCTCGATGTGATGCCACTGGCCGCGCTCATGCGCTGCGCTCCGCCCCGCTCGGGACCGGCGGCCAGCCGCCGGTGGTGATCACCCGGCCGTCCAAGTCCACCAGCCGCGCCGGTATCCCCTGCTGTTCGAACCGCGCGAGTGCGGCGCGGCCCCTGATGATCGCGCCGGTCGCCGCCACGTTCGCGGTGACGCAGTCGGCCGCGGCGACCGAGACGGTGCGCCAGATGGTCGGCGCCGGCAGTCCGTCGCGCGGGTTGAGGATGTGGTGCAGCACGGCGCCGCCGCGCTCCCAGCGCCGGGCCGTGGTGCTCGAGGTGGCCAGCGCGCCGTCGCTGAGCGCGACCGTCTGCGCCTGGCCGCTCGGCGGGTCGTCCGGATGGCCGGTCACGTCCTGGACCCGCACCCGCCAACCGCCGCGCGGCGCCGGTCCCGCGGTGGCGATGTCGCCGCCCAGCGAGACCAGCACCCCGCAGCGCAGCCGCTGCGCGATCCGGGTCGCGGCGCGGTCAGCGGCCCAGGCCTTGGCGGTCGCGCCGAGGTCGAGGCGGGTGCCCGGCGGCATGCGCAGGCTGCGCGAACCGCGGTCGAAGCTGATCCGCCGCCACCCGGGTACCGGCCGCGCGCTGAGCTTGATCGCCGGGCCGCTGGCCGCGACGAGCGCGAGGTCGCGGTCGTATCCGAGGGCTGACATGGCTTCGCCGACGGTCGGGTCGATGTCCCCGTCGCTGTCGCGCGCGGCGTCGAGCGCGACGCCGATCGCCTCGGTCAGCAGCGGGGAAAGGGTGACCCAGCGGCCGTCCGCGGCGTCGAGCGCGGCGAGTTCGGAGTCCGGGCGGAACCGGCTGCACGCCCGGTCGAGCCCGTCGAGGTCTGATTCGAGGATGGCGCGCGCGGCGGCGAGCCGGCCGGGGTTGGTGACCAGGACCCTGATTTGGGTGCCGATGGCCGTCCAGTCGCTCGCGCCGACGCGCGCCTCGGCCGCCGGGGCGGGCCGGGTGGTGGTGGTCGTGGCGCTCATCACGAACCCCCCGAGGTGGCCTGGGCGTTCTGGTTGGTGGACTGCGGGGCCTGGCTGGTCGAGCTGTTGTTGTTGGTGGTGGTCGTGCCGCTGTCGTTCGTCGTGCTCTGTGTCGTGCTGCCCGATGACGAGGTGGAGGAGGAAGTGCTGGAGGTGGAGCTGGACGTGCTGTGCGTCGAGCCGGGCAGCGCGACGGCGAGGGCGACGGCTCCGGCGATTCCGGAGACGCCCACGACGGAGGTGATGGCGTTCACCCGTGCGCGATCGCGCCGCCGGGTGCGCTTCGGCTGGTCGAACATCGCTGCTCCGTCCGCTTGGTCCGCTGATCGTTGCCGTATCGCGGTCCACTATCCGTGGCGCTGATGAGCGGCACGCTGGGCTGCGGCGAAGGGGAAGATGAGAAAACTCAAGGAAGTTGCTGAGAGGGCGCCCGCGACGGGGTAGGGCCGGGTTCTGGCGGCTAGGCGAGATCCCGCAGGACGGGGTCGAGGAACGCCTCGCAGGCAGCCTCGTCCTCGCACATCGAGCGGCTGAGCAGGACGTGGCCGTGGCGCACCCGCCGCGCCCAGATCCCGGCGACCGGAAGCAGGCTGATGCGCAGCGTGAACGGCACGGCCTCGCGCCCGTTGTCCTGCTCGATCCGGCGCACGAGCTCGCCGATGCCGAGGCCGACGCCCATGCGGCGCCCCGGCCGGCCTCCGCTC
>NZ_DASRGV010000273.1:0-8290 GCF_035650855.1 Actinocrinis sp. | reverse complement strand
AAGGACCTCACCTACCGGCCGGTCACGGACGCCCCGCAGTCGCGCGTCGCGCTGTCCTGGCTCGAAGAACACACCACCGACCTGATGGAGCAGTTCATCGGGATCGTGCGAGGGCGCACGGTCAACAGCTCACGGGGACGTCCTGCTGAACCGTCCGCCGCGCAGGTGAAACCGAAGGCCAGCGCGTCGGGCAACGCGCGCAAGGGCGCCGCGAGCGGCAAGCCGGGTTCCGGCGTCGCGAGGAACGCCGGGCGCGGCAAGCCGCGACGCCGGGGCTGAAGTCAGGGCGCTGTGCGGTTCCGCCAGCTGACTTGAGCCCTATGGACACCGCTAGTCCGCTGCGGCAGGCATGCTCACGCGAGTAGTTCCGAGACGCGCAGCGCACCGCCAAGGGCCAGGAAATCGTCCGGAGCCGGCCGGCCGCCCATGATGCAGTCGACGACCGCGGCGTGCATCGCCTCGATCGGCGCGATGCCCGCGGCGGCGCTGATCCCGGGGGTGTCGGTCAGGTTGCTGAGGGCGGCCAGATGTGTGCGAGCCGCCTGGAGCTCCAGCTGTCCGGCGAGCCGGGCCAGCGCGGCGGCGGTGGTCTGCCCGGCGACCTGGTCCTTGAGCGCGGCGTGACCGGCTAGCGGAACGCCGGTGATCTCGGGCTTGTGCGCGGCGCGCAGCAGCGAGTTCCAGGACTTCGCGTGCTCCGCGTGGTGGGCGCTCGCGGTGATCAGGAACTGCGTGAACGCGGGCGCGGGCGGATCCGCCTTCTGCGCTCGCAGTGCCGCGAGCATGGCGCCGTAGATGTCAGTGAGCTGGTTCTCGACGGCCGCCGCCAGGGCGAAAGTCCGGGCATCCGCGGTGTAGACGCTCGCCGGCCGCGGGCTGCCACATGCGCTCAGTCCGATGCCGAGGGGTAGCGCCGCGCCCGCGCCCGCCGTCGCGGTGACCAGGCTCCGCCGGGTGATCATCGCACGATCCCTTCGTTGACCGCGGAGGCGTCGGCCGCCGGGTAGATCGCCGCGGGAAGGCCGACGCTTCCGACGAAGACGGGTAGGTCGACCGGTCTGGACGATGCGCCGATCAGGTCGTTGGCGCCGTGCTGGAGCAGCGCCTGCATCACGAGCAGGGCAGCGCGGTGTTGCGCGTCGACCGGGGCGACGCTTCCGAACAGGTGCCGAGTCGGGGCGTCCCCGGCGAGGCCGGCGAACTTCACGAAGGTCTGCACGGCGGTGTCTTCCAGGGTGAGAGCGAGGCTGACCACGGCGGCTGTGCTCGTCATGCTCGGCCAGGCATCGGCGACGACTTTGGCATAACGAGGGTCCGCGGCGGTCTGCGCGGCCCCGCCGCCACGCGCCGCGGCCGCGTTGAACGACCGCGCGTGCGCCCGGTGATGGCCGCCGGCAGTGGTGAGGAACTGCGCGACGGCGCCCTCGCCGGTCCTGACGAAGGGCAGCGCGAACGCCGCGGCGTAGAAGTGCGCGGCGGCGTTCGCCAGCGACGCGGCGGTCTGCAGCATCATCGTCTCGATGCTTCCGGCGGTCTTGGGGGGCGGTGCAGTGCGGGCGCTCCCGTGATTCATGTCAGCCTCCTTAGCCGATGGTGCCGTTGGTGGTGTTGCACACCATCGAGAAGTCGTGGGCGGCCGTCTGCCCGTCCGCGGACTGCACTTGAACCGTGAAATCGAACGTTGAGTTGCAGTAGCTCACCGCTCCGGAGATCTCCCCGGTCGAGGAATTGAGCGAAAGGCCATTGATGCTCGTACTGGGCAGGCTTCCCGAGACGATCGAGTAGGTGTACGGCCCGATCCCCGTCGTCGGCTGGCTGTTCACGGTCTGCATCGAGTGGAAGACGGAGGGGAAGTCGACATACCTGAGCTGGGTGGTGACCCAGTCGACGACCAGTGCCGACGGCTTCACCCGGAGCTGGAGCTGGAACTGGCCGACGAGCGGGACCGGCTTGGTCGAGTCGGTGACCGTGAGGTCGATCTTCAGCGTGGTGGCGCCGCCCGGCGTCCCCGAGACCGCTCCCGCGCTGTTGATCGACAGACCGTCGACGTTGCTGACCGCGGAGATCGTGTAGGGCGCCGTGCCGCCGGTGATGAAGGCGGAGAGGTCCGCGG
This sequence comes from Actinocrinis sp., assembly GCF_035650855.1. GTDB lineage: Bacteria > Actinomycetota > Actinomycetes > Streptomycetales > Catenulisporaceae > Actinocrinis. The sequence continues at coordinate 6,177 of NZ_DASRGV010000273.1, read as the reverse complement.
CGTAGGGCGTGCCCACCGTCGCGTCAGGAAGCTGCGACGTGGTGAACTCGAGGTTCGCGACGACCTGGATGGTCTCCGGGTAGCTCGCCGCCAGCGTGGGCACGTTCCGGTCGGTGGCCGTCAGCGTGAAGGTGGTCATGCCCGGCGGATCGGTCACGCTCGCCGTCCCGCTGATGATTCCGGTCACCGGGTCCAGCTGCAGGCCCGTCGGCAGCGAGGTTCCGGCGCTGATCGACCATGTGTAGGCGCCGGTTCCGCCGGAGGCCGTCGGCGGCGCGGCCGCATAACCCGCACCCCGGATCGCGTTGGGCAGCGCCGGCAGTGTGAATGTCAGCGGGTTGACAACATCGACGCCCAGGTTTACCGAGGCGGTCTGCGGCGGGGTGCTGGAGTCCTCTACCCGCACGGCGATGGGGAAGACGCCGGTCCGCGTGGGTGTGCCGCTGATCGTGCCGGACGCGGAATCCAGGGCCAGGCCGTCCGGCAGCGGACCGCTGACCAGTTTCCAGGTGTAACCCTTTGCGCCGCCGGAAGCGGAGAGGGCCTTGCTGTACGCGGCCCCGGTGACTCCGTCCGGCAGTGATCGGGTGTCGACGGCGAGCGATCCGACGACGGCGATCGACAGGGATCGGCTGAAGCTGAGCGGCGGCGAGCTCGAATCAGTGGCCTGCACCGTGAAGGGAAAGTCGCCGACTCTGGTCGGTACCCCGCTGATATGCCCGTCGACGCTCATGACGAGGCCGTCCGGAAGCGTCCCGGTCAACTGCCAGACGTAGGGCGCGGTGCCGCCGGTCGCCGCTAGCACGGGCGGCGTGTAGGTGCCGGCGGTGACGGCGTTGGGCAGCGACGACGTGGTGACGGTGAAAGCGCTGACGGTGCTCATCGTGAACTTCTGCTCGGCGCTGAGCGAAGTTCCGCCGGCATCGGTGACCTTCAGCGTGAAACTGAAGGTGCCGGTGGTGGTGGGAGTGCCGGTGAGCGCGCCGGTGGCCGTGTTCAGGACGATGCCGCCGGGCAGGGCGCCCGCGCTCACCGACCAGTCGTAGGGCTGCGTGCCACCGGTCACGACGGGCGTCTGAGAGTACTGAGTGTCCGTCACCGCGTCGGGCAGCGTCCGCGTCACGAAGATCAGCGGATTGACGATGCTGATCGAGAGCGGTTGCGCGATGGACTGCCCGGGCATCGCGGCGTCGGTTCCCTTGATGGTGAAGGAGTAGACCCCGGTCGTGGTCGGAGTGCCGGTGATCGCGCCGGTGGCCTGGTTCAGCGTCAGCCCCGGCGGCAGCGAGCCCGCGCCGGGGCTCAGCGCCCAGGCGTAGGGCGGCGTGCCGCCGACGGCTTTGATCGTCTGCGAATAGGGGTTGCCGACCACTGCGCCGGGCAGCGCGGTGGTGCTCGGTGTCAGTGCACTTACGACGCTGAGGGTGAATTTACCGGTGGCGAACTGCACCGGCGGCCCCGCGTCGGCGACGTGGAGGGTGAACGAGGTCTGACCCAGCGCCGTCGGCGTGCCGCTGATGGCTCCGGTCGCCGGGGAGAGCGTGAGTCCGGGCGGCAGCGTCCCGGCGCTGACCGACCACGTATAGCTGCCGGTGCCGCCGGATGCGGTCAGCGGTTGCGAGTAGGGCTTGCCGAGCGCGCCCTGCACCAGCGTGGTGCCGGAGACGGTCAGCGGCCCCACGACGTTCAACTGCACGGAGCCGGACAGCACGCCCGGCTGCGCGGGTGTAGCCGTGGGCGGCGCCGGGGTGAGGCCCGGGGTGGGAGCGCCGAGAACTGACAGGTCAGAGCTCGCGCCGTGAGCGCCGGAACCGCTGCCGCTCGCCGAGCCGCCGCCAGGGCTCGCGCCCCCGGCGGCTGTGCCCGCCGTGGTGGCGGTGATCGTCACAGCGCCAGCGGTGTGCGCGGTCACGACGCCGGCCTGCGAGACAGTGGCGATCGCCGGATCGGAGGTGGTCCATACGATCCGGCCGGGCAGCACGCCTTTCGAGCCGTCGGTGAAGGAGCCGGTGGCCGTCGCCAGATCGGTCGCGCCGATGACGACCGTGGGACTGGCGAGCTGCACGGTGACGGCGTCGGCCGGCGCGGCGGGTTTGCCGCTCGCCTTCGGCGAAGGATGCGGGCTCTGACTCGCCGCGCTCTGCGCCCCGGCCTGCGCCGCGGACTGCACGGCCGGCTTGAGCAGGGTGAACCAGAAGACCAGCAGCAGCGCGCAGGCCAGGGCGGTGATGCCGAGTACCGGCAGCAGCCAGCGCGGCAGGATCTGCTTCTCCAGCATCGTGCCGGAAACGGCCACCGGTTCGCAGTGCTCTGCCGTGGCGGTGGCCACGAAGGGCAGCGACTTGTCCGGCCCCTTGAAGAACGCGCGGCGCGGGACGGCCCGCAGCCGCACGAAGGTCACGGTCCCCGGCTCGGCGGCGAAGCCGTCCGGACGGGCCTCGAAGGCCAGCTTGAGATCGGGGTCCGCCGCGGCGACCGCGACGGTCTCGGTGCGGTTGCCGCGGTTCTCCACCAGCAGCTTGAAGCGGGCCGCGCGCCGGCCGGCCGCGGTCTGCGGCACGAGGGCGGCGGACAGGTCGCTGAATTCGCCGACCCGCACGACGCCCTCTTCGATCCGGGAACCGTCCAGGTCCTCGGTGGACACCGCGCGCAGCGCGAAGGCCACCTCGCCGGGGGCCGTGTCCGGGCCGCGCGGCGGCTCGAAGACGATCCTGGCGGCGGCGCGGCTCCCAGGCAGCAAATTGAGCCGCTCCGGCTCGACCCGCGCCCACTCTCCCGCGGCTCCGAGCACGTCCAGCAGGCAGCTGTCGACCACCATGCCGGTGTTCTCGACCGTGATCCCGCAGGACGCCTGCGCGCCCGGCTGTACTTCGACCGCGTTTTCGCCGCCGTCGAATGTGACGACCACTCCCATCGCAGCGTCCCCCTCCTCGTGCCCTGACATCCCGCGCCCGCGCTGACGGCGGTTTCGCCGGCCCGCGTTCCGGCGAGCGCGGCCCAGCATGGCATCGGCGCAAGGTGCTCGACCTGCGTGTTAGCGCAGCACTGCGCGCACACGATCGGCGGGATCCGACGTCGCGGACTGCGCCGCTTGACGCCACGGTGCGCGGGCGGCGGCCGGGTCCGCGCGGCCAGACTCAAGGGGTCCGCACGTTTCGCAGCTTCTGGAGGAGAGGCCGTGCCGAGCTATATGTCCCCAGGCGTATACGTCGAGGAGGTCTCCTCGGGATCGCGCCCCATCGAGGGCGTGGGTACCGCCGTGTGCGCCTTCGTCGGCTTCACCGAGCGAGGCCCGGTCAACGAGCCGACCCTGGTGACCAACTGGACTCAGTACACGAAGTCCTTCGGCGGCTTCGTCAAGGACGCCTACCTGCCGCACGCCGTGTACGGGTACTTTCTCAACGGCGGCGGTGCGGCCTATGTGGTGCGCGTCGGCACCGCGGCGGAAGCGGGCGGCGAGAGTAACGACACTGCGGCTGACGCCATTTCCGCGGCCGACGCAGCGCCCGCATGGCGCGAGCTGCCCGGCGGCGGCGAGAAGCCGCGGGCGGCGCTCAAAGTCAGAGAGCTGACCCCGGGGGCGGCCGGCGAGGGCGTCACGGTCGAGGTCGAGGAGGCCTCGGAGCCGGCCGAGGACGCCTTCAAACTGGTCGTGCGGCGCGGGTCGCAGATCATCGAGTCCTTCGACAACCTCTCCGCGAAGCGCGGGCCGCGCCACGTGGCGACGGCGGTTCGCGAGCAGTCCAAGGTGATCGCCGTCGAGGAGGTCAAGAACGGCGCGGCGGCGCTCGCTCCCCGCACCGGCGCGAGCGTCACGCTCGGCGGACGCACCGCCCCCGCCGCCGTTCCCCCGCGGCTGTCGGCGGACCACTACGTCGGCGACACCGCCGCGCGCACCGGATTCGCGGGCCTGGAGGCCATCGAGAGCGTCACCATGCTCTGCGTCCCGGACCTGATGAGCGCCTATCGGGCCGGAGCGATCGACCTGGACGGCGTGAAGGCCGTGCAGCTCGGCATGATCGCGCACTGCGAGCTGATGGCCGACCGGGTCGCCATCCTCGACCCGCCCCCCGGCCTCGGGGCGCAGCAGGTGCTCGAGTGGCGCATGGACGTCGCCGGCTACGACTCGAAGTACGCGGCGCTGTACTGGCCGTGGATCAAGATCATGGACCCGCTCGGCGGGCGCCCCGTGCTCGCCCCGCCCAGCGGCCACGTGGCCGGGGTGTGGGCGCGCAACGACGAGACCCGCGGAGTGCACAAGGCCCCGGCGAACGAGGTGGTGCGCGGGGTGATCGACCTGGAGACCAACATCACCCGGGGCGAACACGACCAGCTCAACCCGGTCGCGGTCAACTGCATCCGCTCGTTCCCTGGCCAGGGCATCCGCATCTGGGGCGCGCGCACGCTCTCCAGCGACCCGGAATGGCGATACCTCAACGTGCGCCGGTTGTTCAACTTCGTCGAGAAGTCGATCCTGCAGGGCACGAACTGGGTCGTGTTCGAGCCCAACGACCGGCTGCTGTGGGGTGCCGTGCGCCGGACGATCACGATGTACCTGCGCCGGGTCTGGCGCAGCGGCGCGCTGTTCGGGCGCACGCCGGAGGAGGCCTTCTTCGTCAAGTGCGACGAGGAGAACAACCCGCCGGAGAGCCGGGACGCCGGGATCCTGACCGTGGAGGTGGGAATCGCGCCGGTCAAGCCCGCGGAGTTCGTGGTCTTCCGGGTCTCCCAGTACGCCCAGGGCGCGGCCCTCGAGGAATAGCCGCGGCGGCCTTCGGCCGCGCGGCGGAACGGACGCATCGTGACCCAGCAGAGCCTCGCCTTCGCCTCGGTGGCCAGCGCCCCGGTCTTCGTGGTGTCGGCACCGAACCTGCAGATCAGCGGGCCCGGCTTCCCGCCCGGCCTGAGCGTGCGCAACCTCGCGTTCCAGGAGCTCGGGGGGATCAACAGCGAGATCAGCATCGAGCAGTACATCTCGGTGGACGCGAGCGGCGCGGTGAACCACACCAAGCAGTTCGGGGTCACCAAGCCGCCGAGCGTCACGCTCAAACGCGGCCTGGACGCGAACCTCGCGCTCTGGTACTGGCACCAGATGGCGCTGCGCGGCATGCCCACGGCCCGCTCCGACGTGACGCTGGAGATGTTCGGCGGCGGGCTGCCCAACGTCGCCAACGCCACGCCGATGACCACGATGACCCTGCAGAACGCCTGGTGCGCACGGATCAACGTCGCCTCGGCCCGGGCCGGCGAAGGCGTGGTGACCGAGGACGTGGTCATCGCCTGCGACGCGATCGTCCTCGGCGACGGATGAGGCCGCTTGGACGGCTCCGCCCGAATCAGAAAGCAGTATTCGAATACCGAAGGGAGAAGACCCCATGCCGGCCGTCGCCAACGGCAATCCGACCGTGATGACCGCCTCGAGCTTCGTGATCCAGGTCGACGGGATCCAGGTCGCCACGTTCAGCGAGCTCTCGGGCATCAACACCGAGGTGGAGCCGGTCGAGTACATCTCGACCGGGCCCGGGGGGATCGTGCACACCAAGCAGTACGGCAAGACCAAGCCGCCGCAGATCACGCTCAAGCGCGGCCTGGACACCGAGACGTACATGTGGGCCTGGCACCAGGCGGTGCTGCAGGGTGATCCGGCCGCCCGCAAGACCTGCTCGCTGCAGCTGTTCGCGGCGTCGCAGTCCCCGAAGGCGGGCCAGCCCATCATCACCTACCTGCTGGAGAACGCCTGGCCCTCGAAGCTGGAGATCAGCGCGATGAAGGCCGGGGCGACCGAGATCGTCACCGAGACGGTCGTGCTGCACTGCGACCAGATTCTCATGCAGCCGGCCGGCTGAGCAGCACGAGACAGGAGATTGAGATGATCGCGACGACGACGACGGCCGGGCCGGCCGCACCGGGCGTCCTGGGCGGGACAGACCCGGGTCCGGGCGCGGGCGGGATGCTGACCGAATTCCCGTTCACGCTGCCGCGCGGTTACGTCGACGAGCAGGGCCGGATACACCGCGAGGGCGTGATGCGCCTGGCCACGGCGCGGGACGAGATCACCACCCAGGCCGATCCGCGGGTGCAGCAGAACCCCGCGTACCTCACGGTCCTGCTGCTCGCGCGCACTGTTGCGAGACTGGGCGCGACGCAGAGCGTGGACACGCTGGTGATCGAGAACCT
>NZ_DASRGV010000272.1:0-9790 GCF_035650855.1 Actinocrinis sp. | reverse complement strand
GGCCTCCTCGCAGCGAGTCAGGCCACTCATCTTGTGGACGGGTGCCGCCGCCTCGGACACGGTGCGACAAGATCGCGCCGGTGGCAATGGCCCCACGGGAACGTACTTCAGGGTTTCTTCATCCTTATCCTGCTGTTTGCGAACCCGTGGGACGATTCTCCCGAAACACCGCGCGCGGCGACGATGCCGCCGCCGCGCGCTTGTTCGATGGTTTTGCACAGGCTGGTAGTGTGTAGGTGCCGGTAAGAGAGTTATCCACAGGCGATATCCACACTGTGGATCGAACAGACGAGCTAGGCTTCGTCGCCCTCGGCCAGCACGACGACCCCTGATGCGGCCGTGATCAGCGGGACGGTCTCGCGTGCCGCGGCGTCGACGTGAATGCGCGGGTGCGCGGGGATCGACTCCTCGTAGAAGGTGTCTGGTCCGTACAGCTGGCCGTAGCGGACGACGACTCCGCCGATCTTGAGCACCTGGTCCTCGTGCTCCTCGAGGACCGCCGCGCCGCCGGAGGAAACCCAGGCGATGCTTTGCGCGAGGAAGTGGCGCGTGCCGGCGGCGACCGCGGCGGCCACCAGGTTGCGGGTGCCTTCGGTGCGGATGCGCGCGTTTCGGGCGGCGAACTCCGGGATGCGGTCCGCGGTGTCGGGCAGGTCGGTGAGCTGGTGGAGCACCGCGTCGGGGCGGAAGTCGACCACCGCGTCGCGTAGTGCGCCCGCATCGAAGACGTCGCACACGACCGGCTGCGCACCCATCGACGCCAGCAGTTCCCGCTTCCCCTCCGACCTGGTCATGGCGGCCACCGTGTGCCCGGCTGCGAGGAGGAGCGGCAGCAGCCTGATGCCGATCACGCCGGACGCGCCGGCCAGGAAGATGCGTAGCGGCGCGGACTGACCTGACACGGACTGGCCTGGCGCGCTCTGACCGGATGCAGCCTGCGCTTGCGCGGATCGAAGAGGGCCTTCGTTCGAGTGTTGTGACATCTCGTGCATCCCCGTCCCGTTCTGGTGCTGTTTGGCTTGGTCCCTAAGTTAGTCGCCGCCACCGACGGTGACCGGCTCGTCCCAGTCGATGCGGTACCGATGGGTCCAGCCGATGAGCTTTTCCGGCTTCATGAACGTCCGGCTCGCCAGCGGCATCAGCAGCGACATGAGCGTGGTCGCGACCGGACCCATCGACTTCTGGTTGTTGGTCTTCGCGGCCTGGGCGGCGACCTTCTCCACTCGCTCGCGTCGCAGCCGTTCGAACGCGGTGAACGCCGAGCCGACGTCCGGCAGGTCGCGCAGGCAGCGGGCGAGTTGAATCGCGCTCTCGGCCGCCAGTGACGCGCCCTGGCCGGAGCTTGAGGAGGGCGCGTGCGCCGAGTCGCCGACCAGTACCATCCGGCCGCGATGCCAGCGCGGTACCGAGGGCAGGATCTCCATTCCGCCGAAGGTGAGCAGGTCGTCGGCCTCGGTGCCGAGCAGCAGGTCGCGCCCGGGGACGTCGTCGGCGAACTTCTCGCGCAGGATGCGCATCCATTCGGCGCGTGGCGTCGCCCAAGTCTCGGCGGCGGTGACGAACTTCTCCTGCGTCAGGTTGCAGAACCATGCGGTACCGCCGTCGGGCACCGGCCAGTACCCGAGGAAGGCCTGCTTACCGAACGCGAAGTACATGGCGTCCGAGCGGGCACCGGGCACCTCGGCCTTGGACAAGGCGCCGAAGCCGATGAGCCCGGTGTACTGCGGTCCGGGCGCTGACGGATCGATCAAGGGCCTGACGACCGACCGGATGCCGTCGGCGCCGATGAGTATGTCCGCACTCGCCTCGGTCCCGTCCGCGAACCGTGCGGTAACGCCGACCGGTGTCTCCTCCGCGCCAACAAGGCGCTTGCCGTACACGGTCGGCACGCCCAGCTCAGCTACTTGTTCGCGAACCGCCTGGTAGAGCTCGCCACGCCACATCACCCGGCTCGGCGGCAGTCCGGAGACGCCGCCGAACTCGCCGAGCCGCTTGCCGCGCCAGTCGGTCATTACCATGCCCTGGATCGGCTGGCCGACCGGGTCCAGGTCGATGCCGACGATCTTGAGCGCGGCGAGCCCGTTCGGCGCGACCATCAGCGTTCCGCCGATGCCGTCCGCGGTGTCCTGGTAGGCCTCGTACACCGTCGCGTCGATGCCGGCCTTGCGCAACGCCAGTGCCGCCACCGGCCCGGCGATTCCGCCCCCGATGACGGCGGCTGTCTTAATCGCGTTCATGCTTGTGCCTCTCTCCCCGTTGTGAATTGGGCGTCTGGTGGTCAGCGAGCGGCGCGGGCCGGGTCGTCGATGGACGGGTGGCTTCCGGTCTGGTGTGCGCGCCGCAGGTCCTGGAGGTATTCGCGCGAGCACATCGCGGTGAGGATCGCGACGCCGCCGCGCTGCACCCGTACCTCGCTGTCCGTGGAAACGCCGGTCAGGCGAATGCGCCGGGTGCCGGCCGGGTGCGCCGATGGGGCTGGTGCCGCGGCGGCTGCCGCGTCCTTGACCCGGCCACGCGCGGTCCAGTGCAGGTCCCAGTGCTCGACCTGCGCGTCGTCGGGGACGAGCAGTTTGACCGTGGCGCGCTGGAGTTCGACGTGCAGTTCGACCGCGTCGGGCAGGTCGGGCGAGCGCAGGTCGAGGACGACCAGGCCGCTGCGGGCACGCACCTCGAAGCGGCCGGCGCGGGTCCAGTTGCCGAGGCGCTTGGCCACAGCGTGATCGGCGTGGACGCGCTCGACGGCGGCGGTGGCAGCCGGCGCGGCGACGACAGCGGCGGTGTCAACGACAGGGGCGCCGGTGACGGGGCTTTCAGTGGCGGGGGTGTCGGTGGTCGTGTCGGTCGGCACGGTCTTGCTCTTCATGGTCACGGTGTTCACCGCGGTTCTCCGTCTCTTGAGGCTGTTCTCGGCCCCGCCGGAGCGGGATGACTCGATAGTTGCATTGAAACTAGTCACACGTCAACTAGTCTCGTTGGGAGTAGCATGGACGCATGAGCACTCCGCATCGCGCCTCCCCGCTCGGCGTGACCGTTCTGGCCCTCTTGCACTTCCAGCCGCTGCATCCGTATGGCATCCAGCGCCTGATCAAGCAGTGGGGGAAGGACAAGGTCGTCAACGTCAGTCAGCGCGCGAGCCTCTACCGCACGATCGAGCGGTTGCTCGCCGCGGACCTGATCGCGGTACGCGAGACCGGGCGCGACCAGCAGTACCCGGAGCGCACGGTCTACGAGCTGACCGAAGCGGGCCGGCAGGCGACCCGTGACTGGCTGCACGAGTTGCTGGCCGAGCCAAAGCAGGAGTTCCCGCAGTTCCCCGCAGCGCTCTCCTTCGTGCTCATGCTCGCGCCGCGGGATGCGCTCGAAGTGCTTGAGCAGCGCGCCGCGGTCCTCAGCGCGGCGCTCGCCGAGCAGGAGAAGAGCCTGGCCGAGCAGCTGGAGGTCTACGGCCTGCCGCGGGTCACCATGCTCGAAGACGAATACCTGCGGGCGATGACCGCCGCGGAGCTCGACTGGATCCGCGCGGTGACCGACGATTTGCGCAGCGGGCGGCTCAACTGGACGCTCGAAGAACTGATCGGCTTCGCACGGACGACAGGGCAGCAGGCGTTGGCGGAGCCGGCCGCACAGTCCGAGCCATCCACGTCGGCCGCGCCGGCCTCGTGACGACCGTCGGCATCCGCCTCTTGGACAACCTCACCGCAACGATCAACGCGCTCTGACAAACCGGCTTCGAACACCGCCTGCCCGCAGTGAACCGGGACGGCGATCCGCTCGTGTCTCGCCTTCGAGCCGGCCTGCGCCCACCGGCCCGGGCGCAGCGTCGGCGCGACGAATCGGCGTCGCCCACACGCCGACAGCGGTGAAGGAGCTGGCCTCATGGCCTCGCACAGACGCAGGACGGTCCCGGTACGCACCGCGATCACGCTCACGGCGACCGGTGCCGCGGCCGCCACGGGCGTCGGCCTGTCCGCGACCGCGGGACACGCGGCGTCGGTCGCCGACGTCCAGGCGCAGGTGAAGACCCTTCAGCAGCAGGCTGAGACGGCCACCAACAACTACGACGCCGCGGCCGAGCAGATGGCCGCGCTGCACCAGCAGGTAGACCTGTTGCAGGGGCAGGCGGTCGCCGCGCAGAAGTCGATGACCTCGCTGCTCGGCGCGCTCGGGCCGCTGGCCGCCGCGCAGTACCGCACCGGCTCGGTCGACCCGGCGCTCACCATGATGCTTTCGCAGAACCCCGACCAGTACCTGCAGCACGCGCTGGCGATGAACCAGTTCGGCCAGAACGAGGCGATGATGCTCAAGTCGCTGAAGGCCGAGCAGGCCCAGGTGACGGCGCTCAAGAAGCAGGCCGCCGACCGGCTGGAGCAGCTGCAGCAGGCCGAGAACCAGGCCGCCGCGCTGCGCACGCAGATCGTGGCGAAGAACCGGCAGGCGCAGGCGCTGCTCTCCAGCCTGACCTTCGCCCAACAGCAGCAGATCAGCCCGGTCAACGTGGACTGGAACGTGTCCGCGGCCCGGATCGCGGCGCTGCCGCAGGTGTCCGGGCGGCCCGGCATCGCGGTCGCGTTCGCCAAGTCCAAGCTCGGGATCTACTACCAGTGGGGCGGGATCGGGAACCCTGGATACGACTGCTCGGGCCTGACCCAGGCGGCGTGGAAGGCCGCCGGCGTCCAGCTCGGCCGCACCACCTACGATCAGGTCAACGACGGGTACGCGGTGGCGCCGATCCTGTCGAATCTGCAGCCGGGCGACCTGATCCTGTACGACAATAACGAGCACATCGCGATCTACGTCGGCGACGGCCTGGTGATCCACGCGCCGACGACCGGGCAGCCGGTCCAGTACGGTCCCTGGAACATGCTGCCGATCGACGCCGTGCGCCGCGTCGTGTGACGTCCGCCGGTCCGACGAGGCACGACAGAACGACAGAACAGGAAGCTCCGGTCAATGAACGACGAACGCGGCCGCACGACGACGCACGCTTCGCAGGCGGGACCGGGGTACGCCGCTGACGGCGGCGCCGCGGCGCAGGACTGCGAGTGCGAGTTCTGCTCCCCCGAGCCCGAGCCGATTCCGGCACCTTGGGAGCGCAACGGCGATCCGGAGCACGATCTGCGACCCCTGTCGATGTCAGCGGCGCCGGCGGAACCCGCCGAACCCGCGGAATCCGACGAGACGCCGACCCTCTCGCTGGTCCCGATCAGTCCGCGCTGAGCTTTTCCGATCCGGCCTGGCGGGCGCGGAAGCTCGCCGCCTTGACCCGGTTCTGACAGGCCGTCGAGCAGTAGCGCTTGGTGCCGTTGCGCGAGACGTCGACGTACACGCGGTCGCAGTTCGGCGCCGAGCACATGCCGACCCGGTCGGCGTATTCGCCGCCGAAGACGAAGGCGAGGGCGACCGATGTCGCGCCACCGATTCCTTCCACGACTCCCGCGCCCGGGCCGTGGAAGTGCAGATGCCAGGGCTCGTTGTCGTGCCGCAGCAGGGTCGGTCGGGCGTCGTAGCGCACGATCATCGCGTTGAGCAGCCGGGCCGCCGCGTCGATGTCGCCGTCGTGCGCGGACGCGAAGACGGCATGCAGCTCCTCGGCGATCTTCGCGACGCCGCGGGTCTCCTTGTCGGTCAGCGGCCTGCCAGGAGTCAGTCCGGGGACCGCCTGGGCCCGTCCGCGCAACTCCTCGACGCCGTCCGCCGCGGGGTAGCCGCGGCCGCGGGATTCGCCCGGCACTATCGCGTTGACCAGGGAGACCGCGAGGTCCACCGAGCTCACTGTGTGACTGCCAAAATCCACTTGACCAGTCACCCCCTAGCGCGTATCGTCGTTACTGTCAAAACAAAGTATGACAGTCACGGATCGCACCCCGCCAGTCGCCGCACGGGCCTGGCCGACGAAGATCCTGACGGAGGGGAAAGACGAGCATGTTCCCGACCACCCTGGCCGACACCCGTAGCGACGAGCTGTTCCGGGCCGCGCGCGAGCACGAGCTGGCCCGCCGGATGGCCGCGGCCAACCGCTGGTCCCGCATCGCCGCCTGGGCCGACCACCGCGCCCGCCGCGCCGCCGAAGAGCTCAGCCGGTAGCTCTCCCACTTCCTGTCCACCACTCACTGATCCGCGAGCAGCCCGATCACCGGAGCGAACCGGTCGGCGAACATCACGTTCACTGAGACGTACGAGACGCCGGAGCGCTCCCGCCGCCGCAACAGCGCGTCAGCCATCTGACGCGGGGTGCCGACGAGCGCGGTGATCGAGCCGCCGCGGATCAATTCCTGCGGGTCGCCGCCGAGCCAGGCGGCGGCGTGCGGCGGCGCGTTCTCGCCGACCAGCGCGATGTTGAGAGCCAGTTCGAGCCGATCGAAGGCCGCTGCGTCGAGGCGGCGCAGTTCGTCGGCCTTCGCCGCCAGATCGTCGTCGGTGCTCTGCGGTGGCAGGCCGAGCGCGAGCGTGTCAGCGTGCTGCGCGGCGAGCCGCAGCATGCGCGGACCGATGCCGGCCACCATGATCGGCGGAGCCGGCTGCTGCACGCCGCGCACCGCGTCGCGCTGAGCCGCCGGATCGGATCCGGCGAAACGGGCCCGAACCGCGGCGATCGTCTCCTCGAGTCGCGCGATGCGCTCGGCGGCACTGCCGAAGGGCAGACCCAGCCGGGCGGCGTCTCGCGCGGCGTCCGGACGTCCGGCGCCGAGTCCGAGCTCGAACCTGCCTCCGCTGAGCGCGTCCAGCGTCACGCTCTCCCAGGCCACGGTGCCGGGAGAGCGCAGCGGCGAGGCCAGCACGTACGTGCCCAACCGCAGCGTCTCGGTGGCCGTCGCGGCCGCGGTCAAGGCAGCAAACGGTGCGAGGGTGCCGGTCGTGTCAGGGCACAGCAACGTCGAGAATCCGAGCTCTTCGAGGTGCTGCGCCGTCGAGGCCCACTCCTTCGCGCTACGCGCCACCGCGGCCACCGCACCGAAGCGGAACCTGCGGTCGTGCGCTGTCATCAGTCCCGCTCCGCGCCAAGCACGTACAGGTTGACCGCGTAGCAGGCAATTGCGACGCCGGTCAGCACGGCCATCGTCATCGACGCGCTGTTCGCGCCCTTGTCGACGAAGGTCGCACCGGAGAACGCGGCGCCGATCACGCACAGCGCGCCCACGATCGAGCTGACCAGGGCGACGCGGTGCCCGGCCCGGAACGCGGTCACGAGCACGACGATCACGTTGATGACCAGCAGCAGCCCGATGCCCGCGTGCGCGGCCAGCGCGGCCGGACCGTTGGAGAAGGCCTTGCCGAACGCTGCGCCCATTCCCTTGCCCTTGTCCGCGTCCGGGACGTTCACGAACAGGTTCACGCCCATGCCGAGTCCGTACTGGACGATCAGCGCGAGCACGGCGCCGAAGCTGGATCGCCGAAGCCTTTCCGCTGAAGGCGCCGACGCGGACGGGGCGGACACGGCGTTGGTCGTGGTGGCCTGCGGGGTCAGGTCCATGGTCGTACCTCTCGATTCCAGCGAGTCGAGCGCCGGTGCCGGCGCAGCAGGATGAACGCGAGCGGGATGAGCGGGAACGGCGGCGCGCCGTGCAGCGCGGCCAGGACCGCGAACGCCAGCAGCGCCGGAACGAGCACGAGCGAGCCGGCCCACGGCACCGCCGGCGGACGCGCCTGCCAACCGTCCGGGGCGGTCGCTCCGGAGGCGGAGGCGGCCGCACCAGCGTATTCGGGTACTGCCGGCGGCACCGGCGCGGGGCCGGGCAGGTCCGCGAACAGCGTGCGCAGCTGGTCCTGGGTGCGCGCGGCGAGTGCGGCGTCGGCGCGCTCGTCGAACTCGGCGCGCTCGAGCCGGCCGTCGGCGAAGTGCTTCGCCAGGACGCGCAACGCGGCTTCGCGTTCGGCATCGGACGCACGCAGGCCGATGCGGTGCGGCTTGTCCGGGTTCGACGCGGGGTTCTGGTTCCGGTTCTGGTCCTGATTCCGGTTCTGATTCGGGTTCTGGCTGTCGTTCGGAGCCTGGTTGTCGCTCACGGCGAGGTCACCTCCTCGGTGGAACTCCAGCGCCGCAGTTCCCGTCACGGCATTCGTTCCATGGCGGTACTATATCTCTCGTGCGACTATTCGAACCTGGGATTATCCTGTGAGTCAGTCGCTCGATCCGGGCCAGAGTCCGCCGAGCGTCGCGTTCCTGCTCTCCCGTCTCGGCTACGACGCTAGCGGCGAGATGGGCAAGGCGCTGGCCGGCCTCGGCCTGGAGCTGCGCCAATTCGGCCTGCTGCGGCTGCTCGCCAGCGCGCAGGGCGGTTCGCAGCGGGCGCTCGGCGCGATGCTGAACATCACACCCAACCGCATGGTCGCGCTGGTGGACGGCCTGGAAGCCAAGGGACTCATCGAACGGCGGCCGCATCCAGAGGATCGCCGTGCCTACACCATCGGGCTCACGGAAGCCGGCGCGGCCGCCTTCGGCCAGGCGATGCAAGCGGCCTTCGGCGTCGAGGCGACGATGTGCGAGCCGCTGGAACCCGAAGAGCGCACACAACTCCTCGGCCTGCTGCAGAAGCTCGCCACCGCGCGCAATGCGCGTGCCGGCGCCGTCCCCGGCGTGCACCCGGGCATGCTCGAACGCGACGACCAGCCGTCGGACCACTAGCGCTGTTCGCTAGCGGCGCCGAAACGCACCCTAATCCTTTGGCCTTAGTCCTTCGAAGGCTGCGACAGGATGCTGCCGTCGAGCTTGCCGAGCAGTTCGGCCGGCCCCTCGTACACTTCCACGGCCCCGGCCTGCTCCAGCTCAGCCCGCGACCAGCCGCCGGAAAGCATCCCGATGCACGGCACGCCGGCCCGCGCCGCGGCCTCCACGTCCCAACGCGTGTCGCCGACGAACACGGCTCGCTCCGGCGGCACTCCGGCACGCTCGAGTGCCTGCTCAACGAGATCCGGCGCGGGCTTGCTGGACGCCACGTCGCCGGCGCCGGTGACCGCGTCGATCGAGTCCTCTGCGTTCAGGGCGGCGCGCATCGCCGACAGTTCGTCCTCCTTGGCGGAGCTGGCCAGCACGACTCGCCAGCCACGTTGCCGGCAGGCGTGCAGAAGCCGGGCCGCGCCGTCGAACGGTTGGAGACTTGGCCAGTACGCCGCGAACAGCGCGTTGTGAGAGGCGCTGAGCGCGCTGTCGCCGTCCTTGTCGCGATCCGGGCCGAGCAGGTGGTCCAGCAGGTGGTCCGATCCCATGCCGATCGCCCGGTGCGTCCGCGCCATCGGGACTGTGAGCCCGGCCTGGCGAAACGCCTGCCACCAGGCGACGGCGTGCAGGTACGCCGTGTCGATCAGCGTGCCGTCGACGTCGAACAGCACCGCTCCCGCGTGGGCCCCGTCCGGTGACCGTTCCTCGCTCATCGCTGCCCTTCCGCCGTTACGCACTCGGACCTCGCGTCTAACCTGGTGTGGCCGGGTGAAACACGCAGCGGGGCGGGGCGGAAACCGCGTGGTCGCGGCGCGGCACGTAAAGGCATGATGGCGACGTGCTGATCAGAGAAGCTGTAGCGGACGACTGGCGCTTGATCTGGCCCTTCTTCCACGCGATCGTGGCCGCCGGCGACACCTTCGCCTATCCGACCGACCTGACCGAGGACCAGGGCCGCGAGCTGTGGATGCTCCCGCCGCCCACGCACACGGCCGTCGCGGTCGACGAGTCCGGCGCGGTACTCGGGACCGCGAACATGTACGCCAACCGGCCCGGCAACGGCGCACATGTGGCGAGCGCGAGCTACATGGTGGACCCGCAGCGGTCGGGCCGCGGCATCGGCCGCGCGCTGGT
>NZ_DASRGV010000271.1:0-9272 GCF_035650855.1 Actinocrinis sp. | reverse complement strand
GTGATCCTGGCGACAGTCACCCCGCCGCACCGCCCGCCGATCCTCTACGCGATGGGCGCCCTCGGCCTCTGGCTCCTCGTCCTGCTGCTGCCCCAAGCACGCAGGCGCATGGACGCGCGCGCGGACCGGCGTACCGCGCGTCACGCCGCGGCCCGCGCACGCCGCAGCGTCCCCGTCGCGACGGCCTTCAACGCCGAGAACGCGGTCGCCGGCCCCCACGGCGCGGCCAGGCCGCAACTGCCCGATCTCGTGCACAGCGCCGGGGAAACGCGGCGGCCACACGGTTGAGCTGCGGTTGAGTAGTCAGTGGCTGGATACCCAACGAAATCGGCGCTTCCCGCGTGTCGTACGTGATCGAAACCACGCCGACCGGGTAAAGACGCGCTCTGCCGTTTGTGATAGGTTTCACGAGCAAGGAACCATCGAGGACGCGACCGCAGCCGATGGAACCTGCCCGCCGCTCTTAATATGACGCAGCCCGTGACCCCGAGCCCAGACCCCACGAGCCCTCCGGAGCCACACCATGCAGGCCGACGACGTCCGCGCGCTACGGCAATCCGCCGTGCCCACCGCGGCCGTGGGCGTGCTGTGTGCCGCCGTCGCCGCGATCGCGGCCGGCGGCAAGGGAGTGCTCGGCGCGGTGCTCGCGCTCGCGATGGTCACCCTGTTCTTTCTGATCTCCACGGTGGTGGTCGGCCGCGCGGCGCGGGTCAGCCCGCAGAGCATGATGATCACGGCGCTGGCCACCTACCTCGTCAAGATTCTGATTCTCGCGGTGGTCACCGCGCAGTTCCGGGACACCACGCTGTTCAACCCGCGGGCCTTCGGGATCACCGCGATCGCGTGCGTGCTGTGCTGGAGCGGCACCCAGGTGCGCTCGTGGATGAAGGCCAAGACCTTCTACGTCGAGCCCGGGAAGCTGTGATCCCCGATGACCGCCATGCCCCGACGAGCCGCCGCCCGGATCAGCCACCGCGCGCGTCCCGGCCACTCGTTGCGGCGTCGTCGCGGAGCCGAGCTGTGCCGGGAGCACGCGGGAGCGCGCACCGGGGCGGGCGATGAGCCCGACGACCCGAACACCCGCTGAGCCGCCCGCCGACGATGAGTCGGTGCTGGCGGAGGCCAAGCAGACCGACGCCACCATGTGGACCATCGTCGGCCATATGGTCTCGGCCATCGCCGTCTACGGCGGACTCGGCTACCTTCTCGGACGGTGGACCGGACACCCGATCCTGCTGCTGTTCGGCGTGCTCTTCGGCGTGGCGCTGTCGACCTGGTACACGGTCCACACGGTGAGCAAGGCGGAGAACGGCGGCAGCCGGAAGAAGTGACGCTCCGCCCTACCCGCGCCGAGGCCCGAGCGAACCGGCGGTGAACAGACCGGTCGAATCGGTGAAAACGGGCCCGCGAATCGGCCCGGGCAGCCTCATACAGTTACAGTCCTCCAAGCCCACTTCAACACCCAGTCCCGCACCGGCGACTGCGATGCGCCAAGCCGAAGGAGTGAACCGGTGAGTACCACGGCAACCGCGAGCACCTTGCTCGCCTCCGGCTGCCACCTGGGCTCCGGGTGCGGGTTCCCCGCGCCGTCGCTCGATGACTTCTATTTCAGCCCGATCTTCTCGATCGGCGGGTTCCACTTCACCAAGCCGATGCTGATCGCCCTGGTGTCGGCCGGGATCGTGTGCGTGTACTTCTACTACGCGTTCCGCCGGCCGAAGCTGGTGCCGCGCGGGGCGCAGAACGTGGGAGAACTCGGATACCTGTTCATCAGGGACCAGATCGCCCGCCCGATGATCGGCAAGTCCGGGGACCGGTACGTGCCGTTCCTGTTCTCGCTGTTCTTCTTCATCTGGGTGATGAACCTGATGGAGATCATCCCGATCGCCCAGTTCCCGGCGACCTCGAAGATCGCCTTCCCGGCCGCCTGCGTGCTGATGACGTACCTGACCTACTGGTACCAGGCGATCAAGCAGAACGGGTTCGTCGGCTTCCTGCGCAAGGTGATCCCCAGCGGGGTGCCGTTCCTGGTGCTGATCATCCTGATCCCGGTCGAATGGCTAAGGGTCCTGGTGATCCAGCCGTTCACCCTGATGGTCCGGCTGTTCGCGAACATGTTCGCCGGCCACATGCTGCTGGCCACGTTCATGATCGCGACCTGGTACCTGACCAGCGCCTCGATGGGCGCGCTTTTCGCGGCCGGATCCGCGGTGATGGTGGTCGTGCTGACCGCCTTCGAGATGCTGATCCAGGCCCTGCAGGCCTACATCTTCACGATCCTCACCGCGCAGTACATCGGCGAGTCCTACAACGCCGGGCACTGAGCCGCACACGCAAGCCCCACAAGCCAACCGGTGGAGAGCCCGCCGGTTCGACCAGAAGGAAACGCAACCCATGTCCGCTGTTGAAGTCATCGCCGGCGCTAACAACGTCACCGGTTCGCTCGGCGCGGTCGCGTACGGCCTGGCCGCCATCGGCCCGGGTGTCGGCATCGGTCTGATCTTCGGCCACGGCGTCGAGGCGATGGCCCGTCAGCCCGAGGCCGCCGGCATGATCCGCACGAACATGTTCATCGGCTTCGCGCTGACCGAGGCGCTCGCGCTGCTCGGCATCGTCATGCCGTTCGTCTTCAAGTAAGCCGCTCCTCACGGACGACTGCCTTAAGGAGGCAATACCGTGGGACACCAGGTCACGATTCTGGCCGACCACAACCCGGTCCTTCCGGACGGCCCCGAGCTGATCCTCGGCATCATCGCGTTCGCCATCGTGTTCTTCTTCCTGTACTCCAGGGCCCTGCCGGGTATCAAGAAGCTGCTCGAGGAGCGCACCGAGGCGATCGAGGGCGGCCTGCTGAAGGCCGAGGCCGCGCAGGCCGAGGCCGAGCGGATCAAGGCCGACTTCACCGCGCGCCTTGCCGAGTCCCGGCACGAGGCGGCCGAGGTGCGGGCCAAGGCCCAGGCCGAGGGCGCCGCGCTGGTCGACAAGGCCCGCGAGGAGGCGAACCGGCAGCGCGAGTCCATCGTGGCCGCCGGGCAGGCGCAGTTGGCCGCCGACCGCAACTCCGCGGTCTCCGTGCTCAAGGCCGACCTCGGCAAGCTCGCCGTGGAACTGGCCGACAAGATCGTCGGGGAGCGCGCGGCCGACGCCGCGCTGCAGGAGCGGATCATCGACCGCTTCCTCGACGAGCTCGACGCCCGGCTCGGCGTCGAGGGCGCGCGCGCCGGCAAGGCCGGAGCCGCACCCGCGGCGGAGCAGGTGGGCTGATGCGCGGCGCGAGTCGGGAATCGCTCCAGCAGGCGCAGGAGGCGCTGGCCGCGCTCACCGCGGTGCCGGCGACCGACGTCACCAAGCTGTCCGACGACCTGGCCGCCATCGGCGCCCTGCTCGACGGCGACGTGGCGCTGCGCCGGCTGCTGACCGACCCGTCCCGGGACCCGGAGCAGCGCGCCCGGCTGGTGACCACCCTGCTGTCCGGCAAGGTCGGCGACCCGGCCGTAGAGCTGGTCGCGGGCACCGTGCGCGGCCGCTGGTCCGCGCCGCGCGACCTGGCCGACGCGCTCGACGTGCTGGCCACCGAGGCCGAGCTGGCCCTGGCCGAGCGGGCCGGGACCCTCGACGCGGTCGAGGACGACCTGTTCCGCTTCGGCCGGATCCTGGCCGCGGAGCCGGAGCTGGCCTCGGCCCTGTCCGAGCGCATCCCGGCCTCGCAGCGCACCGCGCTGGTGGACTCGCTGCTCGCGGGCAAGGCGAACCCGTCGGCGCTGCGGCTGATCCACCGCCTGGTGGCCGCTCCGCGCGGCCGCAACGCGGTGCACGGGGTCGAGGAGCTCAGCCGGATCGCGGCCGAGCGCAGGTCGCGGGTTACCGCCCTGGTCACGGCCGCGGTGCCGCTGACCGAGGCGCAGCGCTCGCGGCTCACCGGGATCCTGGCGCGGGCCTACGGCCGGGAGGTCCGCCTCAACGTCGAGCTGGACCAGGCGCTCATCGGCGGCATGGTCATCCGGATCGGCGACGACATCATCGACGGCTCGGTCGCCGGGCGCATCAACGAGGCCGCGCGGCGCGTGTCGCAGTAGTGGATTGATGACCACACGTCAGACGTAGCCCTCCGACCGAGGGCGTGCAGTACCGAATTCGCGGGCGAAGGCCCGAGAGAACCTAAGGGAGTAAGGGAAGACTCATGACGGAGCTCACGATCCGTCCCGAGGAGATCCGGGACGCGCTGGAGCGCTTCGTCTCGTCGTACGAGCCTTCGGCCGCGAACGTCGACGAGATCGGTACGGTCATCGAGATCGGCGACGGGATCGCCAAGGTCGAGGGACTGCCCTCGGCCATGACGAACGAGCTGCTGAAGTTCGAGGACGGGACCCTCGGCATCGCGCTGAACCTGGACGTGCGGGAGATCGGTGTGGTCGTCATGGGCGACTACGCCGAGATCGAGGAGGGCCAGACGGTCCGCCGCACCGGCGAGATCCTGTCCACCCCGGTCGGCGACGGCTTCCTCGGCCGGGTGGTCAACCCGCTCGGCGACCCGATCGACGGCCTCGGCCCGATCGAGGCGGAGACCCGGCGCGTCCTGGAACTGCAGGCGCCCTCGGTCATGCAGCGCCAGTCGGTCAGCGAGCCGCTGCAGACCGGCATCAAGGCCATCGACTCGATGACCCCGATCGGCCGCGGCCAGCGCCAGCTGATCATCGGCGACCGGCAGACCGGCAAGACCGCGGTCTGCATCGACACGATCCTGAACCAGAAGGCGAACTGGGCCTCCGGCGACCCGAAGAAGCAGGTGCGCTGCATCTACGTCGCCATCGGCCAGAAGGGTTCGACGATCGCCGCGGTGCGCCAGGCGCTTGAGGACAACGGCGCGCTGGAGTACACCACGATCGTCGCCGCTCCGGCGTCCGACCCGGCCGGCTTCAAGTACCTCGCGCCGTACACCGGCTCGGCCATCGGCCAGCACTGGATGTACGCCGGCAAGCACGTGCTGATCGTGTTCGACGACCTGTCCAAGCAGGCCGAGGCGTACCGCGCGATGTCCCTGCTGCTGCGCCGCCCGCCGGGCCGCGAAGCCTACCCCGGCGACGTGTTCTACTTGCACTCCCGGCTGCTCGAGCGCTGCGCGAAGCTGTCCGACGACATGGGCGCCGGCTCGCTGACCGGCCTGCCGATCGTGGAGACCAAGGGCAACGACATCTCCGCGTTCATCCCGACCAACGTCATCTCCATCACCGACGGCCAGTGCTTCCTGGAGACCGACCTGTTCAACTCGGGCGTGCGCCCGGCGGTGAACGTCGGTACCTCGGTGTCCCGGGTCGGCGGCGCGGCGCAGGTCAAGTCGATGCGGCAGGTCTCCGGATCGCTGCGCGTCGACCTGGCGCAGTTCCGCGACCTGGAGGCGTTCGCGGCCTTCGCGTCAGACCTCGACGACGCCTCCAAGGCGCAGCTGGCCCGCGGTCAGCGCATGGTCGAGCTGCTCAAGCAGCCGCAGTACACCCCGTACCCGGTCGAGGACCAGGTCGTCTCGATCTGGTCGGGCACCTCGGGCGAGCTGGACGAGGTCCCGGCCGAGGACGTGCGCCGCTTCGAGCGCCAGTTCCTCGACCACCTCAAGTCCGCGCACCCGGAGATCCTGCAGAGCATCGCGTCGACCAACGACAAGCTCTCCGACGACACGATCAACCTGCTGCGCTCGGCGATCGACGGCTTCAAGAACACCTTCGAGACGGGCGCCGGCACGCTGCTGCGCGGCGGCGAGGCGGCCAAGCCGCTGGACCGTTCCGAGGTGGGCCAGGAGACCATCACCCGGCACGCGAAGGGCTGAGGCGCCTACCGTGAGCACTGTGCAGCCCGGCGCGTCCGGGCAGTTCGAATCCGGAAGGGAGGGCTGAGGCCGTGGGAGCGCAACTTCGCGTCTATCGGCGGCGCATCGCGTCCGTCTCCTCGACGAAGAAGATCACCCGCGCCCAGGAGCTGATCGCCACCGCGCGCATCGTCAAGGCGCAGCAGCGCGTCGCGCAGTCGACCCCGTACGCGCGGGAGATCACCCGCGCGGTCTCCGCGGTCGCCTCGCACTCCAACGCGAAGCACCCGCTGATCGGCGAGCGGCCGCGGCTGCAGCGCGCGGCGATCCTGCTGATCACCGCGGACCGCGGCTTCGCCGGCGCGTACAACACCGGCGCGATCAAGCAGGCGGAGCAGTTGGCCGCGCTGCTGGTCGGCGAGGGCAAGGAGGTCGACAGGTACGTGGTCGGCCGCAAGGGCGCCGGGTACTACCGGTTCCGCGGGGTTCAGCTGGCCGGGGAGTGGAGCGGCTTCTCCGACAACCCGCAGTACGGCGACGCGGCGGCGATCGGCGACGCGCTGATCGAGGCCTTCGAGAAGGGCGGCGAGAACGGCGGCGTGGACGAGATCCACGTGGTCTCCACCCGCTTCGTCTCGATGCTCTCGCAGAACCCGGTCGCGGCCCGCTTCCTGCCGCTGGAGATCGAGGAGACCACCGAGGCCCCGGCCGGCGGCGTCTTCCCGCTCTACGAGTTCGAGCCCTCACCCGCCGAGGTGCTCGACGCGCTGCTGCCGCACTACATCAAGGCGCGGCTGTTCAACGCGCTGCTGCAGTCCGCGGCCTCGGAGCACGCGGCGCGGCGGCGGGCGATGAAGTCGGCGACGGACAACGCCACCGAGCTCATCAAGACCTACACCCGGCTGGCCAACAGTGCCCGCCAGGCGGAGATCACCCAGGAGATCAGCGAGATCGTCGGCGGCGCGAACGCATTGGCCGACGCCTCGGCGGAGAACCAGTAGTTATGAGACAGCGCCGATCAGAACTGAAGGCCGCTGAGACCGTGACGGAGATGAAATGACGACGACCACTGAGACCACGACCGGCGTCGGCCGCGTCTCGCGGATCATCGGCCCCGTCGTCGACGTGGAGTTCCCCGTCGACGCGATGCCGGAGATCTTCAACGCGCTGACGATCGACTACGACTTCCAGGGCGAGACCCGCACGCTGACCCTCGAGGTCGCCCAGCACGTCGGCGACAACATGGTCCGCGCGATCGCGATGAAGCCGACCGACGGACTGGTGCGCGGCGCCGAGGTGAAGGACACCGGCGAGGCCATCTCGGTGCCGGTCGGAGACATCACCAAGGGCCACGTGTTCAACGTGACCGGCGACGTGCTCAACCTCAAGGAGGGCGAGCGCTTCGAGGTCACCGAGCGCTGGCCGATCCACCGCAAGGCGCCCAGCTTCGACCAGCTGGACTCGAAGACCGAGATGTTCACCACCGGCATCAAGGTCATCGACCTGCTCACCCCTTACGTGAACGGCGGCAAGATCGGCCTGTTCGGCGGCGCGGGCGTGGGCAAGACCGTGCTGATCCAGGAGCTGATCTATCGCGTCGCCGAGAACTTCGGCGGTGTGTCGGTGTTCGCCGGCGTCGGCGAGCGCACCCGTGAGGGCAACGACCTGATCGCGGAGATGACCGAGACCGGCGTCATCGAGAAGACGGCCCTGGTCTATGGCCAGATGGACGAGCCGCCGGGCACCCGCCTGCGGGTCGCGCTGTCCGCGCTGACGATGGCGGAGTACTTCCGCGACGTGCAGAAGCAGGACGTGCTGCTGTTCATCGACAACATCTTCCGCTTCACCCAGGCCGGTTCCGAGGTGTCCACGCTGCTCGGCCGTATGCCGTCCGCGGTGGGTTACCAGCCGACCCTGGCTGACGAGATGGGTGAGCTGCAGGAGCGGATCACCAGCACCCGTGGTCACTCGATCACCTCGGTGCAGGCGATCTACGTGCCCGCCGACGACATCACCGACCCGGCGCCGCACACCACCTTCGCCCACCTGGACGCGACGACGGTGCTCAGCCGCCCGATCACCCAGAAGGGCATCTACCCGGCCGTGGACCCGCTGGACTCCACCAGCCGGATCCTCGACCCGCGGTACATCTCGCAGGACCACTACGAGACCGCCTCGCGGGTCAAGGCGATCCTGCAGAAGTACCGCGACCTGCAGGACATCATCGCGATCCTCGGCGTGGACGAGCTGTCCGAAGAGGACAAGCTCACCGTGCAGCGCGCCCGGCGCATCGAGCGCTTCCTGTCGCAGAACACGTTCGTGGCGAAGACGTTCACCGGCCTCGACGGATCGTTCGTGCCGCTGGACGAGACCATCGCGGCGTTCACGGCGATCGCGGACGGCAAGTACGACCACGTGCCGGAGCAGGCGTTCTTCATGTGCGGCGGTCTCGAGGACCTCGAGCGCAAGTACAAGGAACTGACCAAGTAGCAGCAGCAGTCCGCACCGTCTCCGCCGGGATCGGGAGCAGCACGAGTAGCGCTCCCGCTCCCGGCGGACACGGATACGGGTCGCCAGCCTTTCGCATCAAGAGTGGAGGAGCCGCACCGTGGCTGAACTCGAAGTGGCGCTGGTCGCGGCCGACCGCGAGGTCTGGTCCGGCAAGGCGTCCATGGTGATCGCCAAGACGGCGGACGGCGACGTCGGCGTCATGCCCGGCCACCAGCCGATCATGTCGGTGCTGAAGCCCTCGGTCGCCGTGATCAAGACGATCGAGGACGGCGCGCCGGGGGAGACGCTGCGGGTGGCGCTGCACGGCGGCTTCATCGCGGTGGACGAGAACCGGGTCTCGCTGCTGAGCGAGTCGGCGGAGCTGAGCAACGAGATCGACGTCGCGAGGGCGGAGGAGGCGCTGGCCCGGGCCCGCGCGGGCGAGTTCGACAAGGACTCCGAGGCCGCTGCCGAGCGCGCTGAGCTGCGCCTGAGGGCGGCGGGTCGGCTAACCGCACAGTAGGTGCGCAAAAGTTCGTCGGCGCAAGAGATACTACGTATACGAGTCACGTCGGGTGGTAGTACGTAGCACCGATCGGCGAGGGCCGGCTGCGAGAAGGACGACGCAGCCGACCGCGGCGAGCAAGTGCGAGTGAGCGGCGACAACGGAGAAGCGTGCGCGCAACGGTGAGCGGTCTCGGCGAGCGGTGGCGGTGTCGGTGATGATCCTCACCGCGCTGCTGGAATGGCTCGCCGCCGTGGCACTCGTGGTGCTCTGTGCCATAGGCGCGTTGTTCACCCGGCGGGTGGTGATTCGCCGCCGTGGTGGCACTTTCGATTGCAGCCTGCGTCTGACCCCTGGGTCGGCGCGGGCTGCGGTGCATTTCGGTCAGTCCCACGCACACGCGAACGGCGACCCCGAGGGCCACTACCGCTCGGCCGCCCAGAGCGAACCGCACCGGCGCGGCACCCGCACCAGATC
>NZ_DASRGV010000270.1:0-21964 GCF_035650855.1 Actinocrinis sp. | reverse complement strand
ATGAAGTAGTCGGCCGCGCCGCTCGGGCCCAGATCCTGCAGCGCGATCGACGGCAACGCCAGCAGCGGCACCAGGTTCAGCAGCGCGGACAGGTAGCTCGCCAACGAGAAGCGGGCCTGCTCCCGAAGCCGCGTGCCGCGGGTGCGGAAGTCCGGGCGGAATTTGAGCCGCCAGCGCATCGCGGCGAGCGAGGCGACCACCGCGACCGCGTAGCCGATCCCGGTGGCGGTCACGATCCCGGCGGCGCCGAGGGTGACCAGGAAGATGGGCATGGCGAGCTTGGTCAGGCTCTGGATGACGCCGTCGACCAACAGGTTGTACTGCGGGATGCGCGCGGCCACGAAGACCGAGTCCGTCAACAGGTTCACGCCCGCGAATCCGCAGAACAGCACGAAGGTGACGGCGAACCAGGCGTCCTGCCGCACGAACAGGAGCTTGGGGCTGATCCACGGCAGTGCGGCCAGGTATATGCCGCCGAACAGGCAGCAGGCGGTGCCGGTGATTCCCAGCGCGACGGTCACCTGGCTGTTGCGCGCCGCTCCGGCCGCCGGGAAGCGGACCACGGTGTTGTTGAAGCCGAGCAGGCCGAGGTAGGAGATCAGCGAGATGGCCGAGATGAGCGAGGTCGCCAGGCCGACCCGCTCGGTGCTGTAGAGGCGGGCGACCAGTCCCCAGAACAGGAATCCGAGGCCGGCGGTCATGACCATGGACGCCATCATGAAGAACGAGTTCTGCACGATCTTCATGGAGGATTCGGCGTGCTTACCCATACTCGCCACCGCCCGCGCCGGCCGGCGAGGCTGTGCGGCGGACGGACCGCGGCGGTCGGTGGTTCATCGCCGCTCCGCCCCGGCCGAGCGGTAGTGGTGCACCAGCGTCGTCATGTGCTCGGACCAGGAGAACTGCTTCGCCGCGTACTGCATGGCGTACGAACCCATGCGTTCGCGCAGCGCGTCGTCCCCGGCGATCGCGGCCAAGGCGCGGCGTACAGCGTCCGGCTCTCGGCGCACCAGTGCCACGCCTTCGGGGTCGAGTCCGTAGCGCGCGTAATCCGGCTCGTCCGTCGTGACGACCGGAAGCCCGGCGCTCATCGCCTCCTTGACCACGAGCGGGAACACCTCCCCGGTCGTCGGCAGCACGAAGAGGTCGCAGGCGCGGTAGATCTCCGCCACCATCCGGGTCGGCTGCTGGCCGAGGAAGTGGACCCGCTCGCGCCCCTCCAGCAGCCCCGCGTCGCCGGAGCCGACCGCGACGAGGTCGAACGCCGCGTCTTCGGACTCGACCGCCCCCAGCACGAGATCGATCCCCTTCTTGGGCACGAGCCGGCCGACGAACAGGGCCAGGATCCGGTCCGCCGGCAGCCCGAACCGCTCCCTCAGCCGCCTGCGTTCCGCCTCGTCCGCGGCCGGCCGGAACAGCCGTCCGTCGACCCCGTTGCCGAGCACGACCACTTTCGCGGGCGCCGCGCCGAGCGTGCCGACGAAGCGCGCGATGTATTCGTTGATGGTGAAAACGGTGGCGGCGCGGCGCAGCAATACGCGTCCCATCGTGCCGTACACGAGCTTCTGGCCTGCCATGACGAGACCTGACGGGTGCTCAACCATCGCCACGTGCTGGGTCAGCACGGTCGGCACGCGGGCGATCGCCGAGGCGAATCCGGCGGCCCAGGAGGTCAGGTAGAAGCAGTCGTGGATGTGGACGACGTCCGCCCACCGGGCCCAGCGCAGAACGCGGGGCAGCAGGCGCGGTGAGAGGAGCGGGAACGGTACGCCGGTACGCCGCTCGCTGATGTTCCATGCCGCGATACGCACGACGCGCACGGTGTTGCCGTCATCGTCGACCTCCTCGACGACGCTCGTGCGTTCTCCGCTCGTCAGGACCGTGACCTGGTGCCCGAGTTCGGCGAGCCGGACGGCTTCGTCGTGTACGACGTTCTCGATCCCGCCGACGTGCGGCGGGTAGTAATGGCACACGAGCAGAACCCGCAGTGGGCCCTCGGCGGCGGGCGCGCTCGGCGACGTCCGCGAAATGCGCCGCCTCACTGGAAGATCTCCGAACCGGCGCTGGCGTAGATCTCGTTGTAGGTCGAATCCAGCAGCGGCATCGGATAGGCGTAGGTGACGAGGTTCCCCTTGTACGAGGTGGTGACCTGTCCGCTGCGCACGGTCGTCGCGCCGAGCAGGACGTAGGCGTACATGTTCAGTTGCGTGGGGAAGATCGTGCCGTTCACGTTGCCGATCAAGATGGTCTGCTCCCGTTTGAACGTGAAGGCGTCGGTCTGCACCAGGGCCTTCCTCGGGTTGGGAGCGGTCTGCTCCAGATGCGCTTCAAGCCATCGGGCCGCGGTCTGCTCCGCGGGCGCCGGGTCGTAGAGGTCGTAGTACTGCCCGGAATTGCTGAGCGAGAGCTGCGCCGCGTAGCCGCCGGTGACCCGCGGAGCCACGCCGGACAGGTCGATCAGCAGCGCCGCCACAACTGCGCACAACGCGAGCGCGGCCTTGCGCCGGGCCCAGCTGACCAGCCACAGCAGGCCCGCCGCCATGAACGGCGAGAAGAAGAACAGTCCCTGCTGGAATCCCCGCAGGACGCTGTAATCGATGGAGAGCTGCGGCACCACGGTGAGCGCGGCCAGCATGGTCAATGCGCCGATGGTCAAGATGACCTGGTCGCGCAGCGGCTCGAAGCTGCGTTTGCGGCGCAGCCAGACGGCGAGTAGCCCGATCAGGATGAGCACCTGCAGCAGGGCCGCGATACCTGAGCGCAGCACGGTGTTGACGCCCTTGACCCCGATGCCGAGGGATTGCAGGAAGTGTCCGATGGAGGTCAGCGGCAGCACCGCCGGTTTGACCGCGGGCGTGGCGTACTGGTTCACGAGGGACAGCGGCAGATAGTTGCCGGTGGCTCTGGTCGCAGCGGTCTGCGTGATCGTCTGCGCGCGGTAGTCGCTCATCCGCTGTGCGTCCGACTCCGTGGAGCCGCCGAACAGGCTGTACGAGGCTGAGGATCCGGACTGGCCGGTGCTCTTTCCTTCGAGCTGCGCGAGCGCGGTGCTCAACGTGGTCTTGAACTGGCCGCCGGTGCCGGTCGCCGGACCGGCCCACAGGAAGGCGAGCCCCGCGATGATCGGCACCATCCACCAGGCGACGAAGCTCCGCTCCTGCGCGAGCCCGGGCGCCGTCCGGCGTGCGCGCGCACCGTTGCCGCGCGTCCGGGACCGCCGCGACAGTCTCCGTACGGCGCTGCCCAGCCTCCAGCACAGGTCCACCGCGACCGCGCCGCCAAGGACCATGACGATCACGTAAGAGGTCGAATAGTGCGAGAGCACGGTGCCGGCCGTCAGCACCAGGAAGGCGATCCTTCGGTCGCGCACCCGCCAGCCGCGTTCGGTCACCACCAGCATCGCGCAGCCGACCAGCACGAACGCCATCTCCTGCCGGCCCATGTACGGCATGTCGGAGAAGAAGGTGGGGAACATGATGAAGAAGATCGCGGACAGGACCGAGACCGTGTGCGGCGCCACGTTGCGCACCGCGCGGAAGACCATCACGGGGGTGGTGGCGAACAGGACCGGCAGCAGCGCCTTGAAGATGTAAAGCGCCGAGATCTCCGTCAGCTTGCGCAACGCGACCGGCAGGATGGTGATGCTGAGACAGGCGTTGTAGGCGTTCGAGTAGGTGTGGACGTCCCAGCGCTCGCCGCCGAGGGCCAGCTCGAAGTAGTCGTACTCGCTCTGGATGTCGTGCCCGGTGATCGCCCAGCCGCGCAGCGAGGTCAGCAGCAGCAGCGAGAGCGCGGCGAAGTAGAGGCCGAGTTCTATCGCGCCGAGGGAGAGCTTCGCACGGGCCAGCAGCACGACCAGCAGCGCGGTCACGCAGACCATCGCGAGGATGCTCACCCCGCTGCTGAACCCGTTGTTGATCCTGATCGGCCCGGCCACGGACAGCAGCAGGCACAGCGCGCCGCCCCCGCCGATCGCCCACAGTTCCCGGCGGCTGATCCGCCACGGTGCGGCGAACCGGTCCGGATCCGCCTCGGGCAGCACTGCGCCCAGCACGATCACGCATCCGGTGAGCGTCGCGGTGATGGGCACTTTGGAGAGCGGATGCTGGTCGCCCGCCATCGGGAGCAGGGTGTTGAGCAGCAGCAGCTCCACCATGTCGCCGATGAGCGCGAAGCCGAGCGCGACCAGCGCCGCGGCCTCGCGGGTGGAGACCACGCGGGCGGCGCAGCCGTACCAGATCCCGATCGGCGCGCCGAGCACGAGCCACAGGCCGGCGGCGTCGGCGAACCAGCGCCCGGAGGGCCCGAAGAACTCCATCAGGCAGGCCAGCACGGTGCCCATGAGCACGAACCGCCGCGCGCCTAAGGAGCGGGCCGCGCGCGCCGCGGCCCGCACCTCCTCCCCGCGCAGGCCGTCCAGATCGTCCGCGGTCAGACCCTTGAGATCCTCCGGGGTCATGCGTACACCTCGGAGTAGACGGCCTCTATTCGGGACACCACGGCGTCCCAGGAGTACTGGCGCGCGGCCTCGGCGCACCGCTCGGCGACCTTGAACCGCAGCTCCGGGTCGGCGGCGAGCGAGTCGATGGCCGTGGCCAGCGCGGCCGGCTCCGGCTCGGCCAGGATTCCCACGCCCTGCAGCAGATCGGAGTTGCCCGGCACGTCCGTCGCCACGACCGGCAGCCCGGCAGCCATGGCCTCGAGCGCGGCCAGCGGCATGCCCTCCTTGTCCGACGGCAGCACGAATGCGTCCGCCGCCCGGTACGCGGCCACCAGCTCCGGGCCCAGCAGCCGGCCGGAGAATTCCACGTCCAGGCCCAGCCGCACGGCCTGCGCTTCGAGTTCGGTCCGCAGTTCGCCGTCGCCGACGAGACGCAGCCGCACGGGCTCGCGCACCAGGCTCATCGCGTCAAGCAGGCGCGCGACGTTCTTCTGCACATCCAGCCGCCCGACGAAAAGCAGGCGCAGCGGCCCGGCCTGGTCCTCGTCCCGGGCAGGCGCGGTCGCATCGGCGAAGTACCGTTCCTCGATTCCGTTCGGCACCACGAAGATCCGCTCCTTCGCGATGCCGTACTCCTCGCGCAGGAACCGGGCCTGGGACTCGGTCAGCGCGATCACCGCGCCCGCGCCGCGCAGGACCCTGCCGAACACGTGCTTCTTGTATGCGGGCAGCAGCCAGCCGAGGCTTCCCGAACCGTCCACGTCCAGGTGGAAGTGCACGATGTAGCGCTGCCTGCGCAACCGAGCGCAGAGCATGACCGTTTCCGGCCAGAGCGCGTGCGCGCAGTGCAGGTGCAGCACCGCGTCGCGCGGAGTGGCGAGCAGGGAGACGAACGCGCCGGGAGCCAGCGGCGTGTGTGCCGCTTCCACCGCGCGATGGCGCCGGATGCGCACGCCCTCGGCCTGCTCCCGCCGGGCAGCTTCGGAACCGGAAACCGCACTGGTGATCACGCGGACGTCGTGCCGCTGCGCGAGCCTGGTCGAAAGGCTCTGCGCAACCCGCTCCAACCCGCCGAGGTGCGGCGGGTAGTACGGGGTGATCTGCACGATATGACGCATGCGGGTTCCAGTTCAGGCTTGTCGCGAGCGGCGGCCCTGCCGGCCGCCCCCGGCGCGATCAGGGTCCGCCGGTCGAGGTCGGGATCCGGATGCCGGCGATCCGGTAGTGCAGGGTCTGTGGCTGTCCGACCAGGTTGACGTAGACGACCTCTGCGTCCGCCGGCAGCTGGAGGGTGACCACCTTGGCCGCGGTGCCGTGCGCGGCGGTCAGGGTGACCGAGGCGGTGGCGTCCGTCTTGCCGGACGCGTTTTCCAACCACACCCGCACCGGGACCGAGCGCGCGGACGTCCCGTGGACGTTCACCGTGATCGGCACGTTCAGCGAGGTACCGCTCACCGAGGGCGAGCTGGTGAAGTAAAGCTCCGTATTGGCGGCGGGCAGCTGCGAGAAGGACTGCCTGAGCACCGTTTTCACCGCCGGGATGCTCGACACGGCCCACAGCGCGACGAGCGCTGCCAGCACCCCGAGGACCAGCCGCCTCGAGGGCCGGGGCCACGACCGGACGGCCGGACCGTCCTCCTGCGGTGCGGGAGGCTCGTTCGGCGCGCGCGGCGCCCCGCCGGATTCCTGCGGAATCTTGGGCAGCGGGAGCGTCAGCTCTCCGTCGTGGCTGTCAGTACGCATTCGGATTTACCCGGAGTGGTCTGGGTCGGAATGACGGCGGCGCGCGGTCCGGGCACCGCCGCCACAGCCTCGGGCTCCGGCCTGCGCAGCCGGTGCTCCAACAGGCTACCGAGGTTGCCAAGGCCGTCCGCAAGCGCCTTCAGCTTCACCTCGCCGCCGCGCGGCCGGTACTCGATCGGCACCTCGAGGACGCGGTACTTGGCGCGGACGGCCGCGTTCTTGATCTCCTGGGAGAAGGCCATGCCGGGAGAGCGGACGTCGAGCCCGGACCAGACGTGGCTGCGGAAGATCCACATCCCGGACTGGGAGTCCTTCAGCTGGTGCCGGAACAGCACCCGGCTGACCAGGCTGAGCACGTGGTTGGCGAGGAAGTGCGAGTCCTTCATCGACTCGCGGTTCGCCGGGTGCAGCCGGTCCGTGGTCATGAACTCCACGTCCTGCTCGACCAGCACGTCGAGCAGCTGCGGCAGCATGTCGAACGGGTAGGTGCGGTCCGCGTCGCCGGTCGCGATGACCTCTCCGGAGGCCGCCTGGAAGCCGGCCTTGTACGCGTTGCCGTAGCCCGGTTCCGGCTGGAAGACGACCTTGGCGCCGTGCTGCCTGGCCAGATCGCCGGTTCCGTCGGTCGAGGCGTTGTCGACGACTATCACCTCGGTCGTCCATCCCGCCTCGGCCAGCTCGCCCAGCGGGATGGATTCCAGCACCGCGGGTATGTTCTCAGCCTCATTGTATGCGGGTATTACCACCGACAGCGTTTCCACCCCGTGCTCCTTGTTTCGCTATGCGGTCATTCGTCCCTGGTACCCCGCCGGCAGCCTTCGCGGAGACGGATGACGCCGGAGGGCATACCACTCCGGCGTAGCGCGCCAAGCTTGCCATGCCGGTCCAACCTGCGGGAAGTGCCGAAACTGATCCGTTACAAGAACCTGACGCAATCCGCCGCGCCGGGACGCAGGGCACTAATACACCGCGTCCATGCCCCGTTTCCCGCCTGTGCTCAGCCGAGCTGGTCGATCTGGTCCTGGTTCAGCGGGATCTTCCACAGCTGGACGTCGGAGACCGCTCCGCGCAGCCAGTTCGTGGGTTCGCCGTGGGAGATGCCGCTGCCGATGCTCAGCGTTCCGTCCGCGGTCCAGTTCGGAGCGTGCGAGCCGGAGCCCTGCAGCGCCTTGTTCACATAGAGCTTCATCGTGTGGTCGGTCGCGTCGTAGGTGGCCACGAGGTGGTACCACGAGGTCTTCGACGGAGCGGCGTGAGAAAGAACACTGTCCGTCGCGGCGGCGGCGGAGTCGCCGGCCGCCATGTCGAAGGCCCACCGGTTGGCCGAGGCGTTGTATTCGAGGGCCGCGCCCTCGCTCGTGGTTCCGCGCAGCGCGACGACCGTCTCCCAGCCGGACGGGGTCGTCGTCGGCCCGTTCATCACCACCCAGACCGCGATGGTGAAGCTGTGCGAGGTGCTGAGGACCGGGCCGCCCTGCACGACGATCTGCGAGTTCGATTCCCCGGTGAACGCGGCTGAGCCGTGCGTGCTGTCCGTCACGGTCCATTTCACGCCGGTGGCCACGCCGTCGTGGCCGCCGATCGCGTCTGAGGCGTCGCCGATGAGCGGCCAGCGGTCGATCCGCTGCTGGGCGACCGTGAGCGGCGAGGGGCTCGGGGAGGCCGAATGCGTCGTCGCACTCGCACTCGCGCCCGCAAGCGGCTTCGGGCTGCCGCCGCCCTTCGTCAGCGCCCAGGCACCGACCGCTACTCCGCCCAGCGCGAGGACGCACACGGAGGCGATGACGAGGACGCGCTTGCGCGACCGACCTGCCTCCTGCGGCGGCGCGTACGTGAACGGCGGCGGGGTCGCGTAACCGACCGGCATCGGCGGCGTGCCACCGTGCCAGGAGTCTGAGGCCGGCGGCGGCGGTGTGCTTTCATGCCAGGAGTCTGAGGCCGGTGTTGGCCCGTACTCACCGAAGGGCGGCGGCACCGAGCTGTACAGTGGCGAGTCTTCGTTCAGCGGCGCCGGAGCCGGCCCCTGCGCCGGAACCGGAGTGGCGACCGGCTGCATCTGCTGCTGCTCCGGAGCCGGCGCGAGCACGGGTTCCGGCGGCACCTGCAGGGGCGCCTCGCTGCGCGCGAACATGGCCAGCTGCCCGGCCACGAACTGGGTGGTGGGCCGCTGCGCCGGGTCCTTGGCCAGCATCGCCTCGAACAGGCCCCAGATGGTCGGCGGGATGGCGGGATGCGGCGGGGGCGCCTCGTGCAGGTGCTTGTAGAGGATCTGCGCGTAGTGCTCGCCGTCGAAGGGCAGCACGCCGGTCAGCAGTTGATACAGGCAGACGGCCAGCGAGTACACGTCGGCGGCCGGGCTCACGGCGCCGCCGGTCAGCAGCTCGGGTGCGAGGTAGTGCGGGGTGCCGATGACCGAGTTCGACGCGGTCAGCCTCGGGTTCCCGGCGATCCAGGCGATGCCGAAGTCGACCAGCTTGGCCCGGCCGGTGGCGTTCTCCACCAGGATGTTGGCCGGCTGGAGGTCGCGGTGCACGATGCCCGCGGCGTGCACGGCCGTCAGCGCCTGTGCGATCTCGTCGCCGAGGCGAGCGGCGTGGTAGAGCGACATCGGGCCGTTCTGGTCGAGCAGCCGTGCGGCGTCGACGCCTTCGACGAGCTCCATCACCAGGGCGATGCGCTCGTTCTCGATGACCACGTCCTTGATCTCGACCAGGTACGGGTGCCGGACGCTGAGCAGCGCCGAGCGCTCGCGCAGGAACCGGCCGACCAGATCAGAGTTCTGGCCCATCGTGTCCGAGAGGATCTTGACCGCGACCGCCTCGCCGGTCTCGGTGTGGTGCGCGGACCACACCGTGCCCATCGAGCCGCCGCCGATCCGCTGGTCGAGCACGTACAGGCTGCCCAACCGGGAACCCGCGCCGACCTCGCCGCTCACGTGTAGCCACCCCCATATCACAAAACTGCCGCGCTGCGCGCTAGGTACAGTATCAGGCCCCGTCCCCGGGGTGTTCGACGACCCGGTGATCTTGTCGGCTTAGCTGTGATCTCACCCGTTAGGCTGACCTCCATGTCCTTGTCCGCCAGACGACTGGCTCCATGGTTGGTCGCCGCCTTCATCATCGCGATCGGTTCGGTGGCGATGGCGGTTTCGGCCTTGCCGAGTCGGCCGCAGCAGCAGACCGTGCACATCATCGAGTCGACGGACAACGGTTTCGTCTTCGGGCTCAACTACGCGGACGAGCTGCCCGCGGAGTCGGCCCCCGCCCTCGCGCAGAGCCTTGATGACGCCGGCTCGGTCGGTGCCGGCTGGATCAGAACGGACCTGGCCTGGTACCGGATCCAGACCGGCCCGGACAGCTGGGACTGGAGTTCCTTCGATCGCACGGTGGCCTACGCCAAGGCGCGCGGGCTCAAGGTGCTGGCCGTGCTGGGCCAGGCGCCGGTGTGGGCCCGCGACTCGGCCTGCGCCACCAAGCTGTGGTGTCCTCCGGCGGACGACGCCCGCTTCGCCGAGTTCGCCGCCAAGGCCGCGCAGCGGTATCCGGTGGACCTCGTGCCGGCCTGGGAAGTCTGGAACGAGGAGAACACGACCGGGTTCTGGGCCGGCGGCGCGGACCCGGCCGCGTACGGCGCGCTGCTCAAGGCGACGGCGACCGCGGTCCGGGCGGTTCAGCCAAGGGCTCAGATCATCTTCGGCGGCCTGGCGATATCCACGACGGGCAACGGCCTGGCCCCGCGGGACTTCCTGCTTTCCGTCGCACGCGCAGGCTTTCTCCCGTACGCGGACGCGATCGCTTACCACCCCTACAGCTATCCCAAGCTTCCCTCGGCAGCCCCCGTCTTCGCTGCTATCAGTACCGGATCGAACAGCCTGGCAGCCGTCCTCGACGACTACCACGCCGCGTCGATGCCCATCTGG
Source organism: Actinocrinis sp. (assembly GCF_035650855.1). Taxonomy (GTDB): domain Bacteria; phylum Actinomycetota; class Actinomycetes; order Streptomycetales; family Catenulisporaceae; genus Actinocrinis. The sequence continues at coordinate 11,861 of NZ_DASRGV010000270.1, read as the reverse complement.
CTCACCGAGACCGGCGCTCCGGTCGGCGCCGCCGCGGATCCGTACACGGCCGCCTCGATCGTCGCGCGCGGGGAGCAGTCGCAGGCCACTTACGTGACCGACCTGGTGACCGTGGCTACGCACAACTCCCACGTCAAGGCTCTGTTCTGGTTCTCGGACATCGACCTGCCGGGACAGAACCTTTACTTCGGGCTGCGTCGCGCCGACGGCACTCACCGCCCCTCGTTCGAGGCACTGACAAAGGCCATCGGCGCCTACAAGACCGAATAGCGAGCGGCACCGGGCCGAAGGCACCGCGCGCACCTCGCCTGCCTCTCAGAACACGAAGCGGCCCGGGACTCTTTCGAGTCCCGGGCCGCCGCGGTTATCGCTCGGGTGTTACTCCCGGATCGCCGGTACTACTTGACGATCTTGGTAACCCGGCCGGCGCCGACGGTGCGGCCGCCCTCGCGGATGGCGAAGCGCAGGCCCTCCTCCATGGCGATCGGCTGGATCAGCTGGACCGACATCTCGGTGTTGTCGCCCGGCATGACCATCTCGGTGCCCTCGGGGAGGGTCACCACGCCGGTCACGTCCGTCGTCCGGAAGTAGAACTGCGGACGGTAGTTGTTGAAGAACGGCGTGTGCCGGCCGCCCTCGTCCTTGGACAGGATGTAGACCTGGCCCTCGAACTCGGTGTGCGGGGTGATGGTGCCCGGCTTGATGACGACCTGGCCGCGCTCGACGTCGTCGCGCTTGGTGCCGCGCAGCAGCAGGCCGACGTTCTCGCCCGCCTGGCCCTCGTCGAGCAGCTTGCGGAACATCTCCACGCCGGTGACCGTCGTGGTCTGCTTCTGCTCGCGGATGCCCACGATGTCCACGGTCTCGTTGACCTTGATGACACCGCGCTCGATCCGGCCGGTCACCACGGTGCCGCGGCCGGTGATCGTGAAGACGTCCTCGATCGGCATCAGGAACGGCTTGTCGATCTCGCGCTCCGGCTGCGGGATGAACTCGTCGACCGCGTCGAGCAGGCCGAGCAGCTTCTCGCTCCACTCGGCGTCGCCCTCGAGCGCCTTGAGCGCCGAGACCCGCACGACCGGCAGGTCGTCACCCGGGAACTCGTACTCGGAGAGCAGCTCGCGCACCTCGAGCTCGACGAGCTCCAGGATCTCCTCGTCGTCCACCATGTCGGTCTTGTTCAGCGCGACCACGATGTACGGCACACCGACCTGGCGGGCCAGCAGCACGTGCTCCTTGGTCTGCGGCATCGGACCGTCGGTCGCGGCCACCACCAGGATCGCGCCGTCCATCTGCGCGGCACCGGTGATCATGTTCTTGATGTAGTCCGCGTGACCGGGGCAGTCCACGTGGGCGTAGTGGCGCTTCTCGGTCTGGTACTCGACGTGCGCGATCGAGATGGTGATACCACGCTGGCGCTCTTCCGGCGCCTTGTCGATCTGGTCGAACGCCGAGGCCTGGTTCAGGTTCGGGTACTTGTCGTGCAGCACCTTGGTGATCGCCGCGGTGAGCGTCGTCTTCCCGTGGTCGATGTGACCGATGGTGCCGATGTTGACGTGCGGCTTAGTCCGCTCGAACTTCGCCTTCGCCACGATGTCCTCCTGTGGACGGTTGCGGTGCCGGATCGCTCAGGCTGAGCGACCGGCGGCTTAACGGTGGTATCGGCTTGGGCTACTCGCCGCGCGCCTTCTTCACGATCTCCTCCGCGATGTTCCTGGGAACCTCGGCGTAGGAGTCGAACTGCATGCTGTAGGAGGCCCGGCCCGAGGTCTTCGACCGCAGGTCGCCGACGTAGCCGAACATCTCCGACAGCGGCACCAGGGCCTTGACGACCCGGGAGCCGAACCGCTCCTCCATGGCCTGGATCTGGCCACGGCGGGAGTTCAGGTCGCCGATCACGTCGCCGAGGTAGTCCTCGGGCGTGGTGACCTCGACCGACATCATCGGCTCGAGGATCGCGGGGCTGGCCTGGCGGGCAGCCTCCTTGAACGCCATCGAACCGGCGATCTTGAATGCGAGCTCGGAGGAGTCGACCTCGTGGTACGCGCCGTCCTGCAGGGTGACCTTGACGCCGACCAGCGGGTAGCCCGCGAGCACGCCGAACTCCATGGCCTCCTGGCAGCCCGCGTCCACGGACGGGATGTACTCCCGCGGGATACGACCGCCGGTGACCGCGTTGACGAACTCGTAGCCCTCGCCGCTCTCGATCGGCTCGACGCCGATGATGACGCGGGCGTACTGGCCGGAGCCGCCGGTCTGCTTCTTGTGCGTGTACTCGACCTTCGGCACGGCCTTGCGGATGGTCTCCCGGTAGGCGACCTGCGGCTTGCCGACGTTGGCCTCGACCTTGAACTCGCGGCGCATGCGGTCCACCAGGATCTCCAGGTGGAGCTCGCCCATGCCGGCGATGATGGTCTGGCCGGTCTCCTCGTCCGTGCGCACCTGGAAGGAGGGGTCCTCCTCCGCGAGGCGCTGGATCGCGGTGCCCAGCTTCTCCTGGTCGCTCTTGGTCTTCGGCTCGATGGCGACCGAGATGACCGGGGCCGGGAAGTTCATCGACTCGAGCACCACCGGGTGCGCCTGGTCGCTGAGCGTCTCGCCGGTCGTGGTGTCCTTCAGACCCATGACCGCGACGATGTCGCCCGCGCCGACCGAGGGGATCTCCTCGCGCTTGTTGGCGTGCATCCGGTAGATCTTGCCGATGCGCTCCTTGCGGCCCTTGACCGAGTTGAGCACCGAGGAGCCCGACTCGAGCCGGCCGGAGTACACCCGCACGAAGGTGAGCTTGCCCAGGTGCTGGTCGGTCATGATCTTGAACGCCAGCGCCGAGAGCGGCTCGGCGTCCGAGGGCTTGCGCTGGATGACGGTCTCCTCGTCGCCCACCGCGTGGCCCTCGATCGCCTCGACGTCCAGCGGGGACGGCAGGTAGCGCACGATCGCGTCGAGCAGGGGCTGCACGCCCTTGTTCTTGAACGCGGTGCCGCAGAAGACCGGGGTCAGCGACGAGGCCAGGGTGGCCCGCCGGATGCCCGCGTAGAGCTGCTCCACGGTGGGCTCCTTGCCCTCCAGGTACAGCTCCATCAGCTCCTCGTCGGCCTCCGCGGAGGTCTCGACGAGCCGGTCGCGCCACTCGGCGGCCGCCTCGGTGTGCGTGGCCGGGATGTCGACGATGTCGTACATCTCGCCCAGCTTCGCCTCGGCGTTCCAGACCAGGGCCTTCATCGTCACCAGGTCGATGACGCCCTTGAAGTCCGCCTCGGCGCCGATCGGCAGCTGCATGACCAGCGGCACGGCGTTGAGCCGGGACACGATCATGTCGACGCAGCGGTGGAACTCCGCGCCGGTGCGGTCCAGCTTGTTGACGAAGCAGATGCGGGGCACGCCGTACCGGTTGGCCTGGTTCCAGACCGTCTCGGACTGCGGCTCCACGCCGGCCACGCCGTCGAAGACCGCGACCGCGCCGTCGAGGACGCGCAGCGAGCGCTCGACCTCGATGGTGAAGTCCACGTGGCCCGGGGTGTCGATGATGTTGATGGTGTGGTCGACCTCGTCGGTCTTCCAGTGGCAGGTGACGGCGGCGGAGGTGATGGTGATCCCCCGCTCCTGCTCCTGCTCCATCCAGTCGGTGGTGGCGGCGCCGTCGTGGACCTCACCGATCTTGTAGCTCATCCCGGTGTAGTACAGGATGCGCTCGGTCGTCGTGGTCTTACCGGCGTCGATATGCGCCATGATGCCGATGTTGCGGACCTTGGCGAGGTCGAGCGCGGCGTTCGTGGCCATGGTGGCTCTGCTACTTTCGCGAGTCGGTAAAGGGTTGCTGCCGGTCCCGGACTACCAGCGGTAGTGGGCAAAGGCCTTGTTGGCCTCGGCCATCTTGTGGGTGTCCTCGCGTCGCTTGACGGAGGCGCCCAGACCGTTGGAGGCGTCCAGCAGCTCGTTCATCAGGCGCTCGGTCATCGTCTTCTCGCGCCGGGCGCGGGAGTAGGTGACCAGCCAGCGCAGCGCCAGCGTGTTCGAACGGCCCGCGCGCACCTCGACCGGGACCTGGTAGGTCGCGCCGCCGACCCGGCGGGACTTGACCTCGATCGCCGGCTTGACGTTCTCCAGCGCGCGCTTGAGCGTGATGACCGGGTCGGTGCCGGTCTTCTCACGGCACCCCTCCAGGGCGCCGTAGACGATGCGCTCGGCGGTGGAGCGCTTGCCGTCCAGCAGGACCTTGTTCACCAGCGAGGTGACCAGCGGGGAGTTGTAGACCGGGTCGACGACGACCGGGTGCTTCGGCGCGGGGCCCTTGCGCGGCATTACTTCTTCTCCTTCTTGGCGCCGTAGCGGCTACGAGCCTGCTTGCGGTTCTTGACACCCTGGGTGTCGAGGGAACCGCGAATGATCTTGTAGCGGACGCCGGGAAGGTCCTTGACTCGGCCGCCGCGCACGAGCACGATCGAGTGCTCCTGCAGGTTGTGGCCGACGCCGGGGATGTAAGCGGTGACCTCGATGCCGCTGGACAGGCGCACGCGGGCGACCTTCCGCAGGGCCGAGTTCGGCTTCTTGGGCGTGGTCGTGTAGACGCGGGTGCACACACCGCGCCGCTGCGGGCTGCCCTTGAGCGCAGGAGTCTTGGTCTTGGTGACCTTGTCCTGCCGGCCCTTGCGGACCAGTTGCTGGATCGTGGGCACTGCTACTCCGTATTCCGTTCGTGCCAAGCCTTCGGCCGGTCGTCATGTCCTCGCGGACAGGACGGCGGCCAGGCGGTCCTCTGGCGAAATTGTTGTGTTTGCGCTGCACCCGGTTTTCGGCGCGATGTCCGGATTCTCCGACCCACGCGGTCGGGTGTGTCGTGGCCGCGCTCTCGGAGACCCGACCTGTACGTCAGGTCGTTCCTCCCGTGAGAGCTCCGTGCGGTCCATGAGGGACTGGTCGCGAGTCACTAGCGTCGTACAGCTAGTTGCGCGCACGGACAGCCGGGGACACCCCAGGCACAAGGTGAGAGCGTACCGACGCGCCGTGCCTCCGGTCAAAACGACCATCCGCCCGGCATCACGTCGGGTGCTTCGCCCACACCCGTTCTATTCTCGCATGCCGCAGTGTGTGGACAAATTCCTTTCCCGCTGCCGTCACCGCGCCAGGGCGAGGGGTGAGACATGCCCCGTCGGACCTGCGCTGGCGCTGGATCCGCCAGGCACGGAAGGAGTGCTTGCCGCACCCGCGCTCGTACTCGGCGACGGCTGGGCGCTCGGGCTCGCGGGGGCGCTCGGGGATGCGGGCGCTGACGTGGACGCCTGACCGGTCGGGCTGCTGCTGGCCTCCGTCGTGGGCGAGGAGCCGCTGGTCTGGCCGCCGCCGGTCGAGGTGTGGGTCGGCGCGGGGCTCAGCGAGCCGTTCGGCAGCGTCACCATTCCGGGACTGCTCAACGGGATCGTGGTGCTCACATCGGTGGGGCTGGTGGAATGAGAGCCCAGATTCGCCAGCAGGAAGCCCAGTCCGGCGAGCACCGCCGCGACCAGGAGCACGATGCCGACCATCGTGCCGCGCCTGCGGTCTTGGGCCGCCCGCGCCGATCCAGCCGCGGCCGCTGCGGCCGCGGCTCCGGGGCCGGCGATGGGCGGGCCGAGCACTTGCGTCGGAGCGGAGGGCACGGCGACGCCGGGAAGCGTGTCGCTGACGCGTTCCGTGGCCGCGAAGGGGATGAACCGCTGCTCGGCCGCGGACGCCGTGGGACGCAGCGCGGGGTCCGCAGCGAGCATCTGTGATAGCAGCGCGGCGAGTTCGACGGGTGCGCCCGCGTCGAGGAGCGGCTGCCGGTCGATCCCGGCGGTGCTCCCTTCCGCCGCGCCGTCCGAAGCCGCACTATCCGAAGCCACACCGTCCGAAGCCGCGCCGTCGGAAACTGCACCATCCGGCACCGGGATGTCCTGCGTTGCGGCGTCATCGCCGTTCGGGTCTGGAATCACGTACTCCGGTGCGGCACCGACCGTCGCTTCCCACAGCAGAAACCCGAGCGCGTACACGTCATCCGGCGCGTCCGGCGGCAGATCCTCCTCCGCGAGCTCCGGCGTCTCCGTCGAATCCAATCCCGCGTCGAGGATCTTGACCTGGCGGTCGTCGTGAATCGCCACGCTCTCCGGGCCCAGCGCGCCGTGCGCGATCCCGATCCCGTGCAACGCCGCCAGCGCGCCGCTGAGCTGCCGGCCCCAGTCCGCGGTACGCGGCCAGGGCTGCGGGCCGCCCCCCATGATCTGGCCGAGCGTGCGGCCTTCGGTCCACTCGGAGATCGCGTAGCCGACCGCGCCGTCACGCAGCCCGTCCGCGGTGCCCACGTCGTAGACCGCCGCGACGCCCGGATGGTTGAGCTGGGCCACGCGCGTCAGCGCCGCCTGCGCCGCCGCCGTCGACTCGTCCTGTTCCGCCGCGTCGCCGGGAGCGGGCTCGAGCCGCGCGGTCACCGACCGCGCCAGCCGCTCGTCGTACGCACGCCAGCGCTCCACGGAGCCCGCGCCGCCTACGAACCGGTCCAACCGGTACCGGTCTGCCAGGAGATCACCAGGCCGGCCGAGCGTCATCCGCGCGCCTCCAAGGAGCGAGTTCGTGCGTCGGGTCGCCGCCCGCCGTGTCGGACACCGCAATAGCTTCGTCGACACCGCGGATCCGCCGCGTCACATGTCAGTTGTCGCGAGTCATCGTGCCACGTGTGACGCGTGACTAACGCCCCCGGCCTCCGGTTGCGCCTTTCTGCTACTTCACTGTGACCATCACGTTGGTGACGTCGATGTAGATCCGCAGCGCGATATAGGCCAGCGCCACACTCCAGCCGACCACGTATACCCAGCCGAGCCGCCGAGCCCACACCGCCAGCGGAACTCCGTCGAGCTCGCCGCCCGCGGCCTCGATCTGGTGCAGCGCGACCCTGGCCCGCCGGATCGCGAGCACCCCGCCGAAGACCGGCAGCAGCCAGCCCACGGCCGCGAAGGCCATCGCCGCCACCGCCGCCGGCGCGGTCTTGCGCACGGCCGTGTCCGCCGCGGATCCGGCGCCCCGCCCCGGCCCGGGGAAACCGACGCCGCCCGGAAGGACGCCCGGAACCGGGCCCCGCCCGCCGGCTCCCTGCTCCCCCGGCGCTCCAGAACCCTGATAACGCGGGCGGCCGAGCTCGTAATCGCCCTCGGTGCTCATGAGGTGACCATAGCGCCAACCAGCCGCGCTGTACGTCACGCAGCAGCAGTCGCCAGCCCCGCGCGGCCGCCGATCCCGCCGGACCGTGAGATGCCGTGAGATGCCGTGAAAAGCCGCGCCCCCGGCCACGGATCGCTCCGTGGCCGGGGGCGCGCTTCGCTGCTCTGCAGCCGTCAGCCGTCAGCCGGCGTAGCCGCCGAAGTCGTACTCCTCCAGCGGGACGGCCTGGCCGGAACCCACGCCGAACGGCGCGTAGTCCAGGTCGTCGTAGCCCGCCAGCGAGTACATCTGGGCCTTGGCTTCCTCGGTCGGCTCCACCTTGATGTTGCGGTAGCGGTGCATGCCGGTGCCGGCCGGGATCAGCTTGCCGATGATCACGTTCTCCTTCAGGCCGACCAGCGAGTCCGACTTGCCGTGGATCGCGGCGTCGGTCAGCACCCGGGTGGTCTCCTGGAAGGAGGCCGCGGACAGCCACGAGTCGGTCGCCAGCGACGCCTTCGTGATGCCCATCAGCTGCGGACGGCCCGAGGCCGGCTGGCCGCTCTCGGAGATGACCCTGCGGTTCTCCTCCTCGAACTTGCCGCGCTCGACCAGGTCGCCGGCCAGCAGCTCCGAGTCGCCGGTCTCGATGATCGTCACCCGGCGCAGCATCTGCCGGACGATGATCTCGATGTGCTTGTCGTGGATCGACACGCCCTGCGACCGGTAGACGCTCTGGACCTCCTGGACCAGGTGCACCTGCACCGCCCGCTGGCCGAGGACGCGCAGCACGTCGTGCGGGTTCGCCGCGCCCTGGACCAGCTTCTGGCCCACGGTCACGACCTCGCCCTCGCTCACCAGCAGCCGGGACCGCTTGGAGACCGGGTAGGCGATCTCCTCGCTGCCGTCGCTCGGCACGATCACGATCTTGCGGGTGCGCTCGGTGTCCTCGATCTTGACCACGCCCGCCGCCTCGGCGATCGGGGCGACACCGCGCGGGGTGCGCGCCTCGAACAGCTCGATGACACGCGGCAGACCCTGGGTGATGTCGTCGCCGGCCACACCACCGGTGTGGAAGGTACGCATCGTCAGCTGGGTGCCGGGCTCGCCGATGGACTGCGCGGCGATGATGCCGACCGCCTCGCCGACGTCCACCAGCTTGCCGGTGGCCAGGCTGCGGCCGTAGCACATCGCGCAGGTGCCGACCTTCGACTCGCAGGTCAGAACGCTGCGGACCTTGACTTCGGAGACGCCGTGCTTGATCAGCTCGCCGATCGCCACGTCGCCGAGGTCGGCGCCCGCCTGGATCAGCGTCTTGCCCTCGAGCACCACGTCCTCGGCGAGGTTGCGCGAGTACACCGAGGACTCGACGTCCTCGGCGCGCCGCAGCGTGCCGTCGGCGGCCACGGTCGCGATCGCCATGGTGATGCCGCGCTCGGTGCCGCAGTCCTCCTCGCGGATGATGACGTCCTGCGAGACGTCCACCAGACGCCGGGTCAGGTAACCCGAGTCCGCGGTACGCAGGGCGGTGTCCGCCAGACCCTTTCGGGCACCGTGGGTGGAGATGAAGTACTCCAGCACGGTCAGGCCCTCGCGGAAGGACGCCTTGATCGGACGCGCGATGGTCTCGTTCTTGGCGTTCGACACCAGGCCGCGCATACCGGCGATCTGCCGCATCTGCATGAAGTTTCCTCGGGCGCCCGAGTCCACCATCATGAAGATCGGGTTCTCCCGCGGGAAGTTGGCCTCCATCGCCTTGGCCACCTCGTTGGTCGCCTCGGTCCAGATGGAGATCAGCTCCTGCTGGCGCTCGTCCTTGGTGATCAGACCGCGCTCGTACTGCTTCTGGACCTTGTCCGCCTTGGACTCGTAGCCCTCGAGGATCTGGCTCTTGCTCGGCGGCACCACGATGTCCTCGATGGCGATCGTGACGCCCGAGCGGGTCGCCCAGTAGAAGCCCGCCGCCTTCAGGTTGTCCAGGGTCATCGCGACCTGGACCTTCGGGTAGCGCTCGGCCAGGTCGTTGACGATGGCCGACAGCTGCTTCTTGGAGACCGGCTCGTTGACGTACGGGTAGTCCAGCGGCAGGGCCTCGTTGAACAGGGCCCGGCCCAGCGTGGTCTTGAGCCGGAACGGCTGACCCGACTCCCAGTCGTCCGGGGCCACCCAGCCGCGCGGCGGGACGGCCTCGATCAGGCGCAGGTCGATCGGCGCCTGCAGGTCCAGCTCCTTGGCGTCGAAGGCCATGACCGCCTCGCCCACGGAACCGAAGGAGCGGCCCTCTCCGGCCACGCCCTCGCGGTCCATGGTGAGGAAGAACAGGCCCAGCACCATGTCCTGGGTCGGCGCGGTGATCGGGCGGCCGTTGGCCGGCGACAGGATGTTGTTCGAGGACAGCATCAGGATGCGGGCCTCGGCCTGCGCCTCCGCGGACAGCGGCAGGTGCACGGCCATCTGGTCGCCGTCGAAGTCCGCGTTGAACGCAGTGCACACCAGCGGGTGGATCTGGATCGCCTTGCCCTCGACCAGCTGCGGCTCGAAGGCCTGGATGCCCAGGCGGTGCAGCGTGGGCGCGCGGTTGAGCAGCACCGGGTGCTCGGTGATGACCTCTTCCAGCACGTCCCACACGACCGAGCGGGCCCGCTCGACCATGCGCTTGGCCGACTTGATGTTCTGCGCGTGGTTCAGGTCCACCAGGCGCTTCATCACGAACGGCTTGAACAGCTCCAGCGCCATCGCCTTGGGCAGGCCGCACTGGTGCAGCTTGAGCTGCGGGCCGACCACGATGACCGAACGGGCCGAGTAGTCGACGCGCTTGCCCAGCAGGTTCTGCCGGAACCGGCCCTGCTTGCCCTTGAGCATGTCGGACAGGGACTTCAGCGGCCGGTTGCCGGGGCCGGTGACCGGGCGTCCGCGGCGGCCGTTGTCGAACAGCGCGTCCACGGCCTCCTGCAGCATCCGCTTCTCGTTGTTCACGATGATCTCGGGCGCGCCGAGGTCGAGCAGCCGCTTGAGCCGGTTGTTCCGGTTGATCACGCGGCGGTACAGGTCGTTGAGGTCCGAGGTCGCGAACCGGCCACCGTCGAGCTGCACCATCGGGCGCAGGTCCGGCGGGATGACCGGGACGCAGTCCAGCACCATGCCGTTGGGCGAGTTGTTGGTCTGCAGGAACGCGGAGACGACCTTGAGGCGCTTCAGCGCCCTGGTCTTCTTCTGGCCCTTGCCGGTGCGGATCACCTCGCGCAGCGACTCGGCCTCGGCGTCCAGGTCGAAGGTCTCCAGCCGCTTCTGCAGCGCGGCGGCGCCCATGCCCCCGGAGAAGTACAGGCCGAAGCGGTCCCGCATCTCCCGGTACAGGATCTCGTCGCCCTCAAGGTCCTGGACCTTGAGGTTCTTGAAGCGGGTCCAGACCTCTTCCAGCCGGTCGAGCTCGCGCTGCGCCCGGTCGCGGATCTGCTTCATCTCCCGCTCGCCGGACTCGCGCACCTTGCGCCGCTGGTCGGCCTTGGCGCCCTCGGCCTCGAGGGCGGCCAGGTCCTCTTCCAGCTTCTTCTGCCGGGACTCGAGCTCGGCGTCGCGCCGCTGCTCGAGCTGCTGGCGCTCCACCGAGACCTTGGCCTCAAGGGAGGGCAGGTCGCGGGTGCGCCGCTCGTCGTCCACCCAGGTGATCATGTAGGCGGCGAAGTAGATGACCTTCTCCAGGTCCTTCGGCGCCAGGTCGAGCAGGTAGCCGAGGCGGGAGGGGACGCCCTTGAAGTACCAGATGTGCGTGACCGGGGCGGCCAGCTCGATGTGGCCCATCCGCTCGCGGCGCACCTTGGCGCGAGTGACCTCGACGCCGCAGCGCTCGCAGATGATGCCCTTGAACCGGACCCGCTTGTACTTACCGCAGTAGCACTCCCAGTCCCGGGTGGGACCGAAGATCTTCTCGCAGAAGAGGCCGTCCTTCTCGGGCTTCAGGGTGCGGTAGTTGATGGTCTCCGGCTTCTTCACCTCGCCGAAGGACCACTGGCGGATGTCCTCCGCAGTGGCAAGTCCAATGCGGAGCTCGTCGAAGAAGTTGACGTCAAGCACGTATGTCAATCCTTATGGTTCGTCCCGCTTCGAGGAGGAAGTCCCGCGGCGGGAACAAGTGAATCCATGATTCGGGAGCCTCGGGCCGGCGGGCCGCCCGCCCTCGCGGGGAGGGCGGCCGGGCCGGCCGAAACTCAGACTTCTTCGACGCTGCTCGGCTCCCGCCGGGACAGGTCGATACCCAGCTCTTCCGCGGCACGGAAGACGTCCTCGTCCGTGTCGCGCATCTCGATCGAGTTGCCGTCCGAGGACAGCACCTCGACGTTGAGGCACAGCGACTGCATTTCCTTGATCAGAACCTTGAAGGACTCGGGGATGCCCGGCTCGGGGATGTTCTCGCCCTTGACGATGGCCTCGTAGACCTTCACCCGGCCGAGCACGTCGTCCGACTTGATGGTCAGCAGTTCCTGCAGCGCGTAGGCGGCTCCGTACGCCTCCAGCGCCCACACCTCCATCTCGCCGAACCGCTGGCCGCCGAACTGGGCCTTACCGCCCAGGGGCTGCTGCGTGATCATCGAGTAGGGGCCGGTGGAGCGGGCGTGCAGCTTGTCGTCCACCAGGTGGTGCAGCTTGAGGATGTACATGTAGCCGACCGAGATCGGGTACGGGAACGGCTCGCCGGAGCGGCCGTCGAACAG
>NZ_DASRGV010000269.1:0-3067 GCF_035650855.1 Actinocrinis sp. | reverse complement strand
CCTCGACCACCTGACGGTCTCCACCGCCAGCGACCGCGACGGAGTCAACATCATCAACACCTCCGACGTCTCGGTCACCAACTCGACGATCCAGTCGTCGGACGACGCGCTCGTCTTCAAGAGCGACTACGCCCTGGGGCGCACCTACCCCAGCGACCACATCAACGTCAGCGACACGACCGTGGGCTCCACCGGCAACAACGCGCTGCAGTTCGGCTCGGAGACCTGCGGCGACTTCAGCGATGCGCACTTCTCGCACATCACCGTCAACGAGGCGGGCAAGGCCGGCATCGGCATCGTGTCCATGGACGGCGCGCACATCTCGAACATCACCTACGACAACATCACCATGACCCGCGCAGCCACGCCGGTCTTCATCAAGATCGGCTCGCGCGGCCGCTGCCCCGGGCATCCCGGCGCCGGCACCATCAGCGCAGTCAGCATCACCGACGTCACCGGCACCAACCTGAGCGACAACGGCAGCTTCACCAGCACCATCACCGGACTGCCCGGGCACCCGGTCACCGGCGTGACGCTGACCAACGTCAACCTCAACGTCCCCGGCGGCGACCCGGCCTCCGACGCGAGCATCAACCCGCCGGAGAAGGCGACCACCTACGCTCCCCGTGACTACGGCACCCGGCCCGCCTACGGCTGGTGGCTGCGGCACGTCGGGAACATCACGTTCCAGAACGACCAAGTGGGCTTCGCCAAGAACGACGGCCGCCCGGCGTTCCTGACCACTGACGGATCGGCGGTCAAGGTCAATAATGTCCTGGTACAGAGTGGCAGCGGCAGCCCGTACGACGTCGGGTTCTTCTCGTCGTCCGGGTCGAGCGCGACCGGTAAGAGCACGACCGGCGCGGCGCTGCGTGTGAAGACCGGCTGACGGCGCACGGCCGATCCTACGGACGAACAGGGTTTCCTCATGCCCTGCGAACGAGGAGGTAGGCGCGCGATGGCGGTGACTATCCGGGATGTGGCGCGACACGCGGACGTGTCTATAGCCACCGTCTCGCGTGCCCTTAGCGCCCCCGACCTGGTTGCCGAACGCACCAGGGCGCGGGTCATCGCGGTGGCCCGGCAACTCGGCTATGAGCCGAACCGGGCCGCCCGCAGCCTGATCACCGGGCGCACCGGGTTCATCGGCGCGGTCGTGCCCGACGTGGCCAACCCGTTCTTCCTCGGCGTGCTGAAGGGAGTGCAGGCGGCGGCGCGCGAGCGCGGGCACCACGTGCTGCTCGCGGACACCTCGGAGGACCCGGTCGCCGAGGCGGAGCTGCTCAGCTCGATCAGCCGGCAGGTGGACGGGCTGATCCTGCTCTCCTCGCGGCTGCCGGTGGCGCGGCTGCGCGAGTTCCCCGGGCCCGCGCGCACGCTGCGTTCGAACGGGCTCCAGCCGAACGGGCTGCAAGCGAACGGGCCCCAATCGAGCACGGTGCTGTTCAACCGGGTGCTGCCCGGATTCCCCGCGGTACTGCTGGACAGCGGCGACGGGATCCGGCAGATCGTCGCGCATCTCGCGGCGCTCGGCCACCGCCGCTGCGCGTATGCCGGAGGGCCGCGCGAATCCTTCGCCGACGCCGAGCGGCGTAGGGGACTGGCCAAGGCCTGTCACGGCACCGACATGCGGATCGTCGACCTGGGCTCCTTCGCGCCGCAGTTCGCCTCCGGCGCGCGCGTGGCGGACCTGGCGCTGGAATCCGGGGCCACGGCCGTCATCGCGTACAACGACCTGGTGGCGCTCGGCGTGATCGCCCGGCTGCGCGACCGCCGGATCGACGTGCCGCTGGAGATGAGCGTGACCGGCTTCGACGACATCCCGATGGCCTCGATGGGCGCGCCGCGGCTGACCACCGTGTCGCTGCCGCTGGAGCAGGCCGGCCGGTCGGCTGTTGAACTGCTGCTCGGAAAAGCGTGCGGCGGATCCGCGCAGACGCCCGCGCGCGTCGGCCCGGACGCGGCGCCACGCGGCAGACTGCTTCCGGTGCGGCTCGTGGTCCGTTCCTCCACCGCCGCCGCCCGCCGGTCCTTGGGCTGAAGGCACCAGCGCCCTTGACGCGTTCGCTTTCGCTGACAGCGAACGCGTCAAGGGCGCCGCGCCACGCCACGCCGATCAGTCCCCGTGGCATGCTCGAATCATGGCGAAACCACCGAACGACCTTCCCCGCTATCGCGTGCTGACCGGCCCGGACGACGAAGCGTTCTGCCGGCGGGTCAGCGAAGCCCTCGACCTCGGTTACGTCCTGCACGGCAGCCCGGCGGTAGCCGTCAGCGGCGGGCAGGCGATCGTCGCGCAGGCCGTCGTGTGGCCAGAGCCCGCGACGAAAGAACACGTCGTCGGATTCGTCTCCCCGGCAGCGAGCGGCATCGTCGGCCGGGGCTGACCGGCCCGTCGCCGCGCGATCGCGCCGATCCGTCGGTGCGCTTTCGAGAGCCTTGCAGCTTGGCGGCGTTCGGCGGCTGATGATGGTACATCCGTGCCAAGCTGGCGCGCGGTGGCTTGGCAGCGGCGTCGGGTGCGCTATGGTCGATTTTCGACTCGGCGCTCGGCCGGGCGGCCACCCGGCGGCCCGCAAGCCGCGCCAGCGGCGCGGGCCTGGCGCCTCGCTCTGCAACCTCGGGCGGCCAGGACGTGGTGACAATGGCGCAGGAGACCTCGCCGTGAGTGCTGCACCCGTCCCCTCTGAACAGCCTGCCGCTGGTGCCGCCGGCCTGCGTCACATGCTTTATCCGTATGCCGGCACGAAGGACTACCTCGACGGGCTTCTGGCCTATGTCGACGAGGCGCGCGCCGCCGGCGCCTGCGTCGTGGTCTGCGCCCCCCAGGACCGTTGCGACCTGCTGCGCGATCACCTGCCTGACGGCGATTCGGTGGCGTTCATGGACCTCACGGCGCTCGGCACGAACCCGGGCCGGCTGATCCCGGCCTGGCGGGATTGGATCGACGAGCGCGGCAGCGCGGGTGCGGTGCACGGCATCGGAGAGTCCGTTTGGAGCGGCCGCAGCGCCGCGCGACTGTCGGAGCTGCAGTATCACGAGTGGCTGCTCAACGTGGCGTTCGCGG
>NZ_DASRGV010000268.1:0-12164 GCF_035650855.1 Actinocrinis sp. | reverse complement strand
TGCTGCTCGGCATGGCCGCGGGCTCGGCGGCGGCCGGGCTGCCGTGGTACGCGATCCTGTGCCTGCCGCTGCTGTTCGCCGCCGGGATGTCGCTGTTCGACACGCTCGACGGCACCTTCATGAACTTCGCCTACCACTGGGCCTTCGCCAACCCGGTGCGCAAGATCTACTACAACCTGGCCATCACCGGGCTGTCGGTCGCGGTCGCGCTGATCATCGGCACCATCGAGCTCGTGGGCGTCGCCCACGACCGGTTCGGGCTGCGCGATCCGATCACCGGCTGGATCGCCGGGCTCGACCTCAACAACGTCGGGTTCGTGATCGTCGGAGCGTTCGCGGCGGTCTGGGCGGTCGCGCTGGCCTACTGGAAGCTGGCCAGAGTCGAGCACCGCTGGGCCGGCGTGGCGGGCGATCAGTGACGCCCGCTCGCGTCGATGACGCGTCGGTGATTCAGTGACGCCGGGAGTCGGGGACGCAGCGATTCAGTGACGCAGCCCGGCAGCGTCCAGGGCGGCCTGCAGGGAGCTCATGTAGGCGTGCGAGGTGTACGTCGCGCCGGACACTATCTGAACGTCGGCGCTCTGCTTTGCGAGCACCTCGCTGCGCAGCCTCGGCGCGGCGTAGGTGCCGCCCGCCCAGGAGTGCGGATTGTCGTGCGGCAGGGAGAGGGCCTTCACATCCACGATCCGGCCGCTGACGATCTTCGCCTGCACCTGCACGATGCCGTGTGCCAGCACCACCTGCGGACCGGTGACGGTCATGGCGTCGTTGCTGCGCACCACGCTCGCGGCGACGCCGGAACGCACCCCCTCCTTCATGCCGAGGAGCGCCAGCATGGCGAGCACGGTAGCGACGATGAAGACGGCGGTTCGGCGCACGGTCCCGGTTCCTCTTTCCACTAGGCGGGCAGGCGGCGCCAGACTCCGGATCGTGGGGCGCGCCCGACGCCGGTGCACACGTGGATGAGGCCGCAGCCGCTCGCCCGGCGCGGAAATCTTGACCGAGTCTTTGCGGTTCGCGCGCAACCCGGCCGGCCCGCAGGGTCGGCGCCGGGCGCTCAGGACTGGGCTATCGGCGCGTCGAAGTCGAGGCCGGAGAGCAGTTCGCGGTGGTGCGGCAGCCAGCGGCGGCGGCGCACCTCGATCGCCATCTGCGGGCCCGGCACGATCAGCACCGGGCAGTGCGCCTTGCGCAGGCACTCGCGGCTGATCGACCGGGACCACAGCCCGTGCCAGCGGCCGGCCCCGTCGGTGCCCACGATCAGGACGTCCTCGGGGTTGCGGGCTCGCCTGGCCAGCGTGTCGGCGACCGCGCCGACCAGCAGCTCGCGGTGCACGGTCACATCCGCGGGAAACCCGCCCAGGGCCTCGTCGAACGCCGCGTCGATCTCCTTGGTCTCAGTGAGCGTTAACACGCTGGCTACGCGGACCGCGTGCAAATCCGTGCCGCGGCGCCTGGCCTCGGCGACCGCGAAACGCAGGGCGGCCAGTCCGGGAATCGAGCGGTCTACCCCCACGAAAACCCGCGGGCCGGGACCGATGTCCATTGCCGCTCTCCTTCCCCGGCGCAGCGCGTGCGCATGCGGCTCCCGCTTTCCACGGTAGCGGCCGCCCTGCCTGCTCGTGGCCGCTTTCCCCGGATTCAGCATTATGCGATTGCACGTGCAATCGACTCTTGCGGCGCGTTCGTTCATGGGTGCGAGGCCCCTCCGAGTCCAGTGTCTGCCACCGCGGCCCCGAGCGCATCAGCGGCCGGGTTCGTGGAGGACCGGATGTACACGGCGCACTGCAAAGGGGCAGACTGACGGCCATGGACACCAGTGACCAGCTGCCGACGCTGACCCCGGCGGACATCGAGCGGCCGAGTCCCGCCCGCATCTACGACTACTGGCTGGGCGGCAGCAACAACTTCGCCGCCGATCGGGAGGTCGCCGAGCGTGCCGCGGCGGCGATGCCGACGCTGAAGGCGGCGATCTGGGCCAACCGGGCGTTCCTGCGCCGCGTGGTCAAGACCCTGGTCACCGAGTACGGCGTGACGCAATTCCTCGACCTGGGCTCGGGGGTGCCGACGGTCGGCAACGTGCACGAGATCGCGCAGGCCACGGATCCGTCGTCCCGGGTGCTCTATGTGGACATCGATCCCGTCGCCGTCGCGCACGGGCACTCGCTGCTGAGCGACAACCCGCAGGCCTCGGTCATCCACGCGGACCTCCGGCACCCCGCCACGGTGCTCGAGCACCGGAAGACGGCCGAGCTGATCGACTTCGCCAAGCCGGTGGCCGTGCTGATGATCGCGGTGCTGCACTTCATCCCGGACGACGAGCAGCCCGACCGGATCGTGCGGTCGTACCGCGACGCGCTGTCGCCCGGCAGCTTCCTTGCGCTCTCGCACGCCGCGCCGGACCTGGAGCACCCGGCGGAGCAGGCGGGCATGATCGACGACTATCAGCGCTCGACGAGGGTGTCCTTCATCCACCGCACCCCCGAGCAGCTGCAGGCGTGGCTGGGCGACTTCTCGGTACAGCCGCCGGGCGTCGTGCAGGTCAACGAGTGGCGGCCGGAGGCCGAGAGCAAGCAGCACATCCTGCGCACGTACGGGCTGCTGGCCCGCAAGGACGGCTGAGGGTTCCGCGCGGCACCGTGGCTCAGTCAGCGCCGCGGCTCAGGCGGCACCGTGGCTCAGGCGGCACCGTGGCTCAGTCGAGCTGGAAGCCGGTCACCCAGCCGTGCATTCGCGCCGTGAACCCAAGGGATTCGTAGACGCGGATGGCGCCCGCGTTCGCCGAGAGAACGTTGAGGAACGCGCGGTCGCCGCGTTCGTTGATTCCCGCGACCACCGCGCGCACCAGCCGGGCGGCCAGTCCCTGCCCTCGGAACGCCGGATCGGTGCACACCGCGCTGACCTCGGTCCATCCGGGCGGCTGCTGCCGCTCGCCGGCGATCGCGGCGAGCGTGCCGCCGCGCCGGATGCCGAGGTAGGCGCCGAGTTCGATGGTGCGCGGCAGGAACGGGCCCGGTTTGGTGCGCGCGACAAGGTCGAGGATCTCGGGCAGGTCATCCGGGCCGAGCAGGACCGCCTCGGGGTCCGGCTTCGCGTCGGCGGACGTCGCGACGAACTGAGAGCACTGCTCGCCGAAGACCTGGCTCCAGCCGGCGGGCGCTCGGGTGGGTCCGGGCAGCAGGACCACGGTGCCCTTCGGGCCGACCAGTTCGGCCGCGTCGGCCCAGCACTGCTCGTCGGCCGGGTCCTCGAGCGCGGCGAACGGTGAGACGTCCGGCCGGTACCGGACGGCGCGGCCGTGCCGTTCCGCGAAGCGCGCGTGCGGGCCGGTCAGCGCCGCCCAGGTCACGCTGTCCAGCACGTGCCGCGCGTCCGCAGTGCTGTCCGGATCCGTCGGCCTTTCCGCATCCGCAGCGCCGTCCAGGCCCGTCGGCCTGCCCGGGTCCACAGTGCCGTCCGGGTCCGTCGGCCTGCTGATTTCCTCGACGGCCAACGCGCCTCCCGGACGGTCTCGATCGTTGCCTGGTGGCACCAACCGTAACCGCGAGCCCTCCGGGAGGCACACCGTTAATCCGACCTTCGGATTTCCGGATCTTCAGTTGTACGGCCAGACCCAGTCGCGCACCTCGGGGATGTCGTCGCCGACCTCGCGCGTGTACGCGCGGGCCCGGGTGCGTGCGTCGAGCATCGCCTGGCGCAGGTGCGCGCCGCGCTCGGCCAGTCCGGGCACCCGGTCGATCACGTCGATCACCAGGTGGTAGCGGTCCAGGTCGTTGAGCATGACCATGTCGAAGGGCGTGGTGGTGGTGCCCTCCTCCTTGTAGCCGCGCACGTGGATGTTGTGGTGGTTCGCGCGCCGGTAGGTCAGCCGGTGGATCAGCCAGGGGTAGCCGTGGTAGGCGAAGACGACCGGCTTGTCCGTGGTGAACAAGGAGTCGAACTCGCGGTCGGAGAGCCCGTGCGGGTGCTCGGCGTCGGGTTCCAGGCGCATCAGGTCCACCACGTTCACGACGCGGATCTTCAGCTCCGGGAAGGACTGGCGCAGGATCGCTGTGGCGGCCAGGGTCTCCAGCGTCGGGATGTCGCCGGCGCAGGCCAGCACGACGTCCGGCTCGGTGCCCGCGTCCGTGGAGGCCCACTCCCAGATGCCGATGCCGCGGGTGCAGTGCAGGATCGCGTCGTCCATCGACAGCCAGTTGTGCGTGGGCTGCTTGCCCGCGACGACGACGTTCACGTAGTGCCGGCTGCGCAGAATGTGGTCGCCGACCGACAGCAGCGTGTTGGTGTCCGGCGGCAGGTACACCCTGACGATCTCAGCCTTCTTGTTCACCACGTGGTCGATGAAGCCGGGGTCCTGGTGCGAGAAGCCGTTGTGGTCCTGCCGCCACACATGCGAGGTCAGCAGGTAGTTCAGCGACGCGATCGGGCGGCGCCACGGGATGTGCCGGGTGGTCTTGAGCCACTTGGCGTGCTGGTTGAACATCGAGTCGACGATGTGGATGAAGGCCTCGTAGCAGGAGAAAAGGCCGTGCCGGCCGGTGAGCAGGTAGCCCTCGAGCCAGCCCTGGCACATGTGCTCGGAGAGCACCTCCATCACCCGGCCGTCGGGGGCGAGCGCCGCGTCGTCATCGGGCTCTGATTCGGCCATCCACGTGCGCCCGGTGGCTTCGAGGACCGCGCCGAGCCGGTTGGAGGCGGTCTCGTCCGGCCCGAAGACCCGGAAGTTGCCGGGAGTGTCGGCGCCGGGGGTTTCGTTGCGCGCCATCACGTCGCGCAGGAAGGTGCCGAGGACGCGGGTGGCCTCGGCGAAGCTCGTGCCGTGCTCCTTGACCTCGACCGCGTAGTCGCGGAAGTCCGGCAGGTCCAGGTCGCGCAGCAGGATGCCGCCGTTGGCGTGCGGGTTGGCGCTCATCCGGCGCAGGCCCTGCGGGGGCAGTTCGGCCAGTTCCTGGACGAGGCGGCCGGAGCGCTCGAACAGCTCGTCCGGGCGGTAGGAGGCGAGCCATCGCTCAAGTTGCGCGAGATGGTCCGGGTTCTCCCGCAGGTTCGCGAGCGGGACCTGGTGCGAGCGCCAATTGCCTTCGGTGCGGTTGCCGTCCACGGTCTTCGGTCCGGTCCATCCCTTGGGCGACCGGAATATGATCATCGGCCAACGCGGGCGGTCGACCGGCACCTGGTCGTCCGCGGTCAGCTGTGCGTCTGCTGAAGCCGCACCGTCGCTCGCACGCACCTGACTGTGCCCATTCGCCAGTCCTCGCGCCTCGGCCTGGATGGTCTTGATGTCGCCAAGCGCGTCATCGAGCGCCGCGGCCATGGCCTGGTGCGCGGCGTCGTGGTCGTCGGGGTCCGCGATCTCGACGGTGATCGGGCGGTACCCGTAGCCCTCGAACAGGTTGTCCAGTTCGCCCCGCGGAATCCGGGACAGCACGGTCGGGTTCGCGATCTTGAAGCCGTTCAGGTGCAGGATGGGCAGCACCGCGCCGTCGCGCACCGGGTCGAGGAACTTGTTCGAGTGCCAGGATGCGGCCAGCGGCCCGGTCTCCGCCTCGCCGTCGCCGACCACGCAGGCGACCACGAGGTCCGGGTTGTCGAAGGCCGCGCCGTAGGCGTGCGCCACCGAATAGCCGAGTTCGCCGCCCTCGTGGATCGACCCGGGGGTCTCGGGCGCGACGTGGCTGGGGATGCCGCCGGGGAAGGAGAACTGGCGAAAGAGCCGGCGCATGCCCTCCTCGTCGAGGCCGATGCGCGGGTAGACCTCGCTGTACGTGCCTTCCAGATAGGCGTTCGCGACCAGTCCCGGGCCGCCGTGGCCCGGCCCCGCGATGTAGATCGCGTTCAGGTCGCGCGCCTTGATCTGCCGGTTGAGGTGCGCGTAGATGAAGTTCAGGCCGGGCGTGGTACCCCAGTGGCCGAGCAGCCGCGGCTTGATGTGCTCCTCGCGCAGCGGCTCGCGCAGCAGCGGGTTGTCGAGCAGGTAGATCTGCCCGACGGAGAGGTAGTTGGCGGCACGCCAGTAGGCGTCGATCAGGTCAAGGTCGCGACGGGAAAGCGCCCCCGCCTCGCGATCGGCCATTGCCGGCCCCTTTCGGTTCTCGGTTCTTCCTCGATTGTTCGCCCACTTCAAGACTGGCCGCCCGGCCTGGTCGCCCGGATGGGTCGTTAGTCCCATCGGCCGCGGGTCGAAGGCACCTGGGACGGGTACGACGCAACGGCGAGGGTGGCACCGAGGGCGGCGCGAGTGCGGAGGTCGGGATGGCGCGTGACGTGCTGGTGTTCAACGCCGGGTCGTCTTCGGTCAAGTACCAGCTGATCGGCTTGGAGCAGCGCGAGCGGCTGGCCACGGGGCTGGTCGGCAGGATCGGTGAGAACGCAGCGGGCGAACTTACCCATCGGCCCGCGCAAGGATCGCCGTACGAGGTGCGGGATCGGTTCGCCGACCACGCGCAGGCGCTCGACGCGATTCTGGCCGCGTTCAAGGCCTCCGGCCCGGACCTGGCCGGGACCGATCTGGTGGCGGTCGGGCATCGCGTCGTACACGGCGGCGACCGGTTCGACCAGCCGACGCTGATCGACGACGCCGTACTCGCCGACATCAGGGAGCTGACAGCGCTGGCACCGCTGCACAATCCGGCCAACGCGACCGGGATCGAGGTGGCGCGCAAGGCTTTCCCGGACGTGCCGCACATCGCGGTGTTCGACACCGCGTTTCATCGAACGCTGCCGCCCGCGGCCTACACGTACGCAGTGCCGCGCGAGTGGCGGGACCGGTATTCGTTGCGGCGCTACGGTTTCCACGGCACGTCGCACCAATACGTGGCGAGGCAGGCCGCGCGATTGCTGGGCAAGGCGCCGCAGGAGACGAACCTGATCGTGCTGCATCTCGGGAACGGCGCGAGCGCGTGCGCGGTCGAGGGCGGGCGCAGCGTGGAGACCTCGATGGGCCTGACCCCGCTCGAGGGTCTGGTCATGGGCACGCGCAGCGGGGATCTCGATCCGGCCGTGCCCGCGTATCTCGAACGCGTCGCAGGCTTCGACGCCAAGCGGATCGACCACGCACTGAATCAGGAAAGCGGCCTGCTCGCGCTGACCGGCAGCAACGACCTGCGCGACGTGGGGCGCGCGCGGGAAAACGGCGATGCCGACGCCCGCCTGGCCATCGACGTGTACTGCCACCGCATCCGTAAATACATCGGCGCGTACTACGCGGTACTCGGTCGGGTCGACGCGGTGGTGTTCACTGCGGGCGTCGGCGAGAACGACGACCTCGTCAGGGGGCTGGCCCTGCGCGGGCTCGAGCGGCTGGGCATCGCCGTCGACGAACAGCGCAATCGGGCGGCCGGGAGCGGCGAGCGGTTCATCTCACCGGAGGGGGCCGAGGTGCCGGTTCTGGTCGTGCCGACCGATGAAGAGCTCGAAATCGCCGAGCAGGCGGTGGCGGTCGCGAGCGGTTCGCGGCAGCACAATGCAGAGGACGCCTAGTGAGTGCCCTCAACACGCCGGGACCGGCGGCGGACCGCTGAGTTTCGTCGGCCGCACGAGCGACGTTTAATCAGCCTTCTGACTCAACAAGCGCCAGCAGCGATTCCTTGAGCGCTGCGCCGGCGGGTCGGCTGAGCGGGGCGAGGAAGCGCCGTTCCGCCTCGTCGCCGGCGCGGCGGGCGGCTCGCATCGTCTCGCGTCCCGCCGTCGTGAGCTCGACCGCGTTGCGGCGCCGGTCGTGCGCGTGCGGGCGCCGCTCGACCAGGCCCTTTTCCTCCAACGTGTCCAGGAAGGCGACCATGCTCGTGCGGTCGATCCCGAGCCGCCGCGCTGCTTCCTGCTGCGAGGCGGGCTCGCCCTCGGCCAGCACGATCAGCACGGCCAGCTCCCGGCCGTTCAGGCCGAAAGGCTCCAGCGCGGCGGTGGTCAGCTCGGCGAGCCGCAACTGGGCGTGCTTGAGCAGATAGCCGAGGCGGCTGGTCAGTTCCGGGCTGCGCTCCGCCGCGGCGGCAGCGTCCTTGGCTGCGCTGGACACCCTCTGAGCCTACCGCTAGCCTGATTGTCAGCCTCACTGACAATCAAATCTACTGACGCTATGGGGGGCGGAATGATCCTCGTCACGGGTGGCCTCGGCTTCATCGGCACCCACACCGCTCGCGCCCTGCTCGATCTCGGCCAATCCTGCGTCCTGCTCGGGCGGCGCGCGGTCGCGGACGCAGACGTATCCGACCTGATCGCCTCCGAGATCGGCAGCCGCGTGTTCATCGAGCAGGGCGACGTGACCGACCTGTCGTCGCTGCTCAAGGTCGGTGCACGGTACGAGATCACGGGAGTCGTACACCTCGCGGCCGGGGGCTGGCCGCCGAGTGCGAATCCGATCGAGGACGCGCGCGCCGCCGTCAATGGCCTGCTGAATGTCTTGCAAGCAGCGCACGACTGGGGCGTGGCGCGCGTCGGGGTCGCCAGCACGATCGGCGTATACGGCGGCGTACCGCTGCCGGAGGATTCGGCGGCGAGCGACGCGGCGGCGGCGATGCGTGAGGACGTGCCGCTGCCGCTGACCTCCGGCCACGCCATCCCCGCGTCCAAGAAGATCTCCGAACTGCTGGCCGACTACGTCGCGGGCGCCGCAGGGCTCGAGTTCTATAACGCGCGGATCGCAGGGATCTGGGGTCCACTCGGCCGACCGGTTTCTCGCTTCTTCGGCGCGCCCCAGCTCGTGCACGCGGCCGTGCGCGGCACCGCGCCGGACTTCTCAGAGCTCTACTCCCCCGCACACGCGCAGGACAGCCTCGACCTCTGCTACGCGAAGGACTGCGGGCGCGCTCTCGCGCTGCTGCAGCTGGCGCCGCAGCTCAACCACCGCACGTACAACGTCGGCGGCGGCCGCGCCACGACATACCAGCACCTCGCCGACGCCCTTGCCGAGGTCGTCCCGGGCACGCGCATTGAGCTGCCCGAAGGGCGCAATCCGCATGGACCTGCCCGGGACTTCTACCTCGACATCACCCGCATTCGGCAGGACACCGGATACGAGCCCGGCTACGACACGCGACGCGCCGTGGCCGACTACGCCGACTGGCTGCGTGCCGGCCACGAACGCTGATTCGCCCCCGCTACCGTCCCGCCTTAGCTACCGTCCTGATCCCGGCGTTGGCGCCGGCACGGATACGAGGTCTTCTTCGGCCTCGGGCTTGTTGCGGATCAGGCAGGTTCCGGCGGCGATCAGGCACATGGCGATGGCCAGCGAGAAGACCACGACCAGGCCGGTGTGGAAGGGGCCTGAGATGAGATTCGGGAAGAACTGGCGGCCGGTCAGCGTGTGCGCGTTCGCGGCCGGAAGCTGGCCGAGCACGTGCGGGCCGAGCAGTTCCTGGATCGGGTTGTAGCCGAGGAAGGCGGCGAACAGGGTGCCGACCGGCGGCAGCGAGGCCACGGTCTGCGCGGCGGCCGGCGGCACCCCCTGGGCGGTCAGTCCGCTGGTGAGCGTGTGCGGCAGCGAGCCGGCCAGTCCCGCGACCATGAGCGAGAAGAAGATTCCGATCGAAAGCACCATGCCGGCGTTCTGGAAGGTCGCGCGCATCCCGGAGGCCGCGCCGCGCGCCTCGGGCGGCACGTTCGACATGATGATCGAGGTGTTCGGGGCCGCGAACAGGCCGCCGCCGAGCCCGTTGAGGAAGACCAGCGCGGCGAACCACAGGTAGCTGAAGTTCGTGGGCAACAGCAGCAGGCCGGCGAACGAGGCGGCCATCACGGTCAGGCCTCCGGCGGCGAACAGCCGCGCGCCGAACAGGTCGGACAGGTGCCCGGATATCGGCCCCGCGGCGAGGAATCCGACGGTCAGCGGCAGCAGGTAGATGCCGGCCCACAGCGGGGTCTGCGCGTAGTCGTAGC
The DNA here is from genome assembly GCF_035650855.1 of Actinocrinis sp. Lineage (GTDB taxonomy): Bacteria > Actinomycetota > Actinomycetes > Streptomycetales > Catenulisporaceae > Actinocrinis. The sequence goes on along the minus strand of NZ_DASRGV010000268.1, from coordinate 2,291 downwards.
CGTGCAGCGGCAGCCAGATGCCCTGCAGCCAGATGATCAGCATGAACTGCATGCCGCCGCGGCCGATCGAGCCGAGCAGCGCCGCCGCGTTGCCGCCGGTGAAGGCGGCGTTGCGGAACAGGCGCAGCGGGAACATCGGCTCCGGCACGCGCGTCTCGATCAGGCAGAACACCGCGAGCAGCACCACGCCGCCCACCAGTCCGGCGATGACCCACGGGTTGGTCCAGCCCATGGTGTGGCCGCCGTAGGGCTGGATGCCGTAGGTGATCCCGGCCAGCAGCGCGGTCAGGCCGACCGCGAAGGTCAGGTTGCCCCACCAGTCGATACGCGCGGCCTTGCGGATGCCGGTCTCGTGCAGCGACCGGTACGCCCAGTAGGTGCCGATGATCCCGATGGGAACATTGACCCAGAAGATGGAGCGCCAGTCCCATTCCGCCAGCGCGCCGCCGAGCACCAGGCCGATGAACGATCCGGCGATGCCCGCGACCATGTTCACGCCCAGCGCCATGCCGCGCTGTGCGGCCGGGAAGGCGTCGGTGATGATCGCGGCCGAGTTCGCCATCAGCATCGAGCCGCCGACCGCCTGCGCGATGCGCCACAGGATCAGCCAGAGCGCGCCCGCGCCGCCGTGCATCGGGTCGAGCGACAGGATGACCGAGGTCACGGCGAAGATCAGGAAGCCGGCGTTGTAGATGCGCACCCGGCCCCAGATGTCGCCGAGCCGGCCGAGGGCGACCACGAGCACCGCGGAGACCAGCATGTACCCCATCAGCATCCACAGCAGGTAGCTGACGTTGCCGGGCTGCAGCGGGTCGAGCCGTATCCCGTTGAAGATGGCCGGAAGGGAGATCAGCACGATCGAGCTGTTGATCGTCGCGATCAGCATGCCGAGCGTGGTGTTGGACAGGGCGATCCACTTGTAGCGCGGATGGTCTGCGCTCACCCAGCGGCCGCGCTGCCTTGCCGCCGTGCCCTTGGCCGTGTCTCCCTGGGTTCCCGTCGTCATCCGCGCCCGCCCTTCCTCGCCCGGCCCCAATTTACTTAGCAAAAGTAACCTAAGTATCCTCCCCGGCTAAAGGGAAGCCAGATCTCAAGGAGACAGCCGATGCCGGAGAACGCCGCTCTGCTCGTGATGGACGTACAGCGGGTCATCGTCGAGCGCTTCGGCGATGACAGCGGATACCTGGCCCGGGTGGACGAGGCGATCAGCGCCGCGCGCTCGGCGCAGATCCCGGTGATCTACGTGGTCGTCGGGTTCCGCCCCGGCTTCCCGGAGATCAGTTCGCGCAACTTCGCCTTCTCGGCGACCAAGCGGAACGCTACCCTCGGCGAATCGGGCGACGGACGCATGGACGTGCATCCGGCGATCGCCCCGCAGGCCGGCGACATCGTGGTCACCAAACGACGGGTGAGCGCCTTCGCCGGCAGCGACCTCGACGTGGTGCTGCGCGGCCTGGAGGTGACGCATCTGGTGCTGTCGGGGATCGCGACCAGCGGCGTGGTGCTCTCCACCGTGCGTCAGGCCGCTGACCTCGACTTCCGACTCACCGTGCTGCAGGACGCCTGCCTCGACGGCGACCCGGAGGTGCACCGGGTGCTGACCGAGAAGGTCTTCCCGCGCCAGGCGGCGGTCGTGAGCGTGCAGGAGTGGGCCAAGGCTCTGGCGGGCTGAATCCCGGCCTCCCCAGTTCCCCGACTCCAAGCTGCGGCGAATCTCCCATCACGACTCGGCTACCAAGCCGCGCTCTGCTGTATCACCGGCCAGGTGCCGCGCCTCTTGTTGGGTGCGGCGCAGTAGAGCGCGGCGGCCGGTCGGCGGCCGCGGGGACCCTACCGACCTTGGAGGCGGCCCGATGTTCCAGTACAACTCGCGGCACGAGCCGCCGGGCGGGGCGCGCCGCTGGGCGGCGGTGGAACTGACGGATCCGGCGCGTGCGGCGGACGGCGCACCGCGGATCGTCGCACGTCTGCACAGTGCGGCGCAGGGGCACGCGGTGCTCAGCAGACTGGCCGTCGGGGATCAGAGCGCGTTGATCGAGTCGGGCGTCGTCGCGCGGCGTCCCTATGACACGCGCCGGCACGAGTGGGGCGTCGGCCGCGATCGCGCGTACGGGGACTGCTATCTCGTGCTCGGCGGCCCGAATCTGGTCGACTGGAGCCACCCGTCGCTGCGCGGCCTCGAACCGCTCGCGCACACCCATCCGGAACACGCGATCAACCGGGGGGAGGTCGGCCGGGATCTGGCGCCCACGATCGCCGGCGCGCTGAACGAGTGGCTGGTGCAGATGGCC
>NZ_DASRGV010000267.1:0-6603 GCF_035650855.1 Actinocrinis sp. | reverse complement strand
GCGAACTCGGGCAACTACGGGCGCTTCAACAGCCCGCAGGCCACCCAGGCGCTGCAGCAGTACGCCAACGCCACCGACGACGCCACCCGCACGAACGCGCTGAACACGCTGGAGCAGATCATGGTGGAGCAGGCGCCCATGATCCCGACCTCGGCCGGGAACTACGGCGCCGAGTACTCCACGAAGCACTGGACCGGCTGGCCGGACGATGCGAACTCGTACATGCCGATCCAGCCGACGCTGACCCAGTCGCTCGATGTGATCATGCACCTGACCCCGGCCACGTCCTGACGATCTGAGATCAGGTCACCCGAACGGGCCGGACTCGGCCGCGACAGCTCCTGATTGAGCACAGCGGGACCGGCCGCCGTCGCCCTCGCCTCGGGCCCCGCACCCTTCGCGGAGCCCGGGGCGCAGGGCCGGACGCTGGGCGACGGTCAGTGGGTGGCGCGACGATCTTCCAAGGAGAAGCACGAGATGACGACGCTGAGCGAGACCTCCTCGCCGGCGGGCGGGGCTGCCGAGGTAGTCCTGGAGGCCGAGGATCTGACCAAGCACTTCCCGGTGCGCCGGCATCTGCGCGCGGCGCTCTCGGGCGAGCGTACGGTGGTTCACGCGGTGGACGACGTGACCCTGCTGCTGCGCCGCGGCCGGGTCACCGCGCTGGTCGGCGAGTCCGGGTCGGGCAAGTCGACCGTGGCACGCCTGCTCGCCCAGCTCTACCCGCGCACCCGCGGCGCGATCCGGCTGCACGGCGCGGAGACCACGGTGCGCGGCGGGCGCAGGTTCCGCGCGTACAGCGGCCGGGTGCAGATGATCTTCCAGGACCCGTTCGCCTCGCTCAACCCGGTGCACACCGTGCGCTACCACCTGACCAGGGCGCTGCGCGTGCACAACCGGGTCGGCCGCGGCCGCGCCGAAACCGAGGCCGCGCTGGCGGATCTGCTGACCAAGGTGCAGCTCACCCCGCCGGAGCGGTACATCGACAAGTTCCCGCACGAGCTGTCGGGCGGCCAGCGCCAGCGGGTCGCCATCGCGCGGGCCCTGGCCGCGGGGCCGGAGGCGCTGCTGGCCGACGAGCCGGTATCAATGCTCGACGTCTCCATCCGGCTCGGCATCCTGAACCTGCTGCGCGATCTCAAAGAGCAGATGTACCTGGCGATCCTGTACATCACCCACGACATCGCGTCGGCGCGCTACTTCGCCGACGAGACGCAGGTGATGTACGCGGGCCGGATCGTCGAGGGCGGAGACAGCGAGAGCGTCACGCAGCAGCCCGCGCATCCGTATACCAGACTGCTGATCAACTCCGCACCGGACCCGGACCGGATCGCCCCGCACGCCAACGGCAGCGCACTGAACGGCGGCGCCCAAAACGGCAGCGCACCCCCGGCCGATGAACCGTCGGTCGACGAGGGCACCGGCGAGGTCGCCAGCCTGATCCATCCGCCGAGCGGCTGCCGGTTCCATCCGCGTTGTCCGCACGCGATGGACGTGTGCACCGTGCAGGTTCCGCCCCGGTTCACCGTCGGCGCACCGGCGTCGCAGGAGCCTGACGCTAAAGCAGCCGAGAAGCCCGCGCACTGGGCCGCCTGCTGGCTCTACTCGCCCGAGCACGCGAGCGCCAGCACCAACGGCGAGGCAGGTGCGGCGGCATGAGGTACTTCGCCCAGCGTCTCGCGTTCTACGTCTTCACCGCGTGGGCCGCGGTCACCATCAACTTCTTCGTCCCGCGGCTGACCCCGGGCAACCCGGTGGACTCGCTGATCGCCGAATATCAGGGCCAGATCAGCACGCAGGCGGTGCACTCGCTGACCGTCCTGTTCGGCCTGGACAAGCAGCAGGGCATCTTCCAGCAGTACATCTCCTATCTCGGGCAGCTGCTGCGCGGCGACCTCGGCATCTCGTTCCACTCCTTCCCGACCCCGGTCTCCACGGTGCTGGCGCAGAGCCTGCCCTGGACCATCACCCTGGTCGGCGTCGCCACGATCCTCAGCTTCGCCATCGGCACGCTGCTCGGCGTCGTGGTCGGCTGGCGGCGCGGCAGCCTGGCCGACCTGCTGATGCCGATCTCCACCTTCTTCGCCTCGATCCCGTACTTCTGGCTGGCGCTGCTCGCGATCGCCGCGTTCACCGGTGTCAACAGCTTCCTTCCATCAGCAGGCGGATACGACCCCGGCCTGATCCCCGGCTGGAACGGCGCGTTCGTCGGAAGCGCCCTCAAGCACAGCCTGCTCCCCGCGGCGACCATCATCGTCACCTCCGTCGCCGGCTGGCTGATGGGCATGCGCAACATGGTCGTGACGGTCAGCAGCGAGGACTACGTGACCGTTGCGCACGCCAAGGGCCTTTCCGAACGGCGCGTCATGCTCGGATACGCCGCGCGCAACGCGCTGCTGCCGAGCGTGTCAGGGTTCGGCATGGCCCTGGGCCTGGTGGTCGGCGGCACCTTCCTGGTCGAGTACGTGTTCTCCTACCCGGGCGTCGGCCTGGAACTGGTCTCCGCGATCGGGCAGAAGGACTACCCGCTGATGCAGGGCATCTTCCTGGTCATCACGCTCTCCGTGCTGGCCGCCAACTTCCTGGCCGACCTCGCCTACATGGCGCTGGACCCGCGTACCCGAAGGGAGGGCTGACCGATGGCCGTCACCGCGCCCGGCGTGGACGCCGTCACCCCGCAGGAACCCGTCGCAGGCTCGGCCGCGGCGACCCCGCGGCGGCTGCGCATGCGGCTGCTGTCGAACCGGAAGGTGGCCGTGGGCCTGGCCATCCTGGCCGTGTTCCTGCTGATCGCGATCATCGGGCCGCTGATCGCCCCGTACGACCCCTCGCAGCGCAGCAGCGACATCCTGCAGGGCCCCTCGGCCAAGCACTGGTTCGGCACCACGCACATCGGCCAGGACATCTTCAGCCAGGTGCTCGACGGCACCCGCAGCGTCATGTTCGTCGGCTTCTTCGCCGGGGTGGTTGCCACGATCGTCGCAGTGCTCTTCGGCGTGACCTCCGGGTACCTCGGCGGCGCCGGCGGCGAGGGGCTGTCCGCGGTCTCCAACGTGTTCCTGGTCATCCCGGCGCTCCCGCTGATCATCATCATCACCACCGCGATCCCCACCGGCGGCGACTGGGTGGTGGCGCTGGTCATCGGGCTGACCTCATGGGCCTGGGGAGCCAGAGTCCTGCGAGCCCAGACGCTCTCGCTGCGCCGAAGAGACTTCGTCGAGGCGGCCCGCGCCGCCGGGGAACCGGTATGGCGGATCGTGATCTTCGAGATCCTGCCCAACCTGACCGCGATCATCGCCTCCTCCTTCGTCGGCACCGTGATCTACGCGATCATGACCGAGGTCGCGCTCGCCTTCATCGGCGTGCAAGGGCTCTACGAATGGAACTGGGGCGCGATCCTGTACTGGGCGCAGAGCCAGGAGGCGCTGGCCATCGGCGCCTGGTGGTGGTTCGTCCCGGCCGGCCTCGCGATCGCGCTGCTCGGCACCGCGCTCTCGCTGCTGAACTTCGGCATCGACGAGCTGGTCAACCCGCGGCTGCGCAGCAGCGGCAGCGCCACGGTGCGCGACTACACCGGCCGCAAGGTCCGGATGCGCGTCGGCTTCACCCCGGTCCTCGCGCACCGCGGCGAACCGGCCCTCGCGCATGCCGCAGCGAGTCAGGTCTCTGAAATCGACGCCGAGGACGGTGCCCGGTGACCATCGACGTGGACACGCCGATCCCAGACCCCCACCCGGACCACGCGGCGGCCACCGGCGACGCCGTGCTCGAGATCTCCGGCCTCAACGTCGACTACGGCACCGGGGAGCAAGCCGTACGCGCGGTCAGCGAGGTGAACCTGACCCTGCGCCGCGGCGAGGTGCTCGGCCTCGCCGGGGAGAGCGGCAGCGGCAAATCAACCCTCGCCTACGGCCTGACCCGGCTGCTCCCGCCGCCCGGCGTGGTGGCCGACGGCAAGGTGCTCTACCGCCCCGGCGACGGCTCAGAGCCCATCGACGTGCTCGCTCTCAGTCCCGCCGGACTACGCGATTTCCGCTGGGCGCAGACCTCGATCGTCTTCCAGGCCGCGATGAACGCGCTCAACCCGGTCGACAAGATCTCGACTCAGCTCACTGATGTGCTCAAGGCGCACAAACCCGAGCTCAGCCGCACCGAGCGCGCGGAACGCGCGCGAGAGCTGCTCGGCCTGGTCGGCATCCCGGCCGACCGGCTGGACAGCTACCCGCACCAGCTGTCCGGCGGCATGCGCCAGCGGGTGATGATCGGCATGGCGCTCGCGCTGGAGCCGCGGATCGTCATCATGGACGAGCCGACCACCGCGCTGGACGTGGTGATGCAGCGCCAGATCCTCGGGGTGTTCAGCCGGCTGCGCAAGCGGCTGGACTTCTCAGTGATCTTCATCACCCACGACCTGTCCCTGCTGGTCGAGTTCGCCGACCGGATCGCGATCATGTACGGCGGCCGCATCGTCGAGGAGGCGCCCGCCGCGCAGATCTACCGCGATCCGCTGCACCCTTACAGCGACGGCCTGCTGCACTCGTTCCCCGCGCTGCGCGGCCCGCGCCGCGAACTGGCGGGCATCCCCGGCTCGCCGCCCGACCCGCGCTCCCTTCCTTCGGGGTGCTCGTTCCACCCGCGCTGCCCCAAGGCGTTCGACCCGTGCTCGCGCGAGATCCCGGTGCTCGGCGTGCCCGATGACCCGCAGCAGCAGGGCGGGCGCACCGGCACCGGCCGAACTGTCGCCTGCTGGCTGCATCCGGCCGCAAGTAGCCAACCGCCGACCGCGGCACAGTTTGACAGCACTCTGACGTAGCGCCGCAGGACCGCTCAGGGCCCGCCGAATTTCACAGCGAGCATCAGCGCCCTACTACGGGGGTACGGTGCCGCGTGCCTGAAACAGGAGAATCATGGACACCACTGCCGCGACGGCGGACGCCCGCGTGACGACCCGTTACGACAGCACCATCGACCGCTTGCCGGCCACCTTCCGGTGGGGCACGGCGACTTCTGCGTACCAGATCGAAGGGGCCGTGGACGCGGACGGGCGCACCCCCTCGATCTGGGACACCTTCTGCCGCGTGCCCGGCGCGGTCGACAACGGAGACACCGGGGACGCCGCCTGCGACCACTACCGCCGGATGCCGCAGGACGTGGCGCTGATCCGCGAGCTCGGCCTCGACGCGTACCGGTTCTCCATCGGCTGGCCGCGCGTGCAGCCCGGAGGTAAGGGCCCTGCGAACCCGGCCGGAATCGCGTTCTACGACCGGCTCGTCGACGAGCTGCTCGCCAACGACATCGAACCCTGGGTCACCCTGTACCACTGGGACCTGCCGCAGGAGCTCGAGGACGCCGGCGGCTGGCCGGACCGTGACACGGCCTACCGCTTCGCGGACTACGCAGAGCTCGTATACAACAGGCTCGGCGACCGCGTCGCGCACTGGACCACGCTCAACGAGCCCTGGTGCTCGGCGATGCTCGGCTACGTCGAAGGCGTGCAGGCCCCCGGACGCCGCGACTTCGCGGCCGGCATGCACGCGATCCACCACCTGCTGCTCGGCCACGGGCTCGCGGTGGAGCGGCTGCGCGCGGCGAACAACGGAAACCCACTGGAACTCGGCATCACGCTCAACCTGAGCACCGCCAAGCCCGCGACCGACTCCCTCGCGGACCTGGAAGCGGCCCGCCGCTCCGACGGCCTCGGCACCCGCATCTACCTCGACCCGATCTGGCACGGCCGCTACCCCGAGGACGTGCTCGCCGACCTCGCGGCCCGCGACGTGCACCTCCCGATCGAAGACGGCGACCTGCAGACCATCTCGGCGAGGCTCGACACCCTCGGCGTCAACTACTACTTCAGCATGCGAAGCTCCGGAGTCGACGAGGACGGGCACGACCGCGACGGCAACGGCCACCCGGTCGGCCGCGGCGTGCTCTACGGCCTCCCGCAGACGGCGATGGGCTGGGAGATCATGCCCGACGACTTCGCCGAACTGCTCACCCGCATCGGCCGCGACTACCCTGGCGTGCCGGTCTTCGTCACCGAGAACGGCGCGGCCTTCCGGGACGAGCCGGACGCGACCGGCTTCGTGGCCGACCGCGACCGCATCGACTATCTGGCCTCGCACATCGCGGCGGTCCAGCAGGCGCGCGAATCCGGCACCGACATCCGCGGCTACTTCGTCTGGTCGCTGCTGGACAACTTCGAGTGGGCATACGGGTACGACAAACGTTTCGGCATCGTCCGAGTGGACTACGCAACGCAGCAGCGCATCCCGAAGCTCAGCGCGCACTGGTATCGCGACACCATCCACCGCGTGCGCGGAGGCACCGCGGCCGCATAGCGCCGTGAACCGACCGGTCCGCCTCGGCGACGGAAAGTCGTTGGGGCGGACCGCGGGTTAGCAGCCTCGCCGCCGGTCGCGTGCTGGGTTGCTCTGGCCCACCCGCCCGCCCCGCTCCGCGTCCTCGCCCAGGGGCTCGGCCGCTCCACGGACTCAGGGCGCTGCCGCGCACGGGCTGCGCCCTGAACACTGCGCCGCAGTCTTTACGCACAGTTACGTGGCCTCGACGATGGCCTTCCGCCCATCGAGACCACCAAGCTTC
>NZ_DASRGV010000266.1:0-10963 GCF_035650855.1 Actinocrinis sp. | reverse complement strand
GCTCGTAGAGCCGGAACTCGTCGCCGGTCAGGCCGGTCTGCGCCGGGGTGCGGAAGCTGTCGCCGGAGGGGCGGATGGCCTCGTGCGCTTCCTGGGCGTTCTTGACCTTCGACTCGTACCGGCGCGGGGCGTCGGGCAGGTAGGCGGCGCCGTACAGCTCACGGACCTGGGTGCGCGCGGCGGTGAGCGCGGTCTCGGACAACGTGATCGAGTCCGTGCGCATATAAGTGATGTAGCCGTTCTCGTACAGCCTCTGCGCGACCTGCATGGTGCGCTGCGCTCCGAAGCCGAGCTTGCGTCCGGCCTCCTGCTGAAGCGTTGTGGTGCGGAACGGTGCGTAGGGAGCGCGGCGGTAGGGCTTGCTCTCGACGGACGTGACCGCGAAGTCGGTGTCCACGAGGGCTGCGGCCAGGGCGCGAGCGGCCTGTTCGTCCAGGTGGACGACGTCGCCGCGGGACTTGAGTGTTCCGTCCGGGCCGAAGTCGCGGCCCTGGGCGACGCGGACGCCGCCGACGGAGGCGAGCCGGGCGCTCATCGTGCGCGGGTCGTCACCCTCGCGCTGCGTGTCGAAGAGCGCGGTGAGGTCCCAGTACGCGGCCGGGACGAACGCCATCCGCTCCCGCTCGCGCTCGACCACCAGGCGGGTGGCGACGGACTGCACCCGGCCGGCTGAGGTGCCGTTGGTGATCTTCCGCCAGAGCACCGGGGAGACCTCGTAGCCGTAGAGCCGGTCCAGCACCCGGCGGGTCTCCTGCGCGCTGACCAGCTGCATGTTGATCTGCCGCGGGTTGGCGACGGCCCGCTGGATGGCGTCCTTGGTGATCTCGTGGAAGACCATCCGGCGCACCGGCACCTTCGGCTTGAGCTCCTGCTCCAGGTGCCAGGCGATGGCCTCGCCCTCGCGGTCCTCGTCAGTGGCGAGGTAGAGCTCGTCGGCTTCCTTGAGCAGCTGCTTCAGCTTGCGGACCTGGTCGTCCTTGCCGTCGGAGACCACGTACACGGTCTCGAAGTCGTGGTCTACGTCGACGCCGAGCTTGGCCCACGGCTGATTGGCGATGTTCGCCGGGATCTTGTGCTTGGTGTCGGTGGTCGGCAGGTCGCGGATGTGTCCGACGCTGGCCTCGACGGTGTAGCCCGGGCCGAGATAGCCCTTGATCGTCTTGGCCTTGGCCGGGGACTCGACGATGACGAGACGGCGCGCGGGCGCCTTGGTCCCGGTCCCGGCCTTGCTGCTCGGCGGCACAGTCGTCCGTCCTTCCTGTCCTCTTCGAAGCCACGCACGCGCGAAGGGATACCCCTCGCCGGATGAGCGAAATCACCCGCCCCGGTCGCACCTACCCCTGCGGGCGAGGCGCGGGCGACTGGAAAGTAATACCTTCGGCCCCGTGAGCGCGACTCGGAGTCCAGAGTACGCCCAGAGATGCCGTGGTTACGTTCACGAGTCAGCAGGCCTAGTCGTTCAGCCCGCGTCGTTCATTGTGCGCGACACATCCCTGCTTGCTCATCTTGTGCTGCTTTAGCGGCGCGTTTGGACCGCGTAACGCGCCATCGGGCTCCGTTCAGCCCGCCGTGAGGAAACCCTCCTCGATCAGCGAACGGACCGCGTCGAGCCCGCCGGAACGCAGCGCTTCAGAGGAAAGACCGTAGTCGGTCGCGACACGATCGAGCACGTCACCGAGGGTGCGCTGACCGTCCAGTGCGCCCAGGAGGGCGATACCGACCGGGTCGATGTCCCCCGACCGGTGCAATCCGGTGGTTTGGCGCAGCTTGGTGGAGACCGACTCCCAGCCGTCCTCGCCAGGCCGCGCCACCTGCTCGAGGACCAGGCCCTGCGCAGGCACGGGGCTGCTGGCGAGCAGGTCGGCGTCGTCGGTCTCGCGCACGAAGGCCTGCCGGTCGAACCAGTCCGGCACCAGAGCGCCGAGCGGCTGGTCGATGGGGCCGGTCAGCTCCTCGAGGCGCACGGAGGGCACGTCGGCGCCACTCGCCCGCAGGGTGATCCAGCCGAACCCGACCGCCTCGATCCGCTGCGCTGCGAAATAGTCGAGGTACGCCTGGTAGCGCTCGATGTATTGCGGCTTTCCGTGGTCGCCGGAGTCCCGCAGCCACAGCTCCGCGTATTCGGCGGGGTCCTGCACCTCGCGCTGCACGACCCACGCGTCGCATCCGGTCGAGCGCACCCAGGGCGCCACCCGATCGCGCCAGTCGACACCCTCGACGTGCAGCCAGTTCGCCAGGATCTGGCACCAGCCGTCCTCGGCGAGATAGCCGGGGACCTCTTCGAGGAAGAGCCGGCACAGCTCGTCGCCGGGCAGGCTCGCATCGCGGTACACAAAACGTCCGGCGCCGCGCGCTGATTCCGGCGAGATGACGAACGGCGGGTTGGAGACCACCAGATCGAACTGCTCGTCCGCGACAGGCTCAAAGAGGCTGCCTGCGCGCAGTTCGATCCGCGAGGCATCTTCGTCGAGCGAGAGGGCGCAGGTCAGGCGGGCGAAATCGAGCGCGCGGTGATTCACGTCGGTCGCGATGATCTGTCCCGCATGCCTCGACAGGTGCAGGGCTTGCACTCCGCAGCCGGTTCCCAGGTCGAGCGCGCGGCTGACCGGTTCACGCACGGTCAGCTGCGCAAGCGTCGTCGAGGCCCCGCCGACGCCGAGCACGTAGTCGGGGCGCATCGGGGCGCTGTGCCCCGTGACCAAGCCGGCTCCGAGGTCCGAGACCAGCCACCAGTCCACGTCGGACTCGCCATAGGGCCGGATGTCGACCAGCGCGCGCACAGTCCCGTCCGCGCGATCCTCGGCGAGCAGACCGCCGGCCAGCGCGTCGTCGAGCGGGATCGCCCGAGCGGCGGCAGCGCGGTCCACGCTCTCCTGGAGCACGAAGAGCTTGATCAGCGAGGCGATCGCCGAGTCGTCAGGCCGCACCGCTCGCGAGGCGGCCACCGACTCGTTGCGCGAGAGCGCGGAGTACGCGGTCGGCCCTAGTGCCTCAAGGCAGCCGTCCACTGTGTACTGCGCCTTGAGCAGCGCCTCACGCAGCCGCGCGATCGCGCTCCGGTCCGTCATCAGCTCGGTCACAGGCAGCACTCTATGCAACGGCGGGGCACCGTTCGAGGCGGAGGCGCGGAACGGCCCGCGCAGGCGCCCTGAGGCGTCTACGCGGGCCGTGTGCGTATAGCGCCGGCTCCGCTGACGAAGCGTCAGACGTGCGCGATGGCGCCGTCAGACTCGTCCGCGGCACTGCTCTGGCCGGGAACCTCGGCCTTGACCGCGATCGACTTACGCTTCGAGTTCCACACCGAGCCGATGATGACCAGGAAGGCGACGACCGCGACGCCGGCGCGGGCGCCGGAGTTCGCGCCACTGCCGATGGACCAGGACACGATGGCCGGGGCGACCAGCAGCGAGACCAGGTTCATCACCTTGATCAGCGGGTTGATCGCCGGGCCCGCGGTGTCCTTGAACGGGTCGCCGACGGTGTCGCCGATGACCGTGGCCGCGTGCGCCTCCGAACCCTTGCCGCCGTAGTTGCCGTCCTCGACCAGCTTCTTGGCGTTGTCCCAGGCGCCACCGGAGTTGGCCAGGAACACCGCCATCAGGGTGCCGGTGCCGATCGCGCCCGCGAGGTACGAGCCGAGCGCGCCGACGCCGAGGGAGAAGCCGATCGCGATCGGCGCCATCACCGCGAGCAGACCGGGGGTCACCAGCTCGCGCAGCGAGTCGCGGGTGCAGATGTCCACCACCCGGCCGTACTCGGGCCGCCCGGTGCCCTCCATGATCCCGGGGATCTCGGCGAACTGGCGGCGCACTTCGAAGACGACTGCGCCGGCCGCACGGGAGACCGCGTTGATCGCCAGGCCGGAGAACAGGAAGACCACCGCGGCGCCGGCCAGCAGGCCGACCAGGTTGCGCGGATCGGCGACATTCAGGACACCGAGGTATTGGAGCACGGATTCGGCGTTTCCGGTCACTCCGCCGGCCTTGGCCGCGGCCTCTTGGACGGCGTCCTGGAACGAGCCGAACAGCGCCGTCGCCGCGAGCACCGCTGTGGCGATGGCGATGCCCTTGGTGATCGCCTTGGTGGTGTTGCCGACCGCGTCGAGCGAGGTGAGCACCTTCGCGCCTTCCTCGCTAACGTCGCCGGACATCTCCGCGATGCCCTGGGCGTTGTCCGAGACCGGGCCGAAGGTGTCCATCGCGACGATGACGCCGACCGTGGTCAACAGGCCGGTGCCTGCCATCGCGACGCAGAACAGCGAGATCCAGACCGAGCCGCCGCCGAGCAGGTAGGCGCCGAAGACGCCCGAGCCGATCAGCACCGCGGAGTAGACCGCGGACTCGAGGCCGACCGAGATGCCGGAGAGGATGACGGTGGCTGGGCCGGTCAGCGAGGTCTTGCCGATGTCCTTGACCGGACGGAAGTGCGTGTCGGTGAAGTAGCCGGTCAGCTGCTGGATCAGGACGGCGACCACGATGCCGATGACCACCGAGATCAGCGCGATGACCCGCGGGTCCCCGCTCGCTCCGGCCCGCGCACCGTGGGCGACCAGGTCGCCGAACGAGCTGGGCAGGTAGGTGAACGCCGCGACGGCCACAAGCACGATCGAGACCGCGGCCGAGATGAAGAAGCCGCGGTTGATCGCGGCCATTCCGGAGCGGTCGCCGGGGCGCGGGGAGACGGCGAAGATGCCGATCACCGCGGTCAGCACGCCGATCATCGGCACGATCAGCGGGAAGACGAGGCCCTTGGAGCCGAACGCGGTCAGGCCCAGGATCAGCGCTGCGACCAGGGTCACCGCGTAGGACTCGAACAGGTCGGCCGCCATACCGGCGCAGTCGCCGACGTTGTCGCCCACGTTGTCCGCGATGGTCGCGGCGTTGCGGGGGTCGTCCTCGGGGATGTTCTGCTCGACCTTGCCGACCAGGTCCGCGCCGACGTCCGCGGCCTTGGTGAAGATGCCGCCGCCGACACGCATGAACATGGCCAGCAGCGCGGCGCCGAAGCCGAAGCCCTCGAGCACCTTCGGCGCCTCGTCCTTGTAGATGAGCACCACGATCGAGGCGCCCAGCAGGCCAAGGCCGACGGTGAACATGCCGACCACGCCGCCGGTGCGGAACGCGATCCGGGTGGCGCGGTTCGCCCCGGACTCGTTCGCGGCCGCGGCGACCCGGACGTTCGAGCGCACCGCGAGCCACATGCCGACGTAGCCGGTCACGGCGGAGAAGCCCGCGCCGAGGAGGAAGAACAGCGAACGGCCGATCCGCACGCTCAAGTTGTCTGCCGGCAGCGCCAGCAGCAGGAAGAAGGCGATGACGGCGAAGCCGACGAGGGTGCGGAACTGCCGGGCGAGATAGGCCGCGGCGCCCTCCTGCACGGCTGCCGCGATCCGCTTCATGTTCTCGCTGCCCTCGCCGGCGGCGAGGACCTCACGAACCAGGTAGGCGGCCACGCCGAGCGCCGCGAGGGCGATCACCGCGACGACGATTACCAGGGTGAGATTGCCGCCGGTGAGACTGACGGCGCTTGCCAGGTGCTGCCCGGGAAGCCGGGGCATTGCGTCCTCCTTGACGTGGATACCCCGTGAGCGCGTCTCAGAGCGCCCAGCCGAAATGAGCAGGCCGGACCTCTGCCTGTACGGGGTTTAGTCGGCCCGCGCGCCCGGCCGGGCCGGCGCCGCGCAGGACGCACGGGACCGACGCGCCTGCGCCGCTCTCCCGCCGCCACCCGCCACGGCCGCATTCGGCCTGGTCGTTCGCGTTGACCCTGTCGTTCACCGTGTTCTCAATCACAACGACCGCCCGCCAGCTGAGACGGTGCGGTCGGTGGGCCGGAGTTTACGCACGCCAGCCGGTCCATACCAGCACCTAGTGAGGTTTAGGACACGGAACGGCGTGTGACGCGCGTCTCACCGGCCCGTTCGCTCCCAGGTAGCGTCTGCCCGTTGCCCGCCTGGCGTTTTCCGAAACGGACCCGGGCCGACGGCGGCGCCGATCGGCGTCCGCGGCGACTGTGCCGAGATTCGCGGGACGACCAGCAGAATCACTCGAACCAGTGAGCGCGGCTGCAGGAGCGGCACCCGCGGCTGGCGCCTGGGACTGCTACGACCACGGAGACGGGAACACGACGAACCGGGGCAGGCAGCGCGAACCTGAAGTTGGCGACGGCGCGACGGATCCAGGGTCAGGTCAGTCGTTGAGGAGACGGTGACTCACGCTGCTAAAAGACGGCATTTCGCGTCAGAGGGCAGCGTCTCGCGCTGCCGGGCACGGTGAAGGAACCGGGCAGCGGCAGCCGTGCGGTGTGGAGCGGAGTGCGGGGCGCGGGAAAGTCAGTGGGCAGCCCAGTGCGGGGCGACCACCGGCCAGCCCATGCGGATGACCCCGCCGCCTGAGGTGAGCTCTACGTCGAGGTCGTCCACCAGGCCGCGCAGCACCGCCAGGCCCATGTCAGCGTCGGCTTCCTCGCCGAAACCGCTGTCGGCCCCGAGCTTCTCGGCGGCGTTCTCGTCTTCCGGCTTGGGTACCGGACCGCCGCTCACAACGTCGACCACCTCGACGCCGAAGCGCTCACGCCCGTCGTCGAGATGCACCACGATCGGCACTTCGGGGGCGGCCGAGCGGTGCAGTCCGACGGCGCGCGAGCAGGCCTCGCCGACCGCGAGCCGCACCTCGTCGAGCAGCCCGTCCTCCACCCCCGCGCGGCGGGCTAAGGCGACGGCCACCAGCCGGGCCGTGCGGACGTGCTCAGGCAGCGGCGCGAACCGCAGCACCACCGGGGCCGATGCCTCGCCGACCGCCGTCGCGGGGTCCGGTGCTCCCGCGCCGACCTCCCCCGCCCGGCCTTCTGCCGCTCCGTCGAGTGGCGTGAGCGAGTCGGCGGCGTGTGCGCCCGTCATGACGAAGGTCCTCCCGCGGTGTTCCGGTGATGGCGGTGTTCCGGTGGTGAGTTGCGTCGCCGGATCCGGGCCGTGACCACCCGCAGGGGGCAGTCACGGCCCGGCCGCGCCTCAGTCGGTGGCGGCGATGGCGTCCTCGACCGTCGTGTGAATCGGGAACACCTTCGTCAGACCGGTGATCCGGAAGATCTTCAGGATCCGCTCCTGGGTGCACACCAGGCGCAGCGAGCCGTCGTGCGCGCGCACCCGCTTGAGCCCGCCGACCAGAACGCCGAGGCCGGTCGAGTCGAGGAAATCGACCGCCTCCATGTCCACGACCAGGTGGTAGCGGCCCTGATTCACGAGGTCCACGAGCTGCTCGCGCAGCTTCGGGGCCGTGTAGACGTCGATCTCGCCGCCTACTTCGATGACCGTGCGGTCACCTTCGTGCCGGGTCGACAGGTTCAGATCCACGGGTCCTCCAGCACTGTCCTGTTCGCGACTTCCCCGAACGGGGTGAGTACGCATTCAATCACTCCCCGCCCACACCTGACGACGGTATGCGATCGGTTCACCGCGAGGAGTGTCTTTTTCTCTTCCGGGTGCATCCTGGAGAACACGATGCCACGAACCAGGTCCGCTGAGGAGATCCTTCACCGACTTGTCTCGATCAGCAGCGCCGAGCGAGCTGACGCGATGACACATGTCGAGCGGGTGCCCGCGCGCCCAGCCCGTTACGCCGAGTGGCCCAGTTGGGCCGACAAGCGCGTTATCGACCGTTTTCGAGCGCTCGGGATCGAGCGGCCGTGGATCCACCAGGCGGAGGCCGCGCAGCTTCTACGGCGGGGCCACAACGTCGTGCAGGCGACCGGAACCGCCTCGGGCAAGTCGCTCGGCTACCTCCTCCCGGCGTTGACCGACTTGCTTGACGGGGTGTCAGACGCTCCGGGCGTGCGTGGCCCGCGCCGCACGACGGCCTTGTATCTGGCCCCGACGAAGGCGCTCGCCGCGGACCAAGCCAGGCGAATCCGGGAGCTGCGACTCCCGATCGCGCCGGCTGCCTGCCTGGACGGCGATACGACGCCTGAGGAGCGGCGCTGGATCCGCGATCAAGGCGTGTTCGCGTTAAGCAACCCGGATATGGTCCACTACGCGCTGCTGCCGGATCACCGGCGTTGGTCACCCTTTCTACGACGCCTTCGATATGTGGTCATCGACGAGTGCCACGCTTACCGCGGCGTGCTCGGCTCGCACGTCGCCGCAGTGCTGCGACGCCTGCGCCGAGTGTGCGCGCACTACGGAGCGAGTCCGGTGTTCGCGCTCGCCTCGGCGACCACTGCCGAGCCACAAGCCGCCGCGGAGCGGCTGATCGGGCTGCCGGT
Source organism: Actinocrinis sp. (assembly GCF_035650855.1). Classification (GTDB taxonomy): domain Bacteria; phylum Actinomycetota; class Actinomycetes; order Streptomycetales; family Catenulisporaceae; genus Actinocrinis. Next base: position 2,704 of record NZ_DASRGV010000266.1, on the reverse strand, counting down.
GGATGCCGTCGTCGATGACGGGTCGCCGCACGGCGAGGTGTTGTTCGCGCTCTGGGAGCCGCCGCTGACGGACCGGCGCGGCGAACGCGGAGCGCCGGTGCGGCGGTCCGCGATTGCGGAGTCGGCTGGGCTGCTCGCGGATCTGGTGCGCGACGAGGTGCGCACGGTCGCGTTCGTCAGGTCGCGGCGCGGCGCGGAACTTGTTTCGCTGATTGCCCGCCAGCAGCTGGGGCAGGCCGACGGAAGTATCTGGCCCGCTGAGGCCGTGCCGGTCCAGACCACCGCGGACCTCAGAGCCGACGGCTCGGGAACCGAGGACACTGACTCGACTAACAGCGACGGCTCGGAGCGTCAGGGCTCTGTCCTCGTCGACCAGCTGTCCGGCAGGCAAGCTGCCGCCGGGTCGCCTGGAGCCCACTCCAAGGGGCGTTCGACCGACGCGGAGACAGCTGTCCCCTCGCTCGAAACCGATGATGAAGCACGCTCGGCCGAGCGTGCGCCCTTGGCTAGCCGCATCGCCGCCTATCGCTCCGGTTATCTGCGCGAAGACCGCCGAGCGCTCGAGGCGGACCTGCTTTCCGGGCGTCTGCTGGGCGTCGCCGCCACCAACGCGCTGGAGCTCGGCGTCGACCTCTCCGGCCTGGACGCGGTGCTGCTCACCGGCTATCCCGGCACCCGCAGCTCCGTGTGGCAGCAAGCCGGACGGGCCGGGCGTTCCGGGCGTGACGCACTGGCCGTCATGGTCGCCCGGGACGATCCGCTGGACACCTATCTCGTGCACCACCCCGAGGCACTGTTCGGCAAGTCGGTCGAAAGCACCGTCCTGAACCCGGGCAACCCCTACGTCCTGTGGTCGCATCTGTGTGCCGCCGCCGCAGAACTCCCGCTGACCAAGGCGGATCTCGACCTGTTCGGCCCGACCACCGAGGCGCTCGCCGCTGAGCTGAGCCGGACTGGCTGGCTGCGCGCACGCGAGGGCGGCTGGTTCTGGACCCGGCCGGAACGGGCGGCAGACCTGACCGATCTGCGCGGCAGCGGGGGCACCCCCGTCCGGATCGTCGAGGCCGCGACCGGCCGGCTGCTCGGCCAGGTAGACGCAGCAGCAGCCCACTCGACAGTCCACGAAGGTGCGGTCTACCTGCATCAGGGGGACAACTATGTGGTCGAAAGCCTGGACCTCGACGGTGCGATAGCGGTCGTCAACGCCAAGGATCCCGGATACAGCACACACGCCCGGGACACCAGCCTTCTGCGCATCACCGGCGAGGAGCGGACCGAGCTGTGGAGCGACGACGTGCGGCTGTCCTTCGGCGCGGTGGAGGTCACCAACCAGGTGGTCGGCTACCTGCGCCGGGACGCCGCGACCGGAGCGGTGCTCGGCGAGGAGCCGCTGGACCTGCCGGCCCGCAGGCTGGCCACGAAGGCGGTGTGGTGGACCATGTCGCCGGCCTCGCTCGCGGCTGCCGAGTTGGCCGCGCCGGACATCCCCGGCGCCGCGCACGCCGCGGAGCACGCTGCGATCGGCTTGCTGCCGCTGTTTGCGCAGTGTGATCGCTGGGATATCGGAGGGCTGTCTACGGCCTGCCACCCGGACACGGGCCTGCCCACTGTGTTCGTGCACGACGGGCTTCCCGGGGGTGGCGGCTTCGCGGAGCGCGGATTCCAGCAGGCTCGCGCTTGGCTGGGCGCCACCCGAGACGCCATCGCCGCGTGCGAGTGCCCGGCCGGTTGCCCCTCCTGCGTCCAGTCGCCCAAATGCGGCAACGGGAACCAGCCGCTGGACAAGAACGGCGCGATTCGCCTGCTTGGCGTACTGCTCGACGGCCGGTGACGGGTAGTCATTCCCTGAGACCAGTCCAGCAGGACGTCCTTGAGGCAGGTGGCCGTGATAGCGGTGGCGGTTGCGGTGATCGGAGCGGTGATCTTGCTCACCGGCGGCGTGGTCGCAGGTTCTGGCGCCCCGGACACGCTTTCCTTCTTCGGTGTGATGGTGCACACGACCAGTGCCCAGATCTTCCTGACCGGAGCGATCTGCACGTGGGCGCTGCTGGCCGCCGCGTGGCTGCTGACGATGGGCATCCGCCGCTCGCGGCAACGTGGAATGCAACTCGCGGCGCTGCGCGGACGCGCGCCGGTGCGGGATAGCCGGCCGCAGTTGGTCGACAGCGTCGAGCTCACCGAGCCGGGCGAGCTGGCTGGTCTTCTCGGTTTCGCCGCGCGAGGCAACCGGGCCATCGCCGACCGGGCCCGCGCGGGCGGTGGCGGTGACCGCATCAACGCCGGACAGGATGCGGCCGAACAGCCATTGCGCGGGCAGTGACGTTCGGACTGCGACCGTGCAGTCAAGAACGTCGCAACTGCACGAGCCAATGGCGGCGCCCGCGGTGCGCGCCGCGGCGGCCGCTTGCGAGCAAGCGCTCGCGGTGCCGAGTTCGCCGTTCTGGACGAGACCGCGTACCGCGCCTCCGGCAGCCGCCAGCGCTGCCTGATCGGCGGCCCGCTCGGCGCTGTGCCGAGCCGTGACTGCGCCGATCCAGACCAGCGCGCAGGCTGTGGCGCTCGATGCGAGAAGGACCATTGCGATGGCCCAAATCGTCGCGGAGCCCGCTTGGCCGCGTGGGGACGGAAGTCGTCCGGGTTGACGACGACTCCGACCGGAATCCCAGTCCGGGTGGAGTGGCGATGGGTCGTGCGGCTGAGGGGA
>NZ_DASRGV010000265.1:0-33382 GCF_035650855.1 Actinocrinis sp. | reverse complement strand
CATGGCCCGGTGTGTACCGGTGCTGGACACCGAACCCGGACGGGCACCGGTTGCCGGAGCTGCCCCGGGTCCGAGAGCCGCGCGGGTAGCGCCGGGCGGCGCCGCCATGCGCTGGGCCGCCGCCGGGTCGGTGATCGCGACGTGGCGGCCGGTCGAGGTGACGTCCACGTGCCCCTGCAAGACGGCGTGCTGCTGGGCGTCGTACGCGGCCCACTGCTGCATCAGCTGCCGCTGCTTCTCCCGAAGGAGGCGCTCTTCCTCCTGGCGCCGCAGATACTGCTCCCGTTGCTGCTGCACCCATTGCGGGGCAATGCCGCCGAGCCACGGGAAGTCTCTAAGCCAAGCCGGATCGCCGTCGGCTGGTTCGGTCATCGCGGACTCCGTTCACTGTCCGAGCTGGCGCTGCCCCCCAGTGGCACTGGAATTGCAACAGACCGGTTCGCCCGAAAGAGCTTCCGTGGGTCATTCATGTCCAAGATTTTGCCATCCCTGCCGAACCCTCAAGGCTTACACGGCCGTTTCGCCCTTCCCAAACGACCCACTACACGCGAAGGCCGCCGACTCCGTTCATCGGAATCGACGGCCTCGCGTTCTAGCAGGTGACGCGGGGTGGCGGAGGGTTGGTCCGGCCGCCTCCCGTGACGTAAGGCGTTGTCACGCGCCTTACGTCACTGTTGGTACAGGCTGTATTACGCGTTGAACAGCATGCCGTACACCGCGTAAGCCATCGCGATATCCGACTGTGCCCAGAACCGGTGGTACGAGAACGTCGGGGCGGACCCGCCGTTCAGGTAGGCCTGGACCTTGGAGAAGTTCGGGTCCTGCTGGTACCAGGACCGGATGGACAGGAAGGTGGCCCCGGGCGCGATCTTGTCGCCGTTGGGCATCGTGCCGGACCAGCCGGACGGCACGTACACGCCGTCCTGGTTGGTGCCGGAGGGGTAGACCTGGTTGAACCGGCTGTAGTCGGTGCGGGTCTCCGGGGTCGTGATCCCGAGGGAGTCACGGTCGTTGGCCCACATGACGTCCAGCAGGTTCTTCGCCATGCCGGAGGCGGTGGTGTCGTTGGCCTTCTTGCCGTAGTAGGCCAGCGCCTTGATCAGCGCCGCGGCCACGCCGCAGTCCTGACCGTAGCTGGAGACCGTCACGTGCAGTCCGGCGTTGGTCACCGAGGTGGTCGTCGAGGTCCAGTTGTCGGGCTGGCCGGACCAGGACAGGTTGGACGGGATCTGCCAGGCCCCGGTTGTGGTGTTGACCGTGGTCTGCGACTCGGCCCAGGTGACCCACTTCTTCAGCAGGGCGCCCGCGGTGGTGTCGCCCGTCACGTAGTAGTACTCCGCGACGCGCTCCATCGACCAGGCCTGCATACCGAACCACTGGTTCGACGGCGGGTCGTGGTAGACCGGCTCCCAGTCGTACCACATGCCGTAGAACGAGGAGTCGCCCGACGGCGGGGTGCCGTACTGGCCGTTCCAGCTGTTGGTCGCGCCACCCGCGATCGCACCCTCAGAGGACTGCAACCACTGGTAGAACTGCAGCTGCCGGGACAGGCTGGTCTTCCAGTCGCTCACGCCGGTCGCGGACTTGGGCTCCATCGCCGTGTCGGTGGTCAGCGCGTACGCCGCCAGCGGGTTCTGGTAACCGAAGTGCGCCGCACCGTCGCCGATGCGCCAGGCCCACGAGCCCGAGGTGGACAGTGAGCCACCCCACGCGTAGTACCAGGAGAGCAGGTAGTGCTCGCTGGTCTTGCCGCTGCCCGCGGGGCAGCTGGTGCTGGTGCAGTTGCCGATCTGCTTGAAGTACTTGTCGAAGAACGAGTACCGCAGGTAGTCGCCCATCTTGCCGGCCTTGGCCACGGTCGCGGTGACCTGCGACTCGTTGCCCTGCGCCTTGGCCCAGGTGTCCGCCCAGTAGGCGGCCTGGATCGCGCGCGCGTCGGCGTCAGGAGCGTCGGTGTACTTCCACTGCGGCGTACCGGAACCCGCGATGAACAGGTCCAGGTAGCCGTTCGGGCCGCCGTACTTCAGGTTGTCGCAGGTCGGCTGCGGGATGGTCTCCCAGACCGACTCCTGCGCGCCGCGCTGGAAGGTGTTGATGAAGGACGGGGTGTTGGCCGTGCCCGGGCCGAGCTCACAGCCGCCGGCCGGGGTGTCGCCGAAGCCGTACTTGTTGTCGACGTCCTCCAGCCAGTGCATGCCGTAGATGTCCGAGGTGCCATAGGCCTGGCTCAGCTCCGCGGCGATCGGGTCGTTACCGGTGGAGACCGAGGTGGTGGTGGCCACCGGGTACTGGCTCGGCAACGGCTCCTCGGGCGCGTACTGCGCCGGGGAGGACGCGTTGTACGCGCTGTTGGTCGGCTGCGCGGCGTGGCTCGGGATCATGTACTGCTCCATGAGCGACCACGCGTTGTTGAACGGCGTCCAGTTCTTCGAGACCTCGCCGTAGGTGGCGGTGAGCCAGATGTAGTAGCTCCACGCCTCCGAGGTGGTCTCGTGACCGTAGTCGGGCGCCTCGACGATGAGCGTCTCGACCGAGTGGTACGGGATGCCCTTCGGGCTGAAGTACCCGTTGGCCGGGTTCATGATCTGGTTGTACAGCGTCAGGAAGTCGTTCGTGTACGTCCCGCCGCCGCCCGAGATCTCGCTCGCGGTGACCGCGGCTGCGGTGTAACCGGTGGCCGTCACGTTGAACGTCGTGTTGCCCGTGGACTTGGCGTCCGCGGTGATCGTGACGTTCTGCGCCGTGTTGTAGTTCGACGGTGTGAACGTCAGGGACGCGCCCGAGGTCACCGTCAGGCCCGCGTTGCCGCCGGAGGCGGCCGCGACGGAGACCGTGACATTGGCCGTGGGCGCCGCGCTCAGCGTCACGCCGAACGTACCGGTCTGGCCCTGGATGATCGACAACGAGGTCGGGTTCACCACGATCGACGGGTTCGTCTGGCCTGGGTTGACGGTGATCCCGACCGGAGCCGAGGTCGTGGTCGCGCCCTGGCTGTCGGTGGCCACGGCCGTGATCGAGTAGCTGCCCGCCGCCACGCCGGTCCAGCTCACCGAGTACGGGGCCGCGGTCGCCGAGCCGATCAGCGTCGTGCCGCTGTAGTACGCGACGCTGGAGATCGTCGCGCTGTCGAAGGCCGAAGCGGTCGCGGTCAGCGGCACGGTGGCCGGTGCCGTGTAGGTCGCCCCGGCGGCCGGGCTGGTGATCGCCACGCTCGGCGCGGTGTGCGCTCCGCCGCAGACCGTCCCGTTGATCGAGAAGACCGTCGGGTTGGTGTTGGTGCCGGAGTAGTTGAAGTTGGCCCCGATGGTCACCGAGCCGTTGGTGGCCACGGCGCCGTTCCAGGAGGCGCTGTTCGCGGTCACCTTGGTGCCGCTCTGCGACCAGGTGGCGCTCCAGCCGTTGGTCAGCGTCTGGCTGCCGGCGTAGCTGTAGGTGAGCGACCAGTTGGTCCAGGCCGAGCCGAGGTTCTGGATGGTGATGCTGGCCGTGAACCCGGATCCCCAGTCGGACTGGTCCGTGTAAGTTACCTTACACTGGGTCGTGGCGGCCTGCGCCGGGAGGGCGGTCAGCCCGACTGCGGCGAAGGCCGTAGCGAGCAGGGCCGCGAGCGCCCTTCTCAGCCTTCTTCGCAGCGGGCTGCTGCTTCTTGCCTGTCTCATGGGTAGGGGTTTCTCCTTCTGGACATCGGCGCTCAGTCGCGCCGAAAAGTGCGGCGGGAGGGCGGCGGACCGCGGTCCCGGGGGCGGGTCTGTCAGGGTTCCGGTAGGGCTCTATAGGCGTGAGAGCGCTCTACCGGAACACGCGGGGCACAGCTTCAGGGCACAGCCGACCCCGGCGGGCGCCCGTTGCGGCGCCCGCCCGGACCGCGCCCGGGGCCTACCGGCCGATCAGGCGGACTCCCGCTGGACCAGCGAGGTCGGCAGCTTGTTCTGGGTCTCCGAGATCGACTCGTGCTCGATCAGGGCCATGACGTGCCTGGCCATGACCGCGCCCTGCTCCTCGACCGGCTGGCGCACGGTGGTCAGCGGCGGCATGGTGTGCTGGGCGATCGGGTCGTCGTCGAAGCCGACCACGGCGACGTCCTCGGGCACCCGCCGCCCGGCCCGGCGCAGCGCGCGCAGGGCTCCGGCGGCCATCAGGTCCGAGGCGGCGAACACCGCGTCCAGATCCGGCCGGCGCTCGAGCAGCCGGGTCATCGCGTGCTCCCCGGAGGCCTGGGAGAAGTCGCCGTAGCCGATCAGGGCCGGAAGGCCCGCGGCTTCGAGCATGTCCCGGTAGCCGGAGAGGCGGTCGATGCCCACGGCCATGTCGCGCGGCCCCGCGATGGTCACCACGCGCCGGCGGCCCGAGCGCAGCAGGTGGCCGACCGCGGTGCGGGCGCCTCCGGCGTTGTCGGCGTCGACGTACCAGGCCCCGCAGGGAACCAGGGGCCTGCCGCAGACCACGGTGGGGATGCCCGCGGCCTGGAGGGTGAGCAGCAGCGGGTCGCGGCCGTGCGCGGAGACCAGCATCACGCCGTCCGCGCTGCCGCGCCGGATGTAGCGCTCCGCGGCGGCGTACTCGTTCTGGTCGTGCACGACGAGGAACGCCAGCTGGAGCCCGGCCGCGGACAGCGTGCGGGAGGCTCCCCACAGCAGCCGGGCGAAGAACGGGTCCGAGAAGAACCTGGCGCTGGACTCGGTGACGATGGCGGCGACCGAGCCGCTGCGCGAGGTCTGCGCACGGGGGGCGCGCCAGCGCACGTAGCCGAGACGCGCCATGGCGTCCTCCACGTGGCTGCGCGCGCCGATGCTGACGCGGGCGGATCCATTGAGCACTCGCGACGCCGTCGCCTCGGAAACTCCGGCCAGCGCGGCTACGTCGGCCAGAGTGGGCTTGCCGAACTGAGCCTTGTCCAGGTGGGTTCCGACGGCGGGCGCGGTGTCGGTTTGCTGGGGCAACTGCGACCTCCACGGTGAGGTTTCAGTAACACGACGCACGGTTGATCGGGCGGCGACTCTAAGTCGATCGGGGACCCGGGTGGGTTGCCGGTCCGCACGAACTTTTTTCGGTCTTCTCACGAAAACCGGGTGAAGCGGGGGTGGATGAGCGAGCGCGAGGTGTGGGAGCGCTCTCTCGGAGGTGGGCACAGCGTTGCGAGCCGGAAACCCGCCGTCAAGAGTGTCCGGTAAGCGATTACTTGAGGCCAGACTTCGGACAGGTCAACAGGGCGCTGATCGTCCCGGCTTGTCTGAAACTTTCATAAACCGGTCAAGTAAGCCTATTGTCCCGATCAGCCGGCCGGCGCCTGCTCGACCTCGTCGATGGTAGGCACGCTGACCTGCGCGGGAGCGGTCCCAAACGAGTCGAGACGGACGTCGCCCGTGGTCACGGCGCCGCTGCCGGCGAGGGTGAACTCGACCGCGGTCGGTGAACCGGAACCGTCGGTCCACACGTCGAAGTGCAGCGTCGCGGGCAGCCCGGCCAGCGACGCGACCAGGTTGGGATCGGCGATGTGCTGGTCGGCCTCGGCGCTCTCGATGGTGCCGGACAGATGCCCGGAAGCGATCAAGCGGACCTCGTGATAGGCCCTAAGAAGTTGCGCGACGAGCTGCGGATTGCAGAAATCCCCGAAAGTTGCATCGGAGTCGTCGACCTTGAGCCACTTCTTGCCGGGGGTCTGGGCCGTCCCCGCGACGAGCGAGACGTACTCCACCCCGGAGGCGGACAGGATGGTGGTCTTGACCGAGTTGAGGGTGCCGTCCATCCGGGCGAGACCGGTGCTCGCGTCCCACACCCCGGACATCTTGATCGACTCGGTGGCCGGCGCCGGGGAGGGCCCGGGCTTCGGCGACGCGGCCGCGGCGGCCCCGGTCGACTTGGGCACGCGGGTGTCCATGGTCAGCTTGAAGGTCTTGGCCGCGTCGAGGCTCCCGGCCGCCTGTTCCAGCTGCGTCGTGGCGCTCTCCCCCGCGGTGGCCGGCGGCGAGCTGGTGCAGCCGCCGAGCCCCGCGGCGCCCACGGCCGCGGCCAACGCCACGGCCAGCGCCGACCTGGCCGGAAGGCCTCCGCGCAGCGGAAGGCGGCGAACACACACTGATGCACTCCAGCGGCCCATTGCGCCACCGTAGAGATCGCCGAACGAAACACGGAACGGTCTTTCACGACTTTCACATGCGGCCCTGAAGGTCTTAGCGTGCTCTCAGCCGTCCGGCTCGCACGTCGCCGGGGTCACCCGCGTGGTCGCCCGTTACCGTGCGGAAACACGGACCCAGAGCTGACTGCGGATCAGCATTTCCGAAGCAGCACACTGTCGCGCGCGTGAGGTCAGGTATGCGCGGACAGGCCGCTGTCGCGCAGCGCTTCGATGATCTGCCTGACCTCTTGCGCGCGGTCGCGGGGACAGATCAGGACGGCGTCCTCGGTCGCCGCCACCACGAGGCCGTCGACGCCGACGACCGCGAGCACGCGGCCTTCCGCGGTGGAGACGACCACCGAGGACTTCACGTCCCGCAGCAGCGTCCTGGTGCGGTCGCCGAGGACGAGGTTGCCGTTCTCGTCCTTCGGCAGCGAATCGCCGAGCGAGTGGAAGTCGCCGATGTCGCTCCAGGAGAACCCGGCCGGGACGGTGACCACGCGACCCGCGGCCGCGGCGGGCTCCATGACCGCGTAGTCGACGGAGATCTTCTCCAGCTCGGGCCACTCCCGCGCGAGCACCTCGTCGCGCCGCGCCGTGTCCCAGGCCGCGCCGATCCGCCGGAGCGCGGCGCACAGCTCCGGCTTGTGCGCGCCCAGCTCGTCGAGGAAGGTCCCCGCCCGCACGATGAAGATCCCGGCGTTCCAGAGGTACTGGCCGGACTTCAGGTACTCGGCGGCGACCTCGCGCTTCGGCTTCTCGGTGAACTGCTCGACGCTGCGGACGCCGGTCTCGATGGTCTCGCCGAGCCGCAGGTAGCCGAAGCCCTCCTCGGGGCGGGTCGGCTCGACTCCCACCGTGACCACGTGCGCGCCGCGGCGGGCGACCGCCGCCGCCCGCTCGATCGTCTCGACGAAGCGGTCCTGGTCCCCGATGAGGTGGTCCGCGGAGAACACCCCCATCACCGCGCTCGGATCGCGCTGCGCGATGACCGCGGCCGCCAGGCCGATCGCCGCGCACGAGTCCCGCGGAAGCGGCTCGACCAGGAGGTTCTGCGCGGGAACGTGCGGGAGCTGGCGCGCGATGGCCGCGGCGTGCGCGATGCCGGTCACGACGTAGGTCTGCTCGGGCGCGCTCAGCGACGCGAGCCGGTCGGCCGTGCTCTCCAGCAGCGACCGCTCGGTCCCGGTGAGCGCGTAGAGGAACTTGGGGTGCCCGGCCCGGGAGAGCGGCCACAGCCGGGTTCCGCTGCCGCCGGCCAGGACGATGGAGTAAAACACGATGAGCGTTCCTTAGTTCTCACTGCCGCAGGCCGCGCCTGCGACCGTCCATGACCAGGCCTCGGGCCTCGCGCGATCCCGGGGAGTATAGCCGCCGGCGCCTTCCCCCGGCCCGCCGACGAGCGCCGCAGCCCGCGCCGCCGCAAACGCATCGGCCCCGGAATCCGCGGGCGCGGGTTCCGGGGCCGATCGTCAGGCGGCTGATGCGCTGGGCGCCGGCCGCCTTGGGTGCCTTATCGCCGAATCGCCCGGCGATCCGGTCTTACTGGGTGAAGCCGATGTTCTGGTAGACGGTGTCGGCGAAGCCGAACGCGCCGAAGTTGGCCAGGTTCGCCTTCTCGGCCACGAAGTCCGGGCGCTGGTAGAACGGGATGACGCCCGCCTCCTGCCAGATCGCCGCGTCCGCCGCGTTGGCGTCCGCGATGGCCTGCTTCGGGTCCAGGTCCGCCTGGGCCTTGGTCAGCATCCCGTCGATCTGCGCCGAACCCGTCCTGGCGAAGTTCTGGAAGATGTTCGTGCCCTGCGGGTTCTGGTAGATGGAGGCGTTCGAGGAGACCGGGAAGTCGTTGCCGATCCAGGAGAACACGGTGATGTCGAACTGGCCCGGGTTGACGTACTTGTCGAAGAAGTCGTCCGAGTTCACCGCGTCGATGTCCAGCTTGATGCCGACCGCCGCGAGGAAGTGCTGCATCAGCGTGCCCTCGTTCGCGGACACCGGGACGCCGTCCGGGATGACCAGCTTCAGCTCGAGCGTCTTGCCGTCCTTGGTGCGGTACTGGCCGCTGCCCTGGGTCCAGCCGGCCTGGTCGAGCAGCTGCTTGGCCGCGTTCGGGTCGTACTTGCCGACCGCCGCGGAGTTGTCCACGTAGCCGTTCTGGTTGTTGACGAAGAAGTGGTTGCCCAGCGGCTTGTCCGGCCAGGGCAGGCCGGCCAGGTCGGACTTGGCGATCGCGGTGCGGTCGACCGCCTCGGCGACGGCCTGGCGCACGCGCACGTCGCTGAGCATCTGCGACTGGGCGTTCAGCGTCATGTGCCGGAAGTTCGGGCCGCCGGCGACGCGGATCTTGGCGCCCTTGACGCCGACCGACTTCTTGTAGTCGGTCGCGGACGGGCCGATGTCGAACCAGTCGACCTCACCGGAGGCGAACGCGTCGGCGGTGGCGGCGATGTCGACCGTCTTGAACACGATGCTGTCCAGGATCGCCGGGTCGCCCCACCAGTTCGGGTCGCGCACGACGGTGACCGTCTTGTCGGTGGCGTTGAAGGCCTGGAACTTGAACGGGCCCGCGGTGACCGGGATCTTGTTCAGCCAGCCCTTGTTGAACGCGTCCGGGGTGCTGTTGGTCGAGGCCGGGTACAGCGGCGCGAACAGCGACTTCCAGTCGGCGAAGTTGCTGGAGAAGGTCACCACGACCTCTTCAGGGCTCTTGCCCGCCGCCACGTTCGAGATCTGCGAGTAGCCGGTGGTCGAGGCCACGTTGTAGGCGCTGTTGGCGCCGTTGAGCGCCTTCCACTGGGCCGCGAAGTCGGCCTCGGTGATCGGCGTGCCGTCAGACCACTTGGCCTTCGGGTTCAGCTCGTAGGTCACCGTCTGCTTGCCGCCGACCGTGGACACGGTGGGCTCGCCGGTGAGGTAGTCGGTGTTCGCGGACGGCGCGCCGCCCGCGTCGAAGTGGAAGAACGACGGCAGCAGGGCCTGGACGACGGCCGCGGTGGAGGACTCCGGGCCGTCGGCCTCGTTGTAGTTCCACTGGGTGGAGAACTGGTCCAGGGGCCAGGTGAGCGTTCCACCCTGCTTCAGCTGGGACCGGGGTACCGGGTTGATGTCGTTCACGGTCGCCTTCGGCGCCGCCTTGGGCGCCGGGGACGACTTCGAACTCGAGCATGCGCTCGCGCCGAGTGCGACCGCGAGCGCTGCCGCGGTCAGCCCGACGCCGATCCGGGTGGATCGCATCTCGCCTCTCCGTTTCTAGTTCGGTGGCTATGTGGGTCATCGTGGATGGGGTTGCACCCGCCGGACGCCGTTGTCCGCCGGACGTGTAGTGGCGCGCGCGGCGCGCCGGCCGGGCGCCGCGCGGTCCAGGGTCAGACCACTTCGAGCACTGCCGCGTAGTGGCACGCGGCCTCGTGGTCGGGACCCTGGGCGATCAGCGTCGGATCCTCCTCGACGCAGCGCCGCTGGTCGCCCTCGCTCAGCGCCTTGAACTTCGGGCAGCGGGTGCGGAAGCGGCAGCCGGACGGGACGTTGGTGGGGCTCGGCAGGTCGCCGTCCAGCAGGATCCGGCGCCGCTCCCGCTCCTTGTGCGGGTCGGGGATCGGGATCGCGGACAGCAGCGCCTGCGTGTAGGGGTGGCTCGGCCGCTCGAACACCGAGGCGTTGTCCCCGATCTCGACGATGCGGCCGAGGTACATGACCGCGATCCGGTCCGCCACGTGCCGCACCACCGACAGGTCGTGCGCGACGAACAGGTAGCTGAGGTCCAGCCGCGCCTTGAGCTCGTCGAGCAGGTTGATCACGCCGGCCTGGATCGAGACGTCGAGGGCCGAGACCGGTTCGTCGAGCACCACGACCTTCGGGTCCAGGGCCAGCGCCCTGGCGATGCCGATGCGCTGACGCTGGCCGCCGGAGAACTCGGCCGGGAACCTGGAGGCGTGCCCGACCTCGAGCCCGACGAGGCGCAGCAGCTCGTTGACGCGCGGCCCGATCTTCTCCCGCGACCAGCCGTGCGCGCGCAGCGGCTCGGCGAGGATGTCGAAGACCGGCAGCCGCGGGTCCAGGGCGGCCATCGGGTCCTGGAAGACGACCTGGATGTCCTTGCGCAGCGCCTTGCGCTCGGCGCCGCGCAGGCCGCCGGTGCGCTTGCCGAAGACCGCGATGGTCCCGCCGGACGGGTCGGCCAGGCTCAGGATCTCCAGCAGCGTGGTGGTCTTGCCGCAGCCGGACTCGCCGACCAGGCCTAGGGTCTCGCCGGAGCGGATGTCGAAGGAGATGCCGTCGACCGCGCGCACGGTGCCGATGCGCCGCTTGAACACCGTGCCGACGGTCAGCGGGAAGTGCCGGTATACGCCGTCGAGTTCGAGCACCGCGGGCCGCTGGTCGCGCGGCACCCGGGCCGAGGGGGCCTCGGGCAGCGGCGGGATCGGGAAGACCTCGGCGCGGGTGAGCGTCCCGGCGGCCAGCTCGCTGCGCCGGTGGCAGGCCGAGGGGTGGTTGTCCCCGGCGGCGGGCACCAGCTCCGGCTCCACGGTCGCGCAGGTCGGCACGGCGACCGGGCAACGCGGCCGGAACGGGCAGCCGGGCGGCAGGTTGACCAGCGAGGGCGGGTTGCCCTCGATCGGCACCAGCGCGTGCTTGACACCCTCGTCGACGCGCGGGATCGAGCCGAGCAGGCCGATCGTGTAGGGCATCCGCGGGCTGTAGTAGAGCTCGTCCACGGTGCCGGTCTCCACCGGCTTGCCGGCGTACATGACCATCACCCGGTCGGCGAACCCCGCGACGACGCCCAGGTCGTGCGTGATCATCACGATCGCGGCGCCGGTGGCCTCCTTGGCCACCTTCAGCACGTCGAGGATCTGCGCCTGGATGGTCACGTCGAGCGCGGTGGTCGGCTCGTCGGCGATGATCACCTCGGGGTCGTTGGCGATGGCCATCGCGATCATCGCGCGCTGGCGCATGCCGCCGGAGAACTCGTGCGGGAAGGCGTCCACCCGGCGCTTCGGGTCCGGGATGCCGACCATGTCGAGCAGCTCGACCGCGCGGGCCCTGGCCGCTTCCTTCGAGATCTCGGTGTGGATCTGCAGCGCCTCGACGATCTGGGTGCCGATCGAGTAGACCGGGGTCAGCGCGGAGAGCGGGTCCTGGAAGACCATCGCCATCTGCCGGCCGCGGATCTTGGACATCTCGTCGTCGTGCAGGCCGAGCAGTTCGCGCCCGCCGAGGCGGATCGAGCCGTCGACCTTCGCGCTCTCCGGCAGCAGGCCGAGCACCGCCATCGCGGAGACCGACTTGCCCGAGCCGGACTCGCCGACGATGCCGAGCACCTCGCCGCGCCGCAGCCGGTAGCTGACCCCGCGCACCGCCTCCACCGTGCCGGTCTCGGAGGGGAAGAGGACGGACAGATCGCGCACGTCCAGCACCGCGTCGCCGGCCACGGCCGGTCCGGTGGAGTCCTGATACACCTGGGTCACTGTGCGATCTCCACTACCGTCGTCTCGCCGGGCAGCGCCTCGTCGTCGGTCTGCTCCTTGCGCTTGGCCTTGGACTTGGCGCCCGAGGCGTTCGGGTCCAGCGCGTCGCGCAGCCCGTCGCCGATGAAGTTCACCGCGAGGATGATCAGGATCAGGATTCCGGCGGGGAACAGGAAAAGCCACGGATAGGTGTTCACCGAGCCCTGGCCGATGCTGATCAGGGTGCCCAGCGAGACGTCCGGCGGCTGGATGCCGAAGCCGAAGTAGGACAGGCCGGACTCGCCCAGGATGGTCACCGCGACGCTGATGGTCGCGTCGATGATCAGCAGCGAGGCCATGTTCGGCAGGATGTGCCGCAGGATGATGCGCGGCGTGGACACGCCCATGTACTTGGCGGCCAGCACGAACTCGCGGCTCTTGAGGCTCAGCGTCAGCGAGCGCACGATCCGCGCGGTGATCATCCAGGCGAAGGCCGCCAGCAGCACCACGAACAGCAGCCAGGTCTTGCCCTTGAAGGTCGGCGAGAGGATCGCCAGCAGCAGGAACGAGGGCATGACCAGCATCACGTCGATGAACCAGACCAGCAGCCGGTCGACCCAGCCGCCGAGGTACCCGGCCACCGAGCCGATCAGCGCCGCGATCGCGGTGGTGAGCGGCCCGCCGATCAGGCCGATGACCAGCGACTTCTGCGCGCCGCGCATGGTGAGCACGAACATGTCCTGGCCGGTCTGGGTGGTGCCGAACCAGTGCGTGGAGGACGGGCCGGTCTGGAAGTTGTCGAAGTCGATGTCCGTCAGCTGCCACTGGGTCAGGTACGGCCCGATGTAGGCGGCCAGGAACAGCACGACGATGATGATCAGGCCGAACAGGGCCAGCCGGTTGCGGGCGAAGCGGCGCGCGATCAGCCGGCCGCGGCCGCCTCCGCCGGTGACCGGGGTCAGGGCGGACTCTTCGATCTCCTTCGCGGCGTCGAGGGCGCTCACTGTCGGGGCTCCTCTCCGCTGGTCGTCACAGCTGTTTCACGCATTGCGGGCACTGATTCGTTCAACGGGGACGCGCACGGCCCCGGGAGGAACGCGGATCGCGTCATCAGGCACGCACCCTGGGGTCGAGCGCGGCGTAGGCGATCTCCGAGAGCAGGCCGGCGATGAGCACGAGGCCCGCGACGAACAGGGAGACCGCGGCTACCGCGTTGGTGTCGTTGCCCTGGATCGAGGTCACCGCCCACTGGCCCATGCCGTTCCAGTCGAAGATGGTCTCGGTGAAGGTCGCGCCGGTGAAGAGCAGCACCGTGTTGTACACCAGCAGGGTCATCACCGGGATGATCGCGGTGCGCAGGCCGTGCTTGTAGATCGCCTTGCGGCGGGTCAGCCCCTTGGCCCGGGCGGTGCGCAGAAAATCGCTTCCCAAGACGTCCAACATCGTGGAACGCTGATACCTGCTGATGATGGCGATCTCGCCGAGCACCAGGGTGATCGTCGGCAGCACGAGGTGTTGCGCGCGGCTGAGCAGCTGCGGCCAGAAGGCCGTGATGGTGGCGTCGTACTCGTTGTCGTACTGGAAGAAATGGGTGCCGCTGGCGTTGTTGAACCACACCGCCAGCGCCTTGAGCAGGATGGCGAGCGTGAACACCGGAGTGGAGATGATCAGGAAGGAGGCGAACGAGGAGAGCTGATCGCTGGCGCGATACTGGCGGACCGCGTTCCACGCGCCGACCAGCACGCCGCCGATCGCCCCGATGATCGTCGCGAAAAGCAGCAGCCGGGTGGAGACGCCGACGCGGCGGGCCAGGTCCTGGCCGACCGAGCCGCCCTGCACCTCGGTACCGAAGTTGCCGTGCGCGAGATCGTCGAGCCAATGCCCGTAGCGGACGAAAACGTCGGTGTCCGGATTGAGATTCTTCTCGTCCAGCATCCGCGTGATCACCGCGGGCGAAGGAGTGGGGTGCTTGCCCTCGTAGTTCGACCGCGGATTGAGCGCGAGCGCGGCCAGAAGGTACGCGATCGACGCACCCACGAAGGTCAAAATCACATAATTGAGCAATCTGCGCAGCAGATACGCGCCCACGCGCCACTCCCTAGCCCTGCAACCGGCACCGGCGGGAGGCGCGCTCGCTCCGAGCTGGTACCGAGTTGTTCTCGGATCATTCGACGGCGCGACCTTGTGGGCCGGCACTGGGCATCGCGGGATGTGGGTCAACCGGGCGTCGCCGTCTGCTGACACAGCCTGACGGCGGCTGCCCGGTGCTGTCCAGAGCCTTCAGATCAAGAACTAATTACGTTAAGGCGCAGCGATAGAAACGGAATTTCCGGCCCGTTACGCGTTCGGGCAGAACGCGTCAATAGGGACCTTGAGATATAGGGAAAACCCTCGGGCCGGACAGAAAACGCGAATTCACCCCCGGGTGTGACGCGCGCTGGGCCGACCGAGCGCACGCCGCACCTAGGATATGACTTCGCGTCAGCTGTAGGAACCGACCCGCTCGTCCGCCATCACCGGGAAGTGACAGGCCGCCAGCTGCGAGGGGGAGCCCCCGGACTTGGTCTCCAGCGGCGGCTCGACGGTCGCGCAGATCTCCTGGGCCTTCCAGCAGCGGGTGCGGAACCGGCAGCCGGAGGGCGGGTTGATCGGCGAGGGCACGTCCCCGGTCAGCAGGATCCGCTCGCGGCCGGTGGCCTCCTTGCGCTCCGGGTCCGGGATCGGCACCGCGGAAAGCAGCGCGTTCGTGTACGGATGCAGCGGGCGGCCGTACAGGTCGTCGCGGTTCGCGACCTCGACCACCTTGCCCAGGTACATGACCGCGACCCGGTCCGAGATGTGCCGCACCACGGACAGGTCGTGCGCGATGAACACGTACGCGAGGCCGAGTTCCGCCTGCAGGTCCTCGAACAGGTTCACCACCTGCGCCTGGATCGACACGTCCAGCGCGGAGACCGGCTCGTCCGCCACGATCAGCTTCGGCCGCAGCGCGATCGCCCTGGCGATGCCGATGCGCTGGCGCTGGCCGCCGGAGAACTCGTGCGGGTACCGGTTGTAGTGCTCCGGGGAGAGGCCGACCAGCGAGAGCAGATCCTGCACCGCGCGCTTGACGCCGTGCTCGGTCTTGACGCCCTGGATCTGGAACGGGGCGCCGACGATCGAGCCGACCGTCTGGCGCGGGTTGAGCGAGGACTGCGGGTCCTGGAACACCATCTGGATGTCGCGGCGCAGCGGCCGCAGCTCGCCGGGCTTGAGGTGCGTGATGTCCCGCCCCTCGAACACGACCTTGCCGCCGGTGGGCTCGAGCAGCCGGGTCAGCAGCCGGCCGGTGGTGGACTTGCCGCAGCCCGACTCGCCCACCAGGCCGAGCGTCTCGCCGGTGCGCACGGTCAGGTCGATCCCGTCGACCGCCTTGACCGCGCCGACGGTGCGCCGCAGCAGGCCGCGCCGGATCGGGAAGTGCTTCTCGAGTCCGGAGACTGACAACAGGTCTTCAGGCGTCGAGTCAGTGATAGTGCTCATAGATGCGGCCGGATTTCCTCGTTGAAGATCTGCTTGCGATCGGCGGACGGCATGTGACAGGCCACCAGGTGGCGCGAGTCGACCGGGCGCAGTTGCGGCACCTCGGACTCGCTGCGGCCGTGGTTGCGGGCGGCGAACGCGCAGCGGGGGTGGAACGGGCAGCCGGAGGGCACGTTGATCAGCGACGGCGGGGTGCCCGGGATCGGCAGCAGCCGCTCGAGCACGGGGCGGTCGAGGCGCGGCATCGAGCCGAGCAGACCCCAGGTGTACGGGTGCTCCGGCTCGGTGAACACGGTCTTGGCCGAGCCGTACTCCACCGCCTTGCCCGCGTACATGACCATGATGTCGTCGGCGAGCTCGGCCACCACGCCCAGGTCGTGCGTGATGATGATCAGCGCGCTGTTGAACTCCTGCTGCAGATCGCGCATCAGGTCCAGGATCTGCGCCTGCACGGTCACGTCCAGCGCCGTGGTCGGCTCGTCCGCGATCAGCAGCTTGGGGTCGCACACCAGCGCCATCGCGATCATCGCGCGCTGGCGCATGCCGCCGGAGAACTGGTGCGGGTAGTCGTCCACCCGCGAGCTCGGCTGCGGAATGCCGACCCGGTCCAGCATCTCGATCGCCCGCTTGCGGGCCTCCGCCTTGGAGACCTTGTGGTGCACCCGGTACGCCTCGGCGATCTGGTCGCCGACCTTGTAGTACGGGTGCAGCGAGGAGAGCGGGTCCTGGAAGACCATCGCCACCTTCTCGCCGCGCAGCGCCCGCAGCTCCGCCTGGTCGGCGTGCACGAGCTCCTGGCCGTCAAGCCAGATCTCGCCGGACATGATGGCCCCGCCGCGGCCGCGCTTGTTGGCGCGCTTGTGCAGGCCCATCAGCGAGAGCGAGGTGACCGACTTGCCGGAGCCGGACTCGCCCACGATGCCGAGGGTCTGCCCGCGCTCGAGCTTGAAGTTGATCCCGTCCACCGACTTGACCAGGCCGTCGTCGGTCTGGAAGTGCACCCGCAGGTCCCGCACGTCCAGGAACGCGGCCGGTCCCTCCAGGGTGGATTCGGAGATCGGAAAGTCCTGGTCCGTCGTCATCCCAGCCTCACTCGCGGGTCGAGCACTCCGTAGAGCAGGTCCACAATCAGGTTCGCGGCGACGATGAAGAAGCTCGCCATGAGCGTCACGCCCATGACCACCGGGATGTCGCTGCGCCCGATCGCGTCCACCGCGTCGAAGCCGATCCCGTGGAACCCGAAGATCTTCTCGGTGACCACCGCGCCGCCGAGCAGGTAGCCGAAGTCGAGGCCGAACATGGTGATGATCGGGGTGTAGATGGCGCGCATGGCGTGCTTGCCGACCACGTTCCACTCGGGCAGGCCCTTGGACCGCGCGGTGCGCACGTAGTCCTCGTTGAGCGTGTCGAGCATGGTCGATCTGGTGATTCGCGTGTAGGCGGCGGCCGAGATGAAGGCCAGCACCGCGCACGGCCAGAAGATGTTCAGCGCCCAGTTCCAGGGGTCCTGGGTGAACGGCACGTACTGGATCTGGTCCATGAAGTGGAACTGGTACTGCACCAGCAGCGCGACCACCAGCGCGGTGAAGTTCACCGGCATCGAGATTCCGGCCAGCGCCACCACGATGATGGAGCGGTCGGTGAAGCGGCCCTTGTTCAGCGCCGCGAGGACGCCGCCGAGCACGCCGAAGAACAGCCACAGCACCGCGGCGCCGATGGCGAGGGAGAGGGTGACCGGGAAATCGGCGATCAGCTTCGGCCACACCAGCTGGTTGGTGATGTACGAGTACCCGAAGCAGGGGGCCGGGCAGCTGAGCGCCACCGAGCCGTTGCCGAAGGTTCGGCCGGTGAAGATGCCGGTGAAGTAGTCCCAGTACTGCACGACCAGCGGCTTGTTGAAGCCGAGCTTCTCGCCGATCGCCGCGATCGTGGCCGGCGTCTGGCTCTTGCCGGCGTAGGTGGCGGCGAGGTTCTCGCCGAACCACTGCGGCATCACGTAGGAGATTATAAACGTAATGATACTGACGACGATGATGACCAGAGCGGCCTGGAACAGTCGTCTGACGATGTAAGCGAACACTGATATCGGCCGGTTCCGGCGCGGGGGCGGGTCCTGTTCGAGGACCCGCCCCCGCACCGCCCTACGCCTTCACCTGCTTCCAGTTCTGCTCGCGAAAGGAGGGTTTACCCTTTCCGGCCGGGGCCGGACTCAGGATCCGGAGTGACCCAGCGCGGCCAGGTCGACCTCACCGTTGTAGGCGTTCGTGATGTAGTAGTTCGTCACGTTCTTGCCACGGGCGATCAGCAGGGTGTCGAAGCCGTAGGGGATGTACACGGCGTCGGACATGACCTGCGCGTCGACCTTCGCGCCCAGCGTCGCGTTCTGAGACGGGTCGGTGTTGGCCTTCATCTGGTCCAGCAGGCCGTTGACCACCGGGTCGTTCAGGCGGCCGTAGTTCGAGCCGCTGCTGGTCGCCGAGAGCAGGCGGCCGTCAGTGATCTGCGAGAAGAAGGCGAACGGCGAGGGCCAGTCCGGGCCCCAGCCGGCCGCGCCGAGACCGAAGCCCTTGCTCTTCATCACCTGCGGACGCTGCAGGTTCTGGCTGTAGTACTTCGAGCCCTCGACCTGGGTGATCTGCGTGGTGATGCCGACGCGGGCCAGCGCTGCCTGCAGCGCGGTGGCGAAGCCGGGGCCCTTGCCGGTGTTCACGGTGATGATGTTGGTGGAGAAGCCGTTGGGCTGGCCGCAGGCCTGCAGCTCCTGCTTGGCCATGGTCACGTCGCCCTTGGAGTCCGAGCCCGTCGGGTACGGGTTGGCGTCCGTGTGGCCCTGCACGCCCGGAGGCAGCATCGTGTTGGCGATCTTGGCGCCGGCGATCTCGCCGCCGCGCGCGTTGACCAGGTCGACCTTGTTCATCGCGTAGGCCACGGCCTTGCGGCAGTGGACGTTGTTGAACGGCGCGACGTCCTGGTCGATCGTGACGTACCGGGTGGCGTTGGCCGACGGGTTGTCGGTGTACTTCTTCTTCGCCGGGTTGCTCAGCACCGAGGCGACGTCCGCGGTCTGCAGGCCACCGCCGTCGTACTCGGCGTCGACGGTGCCGGCCAGGATGGCCGCGTCAAGCTGGTTCGGGTCCCAGTCGGTCTTGACCGTGATCTTGTCCGGCAGGGCCGGGTCGACCGGGTCGCTGGCCGCGGTCCAGTTCGGGTTGCGGGTCAGCTCGATGTCCTTGCCCGCGACGTACGAGGCGATCTGGTACGGGCCGCTGGAGACCACGTGCGTGTTGTAGTTCAGTCCGCCGGTCGCCGCGTTCTGGTCCACGTCGATCGGGACCGGCGCGGTCTGCGGCAGGGTCAGCACGTACGGGAACTCGCCGTACTTACCGGTCAGGTGGAACACCAGGGTGGTGTCGTCCGGGGTGTCGACGCCGGTCAGGCCGAGGTGGTCGGCCGCCTTGTCCTTGTACGGACCCGGGTAGGTGCCGTCGGTGAGCAGCGAGGAGAAGTACTCCGGACCGGCCGGGTTGACCGAGTCGATCGCGTAGGAGCGCTCGATCGCGTACTTGACTTCCTTGGAGGTGATCGGCTCACCGTTGGAGAACTTCAGCCCGGAGCGGATCTTGACGGTCCAGGTCAGGCCGTCCGCCGAGGAGGTCGGAGCGGCCGCCGCCAGGCCGGGGACCAGCTGCGTCGACTGCGAGCCGGGGGCGCCGACCTTGTAGGTCATCAGCGTGCGCGCGTAGTACCGGGAGAAGTTCCAGGAGTACGCGTAGTACTGGTTGACCGGGTCCACCGAGTCAAGGTCCTGGGAGCCGCCGAGAACGAGCGTACCGCCCTTGTGCGTGGACGGGTTGACCACGCCGGTGACACCGTAATTGAACTTGATCGTGTCGGCAGGGTTGGCGGAACCGCCGCTGCTGCCGCCCTTGCTGCTACTGCACGCGGTAGCGACCGACGCGACCAGCGCGGCCGCCGCGGCCGCCGCGGCGATCTTGGTTGTACGCTGCATTCCGGGAATGCCCCTTTCAGGACTGCGCAACGGAGGGGTGTTCTGTTGGAAAACCGGAGCGGGCGCTTCTAGCGGCCGGCCCGGGGGTCTAGGGCGTCGCGCAGGCCGTCTCCGAAGAGGTTGAAGGCGAGCACGGTGAGGAACACGGCGAGTCCGGGGACGAGCATGAAGGTCGGGTCGACCTGGTAGAAGTCCACGGCCGTGGAAAGCATCTGCCCCCAGGAGGCGTTCGGCGGCGGGGTGCCGACGCCCAGGAAGGAGAGGTAGGCCTCGAGCACGATGTTCGCCGGGATCGCCAGCGAGGTGTACACCAGGATCGGGCTGGCCAGGTTGGGCAGGATCTCGCGGAAGATGATCCGGCTCGGGCGCGCGCCCAGCACGCGGGCGGCGTCGACGAACTCGCGGTCGCGCAGCGAGAGCACCAGGCCCCGGATGAGCCGGGCCTGATACGCCCAGCTGAAGATGCCGATGACGGCGATCATGACCACCAGGTGCACGCCGTAGGCGCCGAGGCCGAAGGCCTGGCTGGGGATGATCGAGCCGATGGCGATCAGGAAGATCAGGATCGGGAAGGCGAGGAACACGTCGGTGATCCGGGAGAGGATCCCGTCGGTCCAGCCGCCGAAGTAGCCGGCCACGGAGCCGATGATGATGCCGAAGACCATCTGCAGCGCGGTCGCGGCCAGCGCCACGATGAGGCTGGGCCGCACGCCGATGACGATGCGGGCGAACAGGTCGCGGCCGTTGACGGGCTCGAGGCCGAAGGGGTGGGCGAGGCTCATCCCGCCGTGCGAACCGTAGGGCAGCAGGGAACCCGGGTCGACCAGGTTGCCGTTGAACTGGTTGGGATCGAGGCCCATCGCGTGATTGATGACGTTCGCGAAGATCGCCAGCAGAATCAGCAGCACGATGAACGAGCCGCTGACCATTGCGACCTTGTCGCGCTTGAGCCGGTCCCAGGCGATACGGCCTAGGGATCGACCCTCGATCGGGTTTCCCGGGATCGCCGGTATACCCACTTCGGCGGCTTCGTCGGCCGCCGTGTTCGGCACAGTCATCGTGGTATGACGTCCTCGTCGTTCGCGGTGGAACCCGTCGGGACCAGGTTTTGGTGAGCGGTACGCGGGATCTTACGTGCTTACCCCGAGCCTGCCGGACCGGGGTGGTACTGCAAGCCACATTCGTCGGATGTGATCCGATTGTGCGACATGATGGGACAAATCCCGTAATCGGGGTGGGCGACGGCCAAATTACGCAGGCCAGGGCGCCCGGAGCAACGGATTCTGCGGTCCGCGCCGTCCCTGATCGCGGGAATTCCTACCATGCCCCGTCTGGGAGAACAATCCTCGGCGTTGCTTCCCGGCGGAACACCCGTGCGGCAATGTGTGTCCGAACTGTGATGGAACCCGTACCTCTCCGAGTTCCAAGGCGGTTGTTGTCTTGATCATCCCATACTCGCTGTATGTGGTTGTTCATGCAGCCGTGACAACAGCTTCAACCGCGTGGACCAACGTCCGAGCACATCGTGGCCGAATCGTTGTCAGACCCGAGCCGTCCGGTCACCCGAGGAGCCCAGCTCCGGGCGGGTTACGCTGGTGAGCCGTGATCAGTTCTCCCGTGGACGCGCCGGATTCCCATCACCCGTTCGAGGCCGCTGTACGGCCGGATGGCGTCAACCCGTTTTCGGCCGCGGCACCCGAAACGAGTACTGCTCATGAATCGGGCGCCGGGCGCGAATCAGGGGCCGTCGCCGAATCCCGCGGCGCCGGGCAATCCGGAGCCGTACGGGAATCCGCGACGGTTGCGAGCCCTGCGAAGGCCGGCGAATCCGCGGGGGTTCCGGACGCCGTTTGGGACGTGGCGGTGGTCGGCGCAGGCCCGGCGGGGGCGAGCGCCGCCCGGGAGGCGGCCCGGGCCGGGGCGCGGGTGGTGCTGCTGGAGCGGGCGGCCTTCCCCCGGTACAAGACCTGCGGCGGCGGGCTGATCGGCCTGTCCCGCGCGGCGCTGCCCGAGGGCTTCGAACTGCCGGTGCGGCAGCGGATCGACGCCATCACCTTCACCCAGCAGGGGCGCCGCGAGCGCACCAAGCGGGACCGGGACGGCGGCATGCTGGCGCTGGTCAACCGGACCGATTTCGACCACGCGCTGGTCAAGGCCGCGGTCGAGGCCGGAGCGCAGCTGCGCGAGGGCGCCGTGGTGACCGGCGTCGAACAGGCCGAGGCGACCGGAAAGAGCACGAAAGACAGAGCGGCGCGGCTGGCGGACGGAACCGTGCTGCTGACGCTCGCGGACGGCTCCCAAGTGAGCGCCCGCGCGGTAGTCGGCGCGGACGGTTCGGCCAGCCGGGTGGCGCGCCACGTCGGCGTGACCTGCCGTCAGGTGGACCTGGGCCTGGAGGCGGAGATCCCGGTGCCGCCGGAAGTGGCGGCGCGCTGGGCCGGACGGGTGCTGATCGACTGGGGCCCGGTGCGCGGTTCGTACGGGTGGGTCTTCCCCAAGGGCGACACGCTGACCGTCGGCGTCATCGCGGCGCGCGGCGGGGGCGAGGAGACGCGCGCGTATTACCGCGACTTCGTCGAGCGGCTGGGCCTGGCCGAATTCCCGGCGGCCCAGGACTCCGGGCACCTGACGCGGTGCCGCACCGCGGACTCGCCGCTGTCGCGCGGCCGGGTGCTGGTGGCGGGCGACGCGGCGGGCCTGCTGGATCCGTGGACGCGCGAAGGCATTTCCTACGCGCTGCGCTCGGGGCGGCTGGCCGGGGAGGCCGCGGCCCGGATGGCCACCGTTCCGCAGCCGGCCGGTGAGCGCAGTGTCGAGGAGGCCGCGGCCGAGTACCGCGACCGGATCGAGGCACTGCTCGGCGCCGAGATGGCGGCCGGTGAGCGGCTGCTCGCGGCGTTCGAGAAACGGCCCGGCTTCTTCCACGCCGCGGTCACCACGCTGCCGGTCGCCTGGCGCGCGTTCGCAGAGGTCTGCCACGGCCGCACCACGTTCGCCGAACTGCTGCGCTCCCGCGCCGCGCAGGCTGCGCTGCGAGCCATCTCCTGAGCCCGGCCCCGGTCCCCGGGGGCCACCCTGCCGATCCCGGCGGCCTCTTGGCACACTATGAGTACGAGGTCTGTGACGCTCGGCCGGTTCGAGCGGTCGCCGCCCTCGTCGTCAATGCCGAGCAACCCGGATCGATTGGCGGATCGGTCATGCCATCGCGTTCAACTGCCGACGCCGAGCCGTGCTTCCCAGCCTCCGCGCCCGCACGCGGGCTGGCCGGCCGGTGCGAGCCGCTGGTCGACGCGTTCGTGCAGCGCATGGCCGCGGAGTGGGCCGTCCAGCTGCCCGACTATCCGTCGCTGCGCAGCGCCGACGTCGCCGAGGCGGCGCGACTGGCGGTGCTGACCTTCCTGCGGCGCGTTCAGGGCGCGGAGGCCGCGGTGCAAAACGCCAGGGCGGTGTTTCGGCGGCGCGCCGCGCACCGTGCGGAGGAGGGAATGCCGCTGCCGATCCTGCTGCGCACGTACACGATTTCCGCGCGCGTGGTGTTCGAAGAACTCTGCCGCACCGCACGCCCCGAGGAGACGGCCGCGTTGCCGGAGCTCGCCCGGCTGCTGCTCGCCACCCAGGACGAGGCGATCGACGAGGTCGCGCAGGCCTATCAGGAGGAGCTCGAGCTGCTCGGTTCGGCGCGCCGGGACCGCCGCCGCGAGCTGGTGCGCGACCTGATCGCGGGCGTGGCTCCTGAGGATCCGACGGCGCTTGAGGAGTTCGGCCTCGCGAAGGGCGCCACCGTGCTGGCCCTGGGGCTCAGCCGCGCCGAGAAGGGGTCCGGCGCCGAGCCGCTGCCGCTGGAACAGGCCGAACTAAGGCAGTCCGCGGTGCATCGGCGGCTGCATCGGCTGCACGAGGCCATCGACGTGTACTTCGGCGCGCCGATCCCCGCGCTGCTGGAGGGAACCGGCGGCCACGTGCTCGTGCCGCGATCCACCGGCGACGCCGCGACCAGCGCCACGGTGTCGTCGATCTCTGATGAACTCGTCCGCCGGCTCGCCGAGGCCTGGGGCGGCGGGATACGGATCGCGATGGCGTTCGCCGAGCAGCCCGAGCAGATAAGTTCCGCCGCGCGCACCGCGGGCGAGATCCTGCGGCTGGTGCGCGGGCTCGGCCGCCCGCCGGGGATCTACGCGCTGGAAGACGTGCTGCTGGAGTATCACCTGACCCGGCCCAACGAGAGTTCCGCTCGGCTCGGCGCCCTGCTTGACCCGCTGGCCGATCGGCCCGATCTGCTGCACACGGTCCGGGTTTTCCTGGAGGAGGGGTATGACCGGCGGCGCACCGCGGGCCGTCTCGGACTGCACCCGAACACCGTGGACAACCGGTTGGCCAGGGTGACCGAACTCACCGGGCTCAACCCGGCCACGCCGCGCGGCGTCGCGCTGCTTCTTACCGCACTCGCGCTGCGCGACCTGCGCTGACCGCGTTCCCGCCGGGATTCCCGCAGGACCGAAGCGACGGCCGCCTGACGCGTCGGTGCGCGACGACGCGGTTGCGGCAGGTATCGGACTCGGGCAGGTTGGACGGGTGACCATGGATGAGAACGCACCGCAGGACGCGGCTGAAGCACCGAAGAGCGCGGCCGGCGCCGACGCGCAGGTGACCCGCACGGCCGCCCGGCTGAGCGAATACGGGTTCTTCTTCGATTTCGACGGGACGCTCTCGCCGATCCAGCAGGACCCCGAGTCGGTGCAGCCGGTCCCGGGCGGGGTCGACGCGCTCGCCGCGCTCGCCGCGAACGCCCGCGTGACCGCCATCGTCTCGGCCCGGCCGGTCGCCTTCCTCGCCGAGCGGTTCGGCGGTGTCCGGGGCCTGCGTCTGCACGGCCTCTACGGCCTCGAATACTCGCCGGACGGCGGCGCGACGGTCACCACGGCGCCGGAGGCCGAACCGTACGCGCCGGTGATCGCGCGCGTCGTCGCCGAGGCCCGCGAAGCGTTTCCCGGCGCGCTGATCGAGGACAAGCGGCTGTCCTGCGCGCTGCACTTCCGCACCGACCCCTCGCTCGAACCGGGCATCGAGGCCTGGGCCACGCTGCACGCCGAGGCGTACGGCCTGCGGCTTCAGCACGGCCGGATGGTCGTGGAGCTCAAGCCTCCGCTGGACACCGACAAGGGAGCGGTCGTGCTGCGCGAGGCCGCCGGCCTGGCCGGGGCCTGGTATTTCGGGGACGATCTCGGCGACCTGCCCGCCTTCGCCGCCCTGGACAAGCTCGCCGCCGAGCAGCCCGGATTCCACGCGGTGCGGGTGGCGGTCGGCACGGCGGAAGGCCGCGGGGCGGCGCTCGCCGAGCACGCGGATGTGCTGCTGGATGCGCCGGAATCGGTGCCCACGCTGCTTGATTCGTTCCATTGAGGCTGACATGACGCAGGTGCACCGTGAGAAACTGTCCCGGTGAAGGAGCAACCCCGCACGCGCCCCGTGCCGCTGCTGTACGAGCCGGCCGCCGAGGAGCCGCAGGACAACCGGTTCTTCGGGCTGGACGACATCACCGACGCCGCGGAGTTGCTTGAGCGCGCCACCGACCTGCACTCGGCGTTCCGCGCGGCCGCCGATCGCGCCGGCGCGTATCAGGCCATCGCCGCGGCGGAGCTGACCGACCCGCGCCGCTTCGACCGCATCACCTATCCCGAACTGGCCGAGCGGATCGGAGTGACTCCGGCCGTCGCCGAGACCATGGCCGAACGTGGCCGGCAGATCCTCAAGGGCGAGGACGACGAGCACGGCAGCAGGTACTGAGATCCAAAGCCCGGGTTCACGGCGTCTCACGGTAGGGTCGGTCGGCGAAGGCCCGCGGATCGAACCGCGATCCGAGAACCGACCCCGGGACACAGGAGTGGTGAGCCGGCCTTGACCGCCGTCGCGAGTACCCCAGCAGCCGTCGGAGGCGAGGCCGCGCCGAACGGCGGGCTCGAGGCCCCGCCCCGCCGCTGGCCGCATGTGCTCGGCGTCGGCGCGATCGTCTCGCTCTACGCGGCGCTGTACTCGACCTACCTGCTCATCCTGCACTCGACGCTGCAGGACGGGCTCGCCGACGTCGGCGAGTACGACCAGGCCATCTCGGGCTACGCGCACTTCATGGGGCCGCACTCCCCCTTCGTCGGACTGCACGGCGCGGCCGACGCCGGGAAGCTGCAGCTGGCCGACCATTTCACCCCGCTGCTCGCGCTGATGGCCCCCTTCTACTGGATCCACGACGGCCCCGAGACGCTGCTGGTCGAGACCGCCGTGCTGACCGCGCTGCCGATCATCCCGCTGTGGCTCTTCGTGCGGCGGGCGGTGCGCAACTCGGGGCGCTTCGGCTCGCCGGCCGCGAACCTGTCCGCCTACCTGGTCGTCATCGGCTACGGGGTGACCTGGCCGCTGCAGATGGCGCTGTGGTTCGAGTTCCACGAGGTCTTCCTGGAACTGCCGATCCTGATGTGGATGATCGAGCGGGCGCAGGCCGGGCGGCTGCGGCAGGCCGCGCTGATCAGCCTGCTGCTGCTCGGCGTCAAGGACGACATGGGCTTCGTCGTCGCGATCTTCGGGCTCTACCTCGCCACCAAGGACGCGACGGCGCGGGACTGGGCGCGCTGGCTGCCGCGGGCGCTGCGGCGGCCGCGGCTGGTGCTGGACACGGTGCGGCGGCGCGACCGGGCGTGGTTCCTCGCCCTCGTGCCGGTCGGCATCGGCATGGTCTGGCTGGTGGCGCAGGTGCTCCTGCCGGCGGCCGGCGGCAGCCCGAACCGGAACTTCACCTACACCGAGTTCGGCCCGACCCAGTCCGCGGCGATCCACGCGATGCTGGGCGATCCGGGCAACACCTTCGGGACGCTGTTCAACTCGCATTACAAGCGGCAGACGCTTGAGATGCTGCTGTGGCCGGTGCTCGGGCTGTGCCTGCTCTCGCCGCTGAGCCTGATGGCCGTGCCGCTAGTGATGGAGCGGTTCCTGTCAGTCAATCAGCTGTACTGGGTGATGCCGTACCACTACAACGCGTTCCTGGTGCCGATCATCTTCTGTGCGGGCGTCGACGGGGCGCTGCGGGTCTCCCGCTGGCTGACCTCCGCCCGTCTGAGCGTTCGGGTCGCGAGGCGCGGGCCGTTTGTCCGCAGCGCGCTGATGACAGCGTTCGCGATGTACGTCGCCATATACGCGTGGTCGACGTTCGACCGCTACCCGATGCACCACATGACGCAGGCGTCGTTCTGGGACGTCTCGAATCCGAGCGTGGTGGCCGCGAAGCAGGCCGCGTCAAAGATCCCGGACAACGCGTATGTCGCCTCGGCGACGCAGGTCGGCCCGCAGCTGCTCAGCCGGGATAAGGTCGTGATGTGGGTTCCGCCCGGAGACCGGAACTATCCACCGCCGCCATGGGTGCTCGCGGACGTGCAGCGGACCTCTTATCCGTTCAAGAACGTGGCGGCGCAGCAGGCAGAGGTGCAGCGGCTCGAGTCGGCCGGTTACCGGGTCGTCTTCCAGAGCGACGGCTGGGTCGTGCTGCACAACGCGGCCCTTGGCTGAGCTGGGCTTGATCGACCTGGTCGACTCGGTTGAGCCGACCGTGGGACCCGAAAGACCGTCAGAGCCCGGTCGCTCCTCCACGAGGAATGACCGGGCTCTGACGTCGACTGACCGAAGGCATACCTGAGGCGGCCCGCTCCACCGTGCGGGGCCGCCCCCTTACTACACCACCTGATGCAGCCAGCGCACCGGCGCTCCGTCGCCGGCGCAGCGGAAGGGTTCGAGCTCGTCGTCCCAGGGCTTGCCGAGCAGGTTCTGCAGCTCGGCCTCCAGATCGCCGCCGCGCCCGGCGCGCAGCATCGCGGCCCGCAGCCGGTCCTCGGAGATCATGATGTCGCCGTGCACTCCGGTCACGGCGTGGAACACCCCGAGGTCCGGGGTCGAGGAGTAGCGCTCGCCCTCGGCGCCGACCGAAGGTTCCTCGGTCACCTCGAAGCGCAGCAGCTGCCAGCCGCGCAGCGCGGAAGCAAGCCTGGTCGCGGTGCCGGGCTCCGCGGTCCACGGCAGCTCGGCGCGCCAGGTCGACGGCGCGGCGGGCTGCCGCGCCCAGTCCAGGCTCACGCGCACGCCCAGGACTCCCGCGACCGCCCACTCGACGTGCGGGCACAGCGCGCGGGGCGCGGAGTGGATGTACAGGACTCCACGAGTAGGCACGGCGGTGTCTCCTTCGGTCGGCGATCGGTGGACGAGGTGCGCCTTCCCCAGCGGCCTTGTCCCGTAGCTGCCGACCCAGCGATCCGTCGCTGTGTCGCCTTCGCGAGTCGTACTTGTCTGTATATTCACTTATCAGGCCAACGCAACCACACAACCGGGCCAATCTCGCGATCGGTCCGTGCGGATGCACGAGGCGTCCGCAACTGCTGTGCAGAATGTTCCCCACAAACGAGCCGCCCTCACCTCGCGATGAGGCGAAGTTCTGTGGCTCGCATTGGCCGCCGTCAGCCTATCGCGAAACGGCGATCAACGCGTGGAACAAGTTCTGCGCTCGGGATGACGGACCCGCTCCGACCGGTGCCATGTGGCCCGGCACCTGGCCGATCAAGTATCGCCGTCCCGCCCCGAGACCTTATTGGAAGCATCCGGGGCCT
The DNA here is from genome assembly GCF_035650855.1 of Actinocrinis sp. Lineage (GTDB taxonomy): Bacteria > Actinomycetota > Actinomycetes > Streptomycetales > Catenulisporaceae > Actinocrinis. The sequence goes on along the minus strand of NZ_DASRGV010000265.1, from coordinate 5,650 downwards.
GTCAGGAGCCCGTACGGGTGACAATCTGACGAAGGATCACCGGAGCGGACCGATCAGCGGCTCAGCCGGTCGTCCCAATCCTCGGGCCTTGTCACCCGGACGCTGGTCAAGACGCTGTCGCGGGTTAGTTCGGGTGGGCCATCGGCTCTGTCGCCGCGTCACTTCCGTACGGCCCGCGGACGACCGGAGTCTCAGTCAGCTCTTGCCCATGGTGCCGACCAGCGCCCAAACGGAGCAGCAGACGCCGGCGGCGAGCAGTGCGGCGCACAGCCAGCGGCTGCGTCTCGCCAGCGCGGCGCGGCGCAGGATCTTGCGTTCCACCGCATAGAGGAACGACAACTCCTGCGCGAGCCAGGCCTCGACGTCCGAGGCCGGCGGGCGTCCGTGGCGATCCATCAGCTATCCGCCCTCTCTGCTGCGCTGGTCTGCGCGACCGCGGCGGGCGAACCGGCCGGCGGCGGCACACACCGGTCTAAAAGCCGGTCGCCGGGAGGTTTCGGGCGAGAGCCCCGATCCACCCGGCATTGCGACTTTCTCCCAGACCAGCCGCGTGAACAAGACCTCCACGCAAGCGTTACTTAGCCGTGACATTAGTCGGATGTGCATTCCATCGCACACAACCACGTCAGGGCCGCGCTCAAGCCACGGTGGCTGCCAGGCCGATCGGCCATCCGGCAGGTTGGCTAGCGGTGTTCGCCGCGCGGCGGAGTGCGCTCGATCGTGAGCAGGGCCTCCGGCGCGTGGTCCGCCTGAAGCGTGGTGTGCTTGATCCCGTACTGCTCGCGCAGCAACTCCTGCAGCCGGCCGCGTACCGCATGGCAGTCCTGCCCCGGGACCACGAGGACGTGGGCGGAAAGGGCCGCGAAGCCCGAGGTGATGGTCCAGATGTGCAGGTCGTGCACCTCGGAGACCTGCGGGTCCGAGGCCATCGCGGCGCCGACCGCGGCCGGGTCGAGGCCGGCCGGGGCGCCTTCCAGGAAGATCCGCCACGAGTCGCGCACCAGCCGGTATCCGGCCCGCGCCATCAGGGCCGCGACGAAGAGCGAGGCGATCGCGTCGGCGCGGTCGAAGCCGGTGGTCAGCACCACGATCCCGGACACGGCGGTGGCGAGGAACGCCCAGGCGTCGCTCAGGATGTGCTGGAACGCGCCCTCGACGTTCAGGCTCGTCCGGTTGGCCCGGCTGATGAGCAGCGCCGCCGCGGCGTTGATCGCGATGCCGACGAGCGCGGTGGCGGTGACCGGTCCGCCGGCCACGTTCGGCGGCTCGATCAGCCGGCGCACCGCCGCATAGGTGAAGACGACCACGAGCACGAGCAGCGTGATCCCGTTGGCCTGCGCGGAGAGGATCTCGGCGCGGCGCAGCCCGTAGGTCCACGGCCCGCTGGCCGGGCGCGCCGCCAGCCGCATCGCGAACAGCGCGAGGCCGAGCGAGGCGGCGTCGGTGAGCATGTGGCCGGCGTCGGAGACCAGGGCGAGGGAGCGGGAGGCGAGGCCGACGGCGACCTCCGCGGCCATGAACGCGAGGATCAGGCCGAGCGCGGCGGTCAGATAGCGGCGGTCGGAATCCGCCGAGACCGCCGCGCCGTGGTCGTGCTCGTGGCCGTGCCCCTGCTCACCCATGGCGCCAGCATAGCCGGTAAAACAGCATATTGAGATATGACAATGACAACGGTTGTCGGCGTCGGTAGGGCGGCCGGGGTCAGCTCAGCTGCGGCGCCACCTGGGCGGCGATGAGCTCCAGGTGGTCGAGGTCGGACATGTCCTGGATCTGGAGGTAGACGCGGGTCGCGCCCGCCTGCGCGAAGCGGCCCAGGGTGTCGACCACCTGGGAGGGGGAACCGGCGTAGCCGTTAGTCCGCAGCCAGTCGAGGGAGACGCCGCTGGCCTCGGCCCGGCGCGCCACCTCGGCGTCGTCCTTGCCGACCACGGTGGTGCTGGCGATCGAGAGGATGATCGAGCCCGGGTCGCGGCCCAGCTCGGCCGCCGCGGCGCGCACCCGCTCGAACCCCTCGACCGTCTCCTCGAAGGTCCGGAAGCCGACGTTGAACTCGTCGGCGTACTGCGCGGCCAGGCGCGGAGTGCGCTTGGGGCCGCCGCCGCCCACGATGATCGGCGGGTGCGGCCGCTGCGCCGGCTTGGGCAGCGCGGGCGAGTCCTCCAGCTGATACGCCTTGCCCTGGAACGAGTAGGTCTCGCCCTCGGGGGTGTCCCACAGCCCGGTGACGATGGCGAGCTGCTCCTCGAGCAGGTCGAAGCGCTTGTCAGGGAAGGGGATGCCGTACGCGGTGTGCTCCTGGCCGAACCAGCCGGTGCCGAGGCCGAGCTCGGCCCGGCCGCCGGACATCTGGTCCACCTGCGCGACCTGGATCGCCAGCGGGCCCGGCAGCCGGAAGGTCGCGGGGGACACCAGCGTGCCCAGGCGGATGCGGGAGGTCTCGCGGGCCAGGCCGGCCAGCGTGATCCAGGCGTCGGTCGGTCCGGGCAGCCCGGAGACCTCGCCCATCTTCAGGTAATGGTCCGAGCGGAAGAAGGCGTCGAAGCCCAGGTCCTCGGCCGCCCTGGCGACGGCGAGTTGCGTGTCGTAGGAAGCGCCCTGCTGGGGTTCGGTGAAGATGCGCAGTTGCATGGCCCCATCCTGGCACCGCGATCACCGCAACGGGGGCGCCGGGTACGGACCGACGGCATGCGAGAGCCTTTACCAACGATTTTCCCGGGCCGCCTTGCCGCGCTGTGCTCCGATCATTAGCGTCGTGATCACGGTAGCGCTACCGGATCACCCACTCGACCGCCCGTCGCCCCCCACCCACCGGGGCGAACGCTTACGGCGGCTTTGTACCCACACACGCCCGCGATCGCGGGCTGCACCAAGGAGATCTGTCCGTGTTCCACCGCGCTATCCGTTCCATAGGCACCGCGGCGCTCGCTGTCACGCCGCTCGCCCTGCCCGCCGCCACCGCACCGGCCGCTGTCGCGGCCCCGCTGCTGAACGCGCCCATGCAGCACGTGCACGGCAGCCAGCCGCTCTTCCTGCACACCCACGGCACCAACGCCACCACCAGCAGCACCAACTGGGCCGGTTACGCCGCGCACGGCTCGACGTACACCAGCGTCTCCGCGTCGTGGGTGCAGCCCTCGGTGAACTGCTCCGCGGGCGACGGCTACTCCAGCTTCTGGGTCGGCCTCGACGGCTACTCGTCCAGCTCGGTCGAGCAGACCGGCACCGAGGCTGACTGCTCCGGCGGCACCGCGTACTACTCGTCCTGGTACGAGATGTACCCGGCCTACCCGGTGAACTACAGCAACACCGTGCGCCCCGGCGACCACTTCACCGCCACGGTCTCGTACCTGGGCTCGAACCGGTACCAGCTGGTGCTCAAGAACAGCACCGAGGGCTGGACCAAGACCACCACCAAGACCCAGAGCGGCCTGTCGCGCGCCTCGGCCGAGATCATCGCCGAGGCGCCCTACAGCGGCGGCGTGCTCCCGCTGGCCGACTTCGGCAAGGTGAACTTCACCGGCTCGACGGTCAACGGCTCCGCGCTGGGCGGCACGAGCTACGACAGCATCGACATCGTGGACTCGTCCGGAACCACTCAGGCCAGCACCTCGTCCTTGTCCGGAGGGACCTCGTTCTCGATCACCTGGAAGTCGCTGGACTGACCAGGCTGACGGCGGGTTCCGCCGTCGCGTTCGCCCGGCCCCGCCACGGCCGGGCGGACGCGGCGGCGCGTGAACCGGAGTTCGCGTCCCATGCCCCTCGTCCGCCAGGATGGAGGGGACGAATCGGGCATCGAAGGGACGCGAGCGGCGGATGGCAGCGAGCACGGCAGAGCGCTCGACCGGCCGAAAGGGGCCCCTGCAGGCCGCAGCCGACGGCAAGGGGCTGATGAGCGGCAGGTTGCGCAAGCCGTCCATGACTTACGCGGTCTGGTATCTGCGCATCGCCGCCTGGCTGAATCTGCTCGGCGCGATCTTCGTGTCCTTCGGCAACACGGTGCGCCAGCACAACTCGGGCGACTACTTCACGCCCTACACGATGACCGCGGGGTACTCCTCGGCGGCGTTCACCGCGTTCCTGGCCATCACGCTGGGCCGCCGCAAGCGCGCCGCGTGGATCTTCAACCTGATCCTGCTGACGCCGACCGCCGCGCTGTACATCTACGCGCTCTGCTTCGCGGAGTTCCGCGCTCATCCGTTCAACTGGTTTTCCACGGTGGTCACCACGCTAATGTGGCTGGCGCTGCTGTTCGGCCGCCGCGAGTTCTACGCGAAGGGCGACCGGAACAATCCGAAGCTCGCGGCTGCAGTGCTGCTCGGCGGCGGAGCGGTGGCGGTGTCCGTCGGCGTGCTGCTGGTCAGCGCGTTCGGCACGGTCGGCCGGTCCACGGTGGCGGACCGGATCAGCTTCACGCTGGCGCGGGTGGCCACGCTGGCCGGGGACGATGAGGCGCCGGACGGCCTGGTCGTACCGCACTGGATCGGCATCATCATCAACCTGATGAGCCTCGCGCTGTTCCTGCTGGTGCTGTACGCGCTGTTCCGCTCGCCCCGCGGCCGCTGGCTGCACTCGCCTGAGGACGAGGAGCGGCTGCGCGCGCTGTTGGACAAGCACGGCGACCGCGACTCGCTCGGGTACTTCGCGCTGCGCCGCGACAAGGCAGTCGTCTTCTCCCCCACGGGTAAGGCCGCGATCGCGTACCGCGTCGTCGGCGGCGTATCGCTGGCGTCCGGCGACCCTCTCGGCGACCCGGAAGCGTGGCCCGGCGCTATCGACTCATGGCTCAACGAGGCGTATCAGCACGCGTGGACACCTGCGGTGGCCGGGGCGAGCGAGGAAGCCGGGACGATCTTCCAGCGGCACGGTCTGACCGCACTCGAACTCGGCGATGAGGCGGTGGTCGAGGTCGCAGACTTCACCCTCGAAGGCCGGGCGATGCGTGTAGTGCGGCAGGCGTACAACCGGGTCAAGCGCGGCGGGTACACGGTACGCATCCGGCGACACGAGGACATCGATCCGGACGAGTTCGCGGCGCTGATCAAGGCGTCGGACCAGTGGCGGTACGGAGCGAGTGAACGCGGCTTCTCCATGGCGCTCGGACGGTTGGGTGATCCCGCGGACGGACGCTGCGTCATGGTCGAGTGCCACGATTTCGAGGGCCGGCTGTGCGCGCTGCTGTCGTATGTGCCGTGGGGAAAGAACGGCCTGTCGCTGGACCTCATGCGCCGTGACAAGGCGTCAGACAACGGCGTGATCGAGTACATGGTGATCGAGCTGATCCTGCGGGCCGGCGAGGTCGGCGTGGAGCGGATGTCGCTGAACTTCGCCATGTTCCGCGCGGTCTTCGAGCGCGGCTCGCGGCTCGGCGCCGGGCCGGTGCTGCGGCTGTGGCGGGCGGTGCTGCTGTTCTTCTCGCGCTGGTGGCAGATCGAGTCGCTGTACCGGGCCAACGCGAAGTACCGGCCCATCTGGGAACCAAGGTTCCTGCTCTTCGAGAAGAGCGCGGACCTGCTGCGCATCGGCATCGCCTCGGCGCGCGCCGAGGGGTTCCTGGAGGCACCGGGACTGCCGAAGTGGGTGCATCGCAAGCACCTCGAGTCGCACAGGTGAGGAGCACGGGGGACATGACCAGCGCCGGGAGCACGACGAG
>NZ_DASRGV010000264.1:0-3240 GCF_035650855.1 Actinocrinis sp. | reverse complement strand
CTTAGCCTCTCGCGGCGGCGGCGTTGGTCTGCGAGACGATGTCGGCGGCGCTGCCCTTGCCGGCCATCAGATTCACCACAGCGGCGTTCATGGCGTTGCCGACGTTCAGGCCGAACAGCGTGTCGAGGAAGGTTATCGAGTAAGCTGCCTTATTCGCCGCCTGCAGCGCCGAGATGTTGTAGGGCGCGGTGACGACGTCCTGGGCCTGCTGGTTCACCGGGATCGACTGGAAGGCCTTGGCGTAGGCCTCCTGCTGGTCCTTGGTCAGCAGGAACTCCAGGTACTGGAAGGCCTCCTTCGGCGCGTTCTTGGACAGCGAGAACGCGGTGTTGCCGCCCACGATGGCGCTCGCGTCGCCCTGGCCGCCGGACACGGCGGGGAAGGGGAACCAGCCCAGGTCGGGCAGCGGCTTCTGGTCCGGAGTCAGGCTGCTGATCACTCCGGGGTCCCAGCTGCCCATCAGCTCCATGGCGGCCTTGTGGTTGGCGATCTGGCCCGCCGACGAGCCGGCGCCCTGCTGCGCCGCGGTCGTGAGGAAGCCGTTCTGGAACGGGTTGACCTTCAGGAACGCGGACAGGTCGGTGCCGGCCTTGGTCCAGCACGGGTCGGTGAACTTGAGCGACTTGGTGGTGCTCGCCATGGTGCTCTGGCTGCACTCGCGCAGCGCGAAGTTGTAGTACCAGTGCGCGGCCGGCCAGGCGTCCTTGGCGCCGACCGCGATCGGCGCGACGTGGATCGCCTTCAGCTTCGCGACATCGGTCTCAAGCTCGTCGATGGTCGTCGGCGTCGAGGTGATGCCGGCCTGCTGGAAGAGGTTCTTGCTGTAGTAGATGCCCTCGGGCTGCGTGTCGAACGGCATCCCGTAGACCTGGCCGTTGATCGTCTCGGCGCTCAGTGCCGACGCCCCGGCGTTCGCCTGGTCCGCGGCGCTCAGGTTCATCGCCTGCAACTGGCCGGCGTCGACCTCGGCCTGCAGCTTTCCGCCGCCGCGCTGCAGGAAGATGTCCGGCGCGTTGTTCGCGTTGAGGGCGGTCTGCAGCTTGCCGTCGAGGTTCTCGTTCTGGATGGTCTGGTACTGGATGGTGACGTTCGGGTGCGCCGCTTCGAACTGCTTCGCGGCGTTGTTGAAGAACGTCATGCCGTCCGGGCCGTTGGTCGCGTTCTCCCAGAAGGTCACCGTGACCTTGCCGCCGGTCGAGCCGCCGCCGCCGGAGCTGCCGCCGGCGCAGCCGGCCGCAGCCAGTGTGACGCCCAAGCCGATCGCGACTACCGTCGCGCCGCGCGTTTTCCTCACCATCGTGGAAACCCCTGATACGTCTCGAGATCGGGTTTGAGCCCGCCCCGCCGGGCCGTTGGACCGCGGCCGGCCGGGCTGGTGGTTCGTGCTGCTGCGGATGGAACTCGTGGTGTGGCCGCCTCGGTGTGGTCCGGAGCCGGTCCGCGCTTCGACCCGGCGAGCCGGGCTCGGTCGGGTAGGTGGTCGGACCGCGCCGGATCGGCTCGGATGCGGACGCTGAGGTCGCCCGGCGCCGAGCGGAGCCGGGAAACGACCCGAGTTTGCGCGCCCGGCCGGGGGGTTGTCAATCGTTGTCGATAACGTTTTTCATGACTAGGGTGGCGGCGTGTGGCAGCCGAGTACGCGGGTCACCATCCGCGACGTCGCCGAACGCGCCGGAGTGTCCGTCGCGACGGTGTCCAAGGTCATCAATCGGCGGTACGGCGTCGCCGCGGCGACGGTGCGGCGGGTGCAAGACGTCATCGACGAGCTCGGCTACGAGGCCAGCCTGGTGGCGCAAAGCCTGCGCAACCACCGCACCAACGTGATCGGCGTGCTGGTCACCGACCTGGAACCGTTCAGCACGGAACTGCTGAAGGGCATCGCGGCGGCGATCCGGAACACCGGGTATGAGCTGGTGATCTACAGCGCGGGCGGCCGCGTGTCCGACCGCATGTCAGAGCACGTGGGCTGGGAGCGTCGATACCTGTCACGGCTGAACGGCACGCTCGTGGACGGCGCGATCCTGGTCACCCCGACGGTCGTCGAGGTGCAGTCCGACGCGCCGGTGGTCGCGGTGGACCCGCACACCGGTTCGCACGACGTGCCGACGATCGACTCGGAGAACCTGCACGGCGGCGCGCTGGCCACCGAGCACCTGATCGCGCTCGGCCACCGGCGGATCGCGCTGCTCGGCGGCCGGCCCGACCTGGAGTCGGCGAAGCTGCGCGAGCAGGGCTTCCGGCGGGCGATGGCCGCGGCCGGCGTGCCGGTCGACGAGGGCCTGATCCTGGTCGGCGGCTACGTCGCGCAGGTTTCGGCAGACGCGGCCCGCGCGCTGCTGGACCGGCCGGACCGGCCCACCGCGGTCTTCGCGGCCAACGACGTCAGCGCCATCGCGACCATCTCGGTGGCGCGCGAACTCGGGCTGCGCGTCCCGCAGGACCTGTCGGTGGTCGGCTTCGACAACATCCCGGAGTCAGTCCTCTGCACGCCCCGGCTGACCACCGTGAACCAGCCGATCCAGACGATGGGGGAGCGGGCGGTCAGGACGCTGATCCAGCTGATCCGCAACGAGGAGCCGGAGTCCACCCACGTGTCACTCGCGACCGACCTGGTGGTTCGTGAGTCGACCGCGGCGCCGGGCGGGTGAGGCGGGCGTCGCCGACGTGCGCTTGACCCTCACGTCGCGTCAGGGTCGAGGGTTGGGCGCGTGAGCGATTACTACAACGCATTCGAGATGAGCCCGGTCCCCGCCGCCGGTCCTGACGCAGTCGCGCCAGAACCGTTCCGGGGCATATACGGCATGCCCGCATTCTTGACCATCCCGACGAGCGACTTGGCCGCGTCAGTGAATTTCTGGACTCGCGGGCTGGGCTTCTTCGAACTCTTCAGCATCCCCGGCCGGCTCGGGCTCGGTCAGTGACCCGCGCGACACTCCCTGGAATACCCGCGATGTGGAGGTCATCACGCCCGAGAAGGTGCGGATCGTCTTCACCGCGGCGAAGCCGTTCGACCCGACCAGCCCGGCCGCGCGAAACCTTCAGGCCGTCGGGATCACCGCACCCGACTCTGGCCCCCGCGACAATGGGAAGCATGCCTGACCACAGCGATGCCGCCGACCTGACCGTCGGCCAGGCGATGCTCGGCAAACACGGCGTCAGCATCGGCGACCCCAGCGTGCTGCGCGCTGTGCTCGGCGGCGCGTTCTACCTGACGCTGATCGCGCTGTTCTTGCTCGGCGT
>NZ_DASRGV010000263.1:0-9814 GCF_035650855.1 Actinocrinis sp. | reverse complement strand
CCCTCCGCCACGTTGGAGCACAGTTTTCGGAATGGTCGCGCCGCAGCGCCGAGAGCGTCAATGTCCTGTGAAACTTACACGAGGACGCCGCGTCGAACTTCGTCGAACGCCCTGCTCAAAGCCCACACAGACGTCAGCGATCGTATACGCACCTTTCCGTTCCCTTGGAGTAGGCGCGGCTGGTTCGTAGCGTCAGTGCGCTGGCCGTCGGGTCAGGAAGAGGCACCTAGGAGCGGTTCGATGCACACAACGATGAGGCCCGTCGCGATGACGGGCGCACTGCGGCGGCGTCCGGCCGCGCTGTCCGCGGTGGCCGTGGGCGCGGTGCTGGCCGCGCTCTCGGCGCTGCTGATCGCCTTCGGCCCGCTGGCTCGGCCGGCCGGCGCGGCGGGAACCGTCGGAGCAGGGTACTGGCACACCTCCGGCAGCCAGATCCTCGACTCGAACGGCAACGCGGTCAAGATCGCGGGCGTGAACTGGTACGGCTTCGAGACCCCGGACGAGATCGCGCACGGGCTGTGGGCGCAGGACTACCACGCCGTGATCGACGACATCAAGCGGCTGGGATACAACACGATCCGCATCCCGATCTCCAACCAGGCGGTCGAGACGCCGGTCATCCCGCAGAACTTCAGCCAGTACAACAGCGGCCCGATCAACACCGACCTGGTGGGCCTCAACGACCTGCAGATCCTGGACAAGATCGTCAGCTACGCGGGGCAGGACGGGCTGAAGGTCATCATCGACAACCACCGCTCCGAGGCCGGGGAGACGGCCGAGGCGAACGGCCTGTGGTACACCAGCGCGTATCCCAACTCCGCCTGGATCAACGACTGGGTGACGCTGGCCAAGCGGTACGCGGGCAACTCCACGGTCATCGGCTTCGACCTGCGCAACGAACCGCACACGCCCACCGGCGTCGCGTATGCGAACGCTGCGACGTGGGGCAGCGGCGACCCGAACACCGACATCCGGCTCGCCTACCAGAACGCCGGCAACGCGATCCTCGCCGTGAACCCGAACGCGCTGATCTTCTGCGAGGGCATCAGCAACTACCCGAACAGCAGCGCCACCGGCGGCTTCGACACCACCTGGTGGGGCGGCAACCTGGAGGGCGTGGCCAAGTACCCGGTCGTGCTCAACTCGCCCGGCCACGTGGTCTACTCGGCGCACGACTACGGGCCGGCCCTGTTCCAACAGGCCTGGTTCAACTCCGCCACGACCTCGGCGAGCCTGGACGCGGTGTGGAACCAGTACTGGGGCTATATCCCGCAGCAGAACATCGCCCCGCTGTGGGTCGGCGAGTTCGGTACCGGAAACGGGGCCACCGACGTGTCCGACTCGACCCCGGGTTCGCAGGGCCAGTGGTTCTCCTCGCTGGTCTCGTACATCGGCGCGAACAAGCTGAGCTGGACCTACTGGGCGCTCAACGGCGAGGACTCGTTCGCGCTGCTGGACGGCAGCTACGACCCGACGCCGGTCAGCGCCGCCAAGCAGTCGCTGCTGGCCGGGGTCCAATTCCCGCTCTCCGGCGGGGGCACCGGCAGCCCGAGCGCGTCGGCCTCGGGCTCGCGATCGGCCTCCCCGAGCGCTTCCGCGTCCAGTTCCCCGTCCTCGTCCGCTGTCTCCTGCCACGCCGTGTACTCGCTGACCAACAGCTGGTCCGGGGGCTTCCAGGGCCAGGTGGCGCTGACGAACACCGGCACCTCGGCGCTCAACGGCTGGACGCTCGCGTGGACGTTCCCCGGCGATCAGAAGATCAACCAGATGTGGACCGCGACGTACGCGCAGACCGGCGAGGCGGTTACCGCAACGAACGAGCCGTATAACGCGACGCTCGCTCCGAACGCGTCGGTGACGATCGGCTTCACCGGTACGTACACGAGCAGCAACGCCAACCCGACGTCGTTCACCGTCAACGGGGTCGCCTGCCACTAACCGCCGACGATTCCCTGACTGCAACCACGGCTCCTTACACCGTCATGACTCCGGCCACGGGCAGCACCTCGTGCCCGTGGCCGGACCATGTCGCTCCGCGCCCAGCACCACGCCTTAAGATCAGCCGCGTGACGACGCTGCCCTCCGGCGCCCCCTCCCCCGCCGCGGCGGACCCGTGCATCCTGCTGATCGCCGGGGTCTCCGGAAGCGGCAAGAGCACCATCGGCGCGCTGCTCGCACAGCGCCTTGGCTGGCAGTACGCGGAAGCCGATGATTTCCACCCGGACGCGAACCTGGCGAAGATGGTCGCCGGGCACCCGCTGGACGATGACGACCGGCGCCCGTGGCTGGCCAACATCGCGGCGTGGATAGACGCATCCACGGCTGCTGGTCGGCCGGCCGTCGTCAGCTGTTCCGCGCTCAAGCGCTCTTACCGGGACGTGCTGCGCGAAGGCCGCCCGAACGTCCGGCTCGTGTACCTCGACGCTGATAAGCAGACGATCCGAGCCCGGCTGTCCTCGCGTCGCGGCCACTTCTTTCCGGCCTCACTGCTCGACAGCCAGTTCGCCGATTTGGAGCCGCCGACCGACGACGAGCGCCCGTACCGCGTGCCGGTCACCGCCGAGAGCCGGCCGGACGACATCGTCGAGCACCTCGTCGAATCCAGAATCTGCGACTGATCGGCCGGCGGATCGCGCGTCCCGCGCCGCAGTGTCGGTGCCGCGCGCAAGAATGGGCGCAGCCGAGTCCGCCAACTCTTGACCGCCCGCCCCGGAGAACGCTGCGATGATCACAATCAGCACCGCCAACGTCAACGGCATCCGCGCCGCCTCCCGCAAGGGCTTCGACAGCTGGCTCGGCCAGACCACGGCGGACGTGGTCTGCCTCCAGGAGGTGCGGGCCGAGCCGCACGAGATCCCGGTCGCGCTGCGCGAGGCCCAGGGCTGGCACCCGCTGTTCGCGCCGTCGGCCGCGAAGGGCCGCTCCGGCGTGGCGATCTACAGCCGCCTCGAGCCGGTCGCGACCCGCATCGGCTTCGCGTCCACCGAGTTCGACACCTCCGGCCGCTACGCCGAGATCGACCTGCCGAACGTGACCGTGGCCAGCCTGTACCTGCCCTCCGGCGAGGTGGAGACCGAGCGGCAGGTCGAGAAGGAACGGTTCATGGCCGAGTTCCTCGAGTACCTGAAGGCGGCCAGGTCCCGGGCCGAGGCGCACAACCGCGAGCTGGTCGTCTGCGGCGACTGGAACATCGCGCACCGCGAGATCGACATCAAGAACTGGAAGACGAACCAGAACGCCTCCGGCTTCCTGCCGCACGAGCGCGCCTGGCTGAGCCGGGTCTTCGACGAGGCCGGCTACGTCGACGTGGTGCGCCAGCTGCACCCGGAGGGCCCCGGTCCGTACTCGTGGTGGTCGTATCGCGGCCGCGCCTTCGACAACGACGCCGGCTGGCGCATCGACTACCAGATCGCGACCCCGGGCCTGGCCAAGCTCGCCGTCAGCGCGAAGATCGAGCGCGCGGTCGAGCACGCCGCCCGCTGGTCCGACCACGCCCCCGTGACGATCACCTACGACGTCTGAGCCGGCAGAGCCTGATCCGGTGACCCGAGCGCTGAAAGACCGTACGCATGGAGTTCTTCTGTTACCACCGTGACCGGCCTGGCTCAGGCGACCTGCGCGATGAGCTGGTGGAGGAGCACTGGTCCTACATGGACCGGTTCGCCGAGCAGATGATCGCGCGCGGCCCGACGCTCACCGACGACCGCGAGGCGGCGACCGGCAGCGTGCACATCCTCGACCTGCCTGACTCGGCCGCCGCCCGCGCGTTCGCCTTCGACGAGCCGAACTACCAGGCCGGTGTGTACCGCGACGTGCTGATCCGCCGCTGGCGCAACACGCTCGGCCGCACCATGTGGGACTTCCCCGGCGGCCGCACCGGCGGCAACCGCTATCTGGTGATCGGCCTTGGCGCAGGCCAGTCGGCCGACCTCGCGGCGCCCGAGGACCGCGCCGAGCTGATCGCATACGGCCCGCTGCTCGCCGACGACGGCGCGACCTGGCTCGGCACGGCGGCACTCCTGCGGGCAGCAGACAAGGCCGCCGCGCGCGCCGTCCTGACCTCGGATCGGTACGCCGACATCGAGGTCCACAACTGGCAGTTCGGTGGACGCCAATAACTGCTACCCAAACGCGGCCAGCCACGCGCGGGCAGCAGAGCGCGCGCAATAACTACCGAAGTTCAGTACGCGGTCGACTCCCCGCATCCCGCAGGCTATCCGTACAATGCTCGGCGTTCGGTGATGCGTCCCACGGATACGAGGCGGCAGGTGTCTGATACGCAGTGGCGGCTCGGCGCGCGGTTCGAACTGTTCGAGCAGTTGGGAACCGGCGCCGTCGGCACGGTGTGGCGCGGCCGGGATCTGCGGGACGGCGGCGAGCGCGCGGTGAAGGCGCTGCGGCCTGAACTGGTGTCCGATCCGCAGGCCGTCGCAGGGCTTTACAGCGCGCTGAATGCCGTGGCGCAGGTCGGTCACCCGGGCATCGTGGCCGTCGATGACGCCGAGGCCGGCGAGGGCTGGCTGGCGCTGCGGTCGCGGCTCGTGCCCGGTGAGAGCCTGCGGTCGATGCTGGAGCGGCAGGGGGCGCTTGAACCGTCGACGGCTGCGCGTGTGATCGCTCAGGTATGCGACGCTGTGGCCGCAGCGCACGCCGCTGGTCTCGCGCACGGCGACCTTCATCCGGGCAACATCCTGCTGGGTTCGGCAGGCGGGGCGCTCCCGGAGGTGGGCATCTGCGATTTCGGCTTGGCCCCGCTGGCCAACCGCGGACAACTCATGGTCCCGCCGATCGCGTACCGCGCACCTGAGTCCGTCACCGCGCCCTATGCGGCGAGCACGCCATCGGCCGATGTGTACGCCTTGGGCGTTCTTCTCCACGAGTGCCTGACCGGACAGCAGCGGCCGACTCCCGTTCCCGGGGTTCCCGACGAGCTGTGGTCGCTCATCGCGGCCTGCCTCGCGGGTGATCCGCGTTACCGTCCGGCCGCGGGTCAGCTTGCCGCGGCGCTGCGTACGTTCGCGAGTGAGAGTGCTGCTGGCGTCGGCGAGACGATGGTCATCGGCAGCCTGCCTTATCAGGGGTATGTCGATCGGCCTGCGCCTGCGCACGAGGCGATGACGACCGTGTTGCCTCCCATCGCCGCTGACACTGCCGCTGACGCCGGCGCGGGCACGCGGCTGCCGCGGCTAATTACTGAGCACAAGACGGAAAGCGGAATCGCCGCGGCGGTCGTCGTGGTCGCGCTGCTCATCAGTGGCGCGCTCTCCCTGGGCGGCAGTGGCGCGGCGGCGTCCACGGCCAACGCCGGTCCGACGACGAGCTCCGCTCCCGCCACGACCGCGAGCGAATCCCCCGAGGCAGTCGTCCTCCCGGTGGGTTCGCTCAGCCCTTCGCCCTCGCCCAGCGCTTCGCCGTCTGCGACCGCCCCGATTCAGGCCACGCTGATCAACGCGCATTCCAACACCTGCATGGACACCGCGGGCCGGATCTTCGCGGACGGCACGAAAGAAGACATCTGGTCCTGCAACGGCACCCCGGCCCAGTCCTGGACCCTGACACCCGCCGGCCAACTGACCGAGGACGGCGGCAAGTACTGCCTCGACGACTTCGGGTTGGAGAAGAATCCGGGAACGCAGGTCGTGCTGTGGAGCTGCAACGGCGGCGTGAATCAGCAGTGGACGATTCAGCCGAACGGAACGATCCTCAGCGCGAACGCCGGGCTGTGCATCGACGTGTCCGGCAAGGGCACCAACGACGGGACGCCGCTGGTGCTGTGGCCGTGTGACGGCAGCCCGAGTCAGCAGTGGGCGAGCCACTGACCGCCGCTCGCCGACAGACGGACCGCGCTGGATCTGAGGCTGCGGTGCTGCGGTCGGACGTGCTTACGCCGCGGCGGTGGTGCAGCCGAGCCGGTCGGCGAGCCGGGTCAGGGTCGGGCCGAGGGGCACGTTGAGGCGTACGGCGGCGAGTTCGTCGCCGCGGGTCGGGCCTTGGTTCACGATGGCGATCGGTTTGCCCGCTCGCGCCGCGTGGCGGACGAATCGCAGCCCTGACATGACCGTCAAGGATGAGCCGAGGACCAGTAGCGCGCGGGCTTGGTCGATGAGGTCGTAGCACTGCTGCACGCGCGGCTTGGGTACGTTCTCGCCGAAGAAGACCACGTCCGGCTTGAGGATTCCCGACTCGCAGGCGTCGCAGGGCACTGTGTTGAACAGCGCGATCAGTTCGTCGGCGAGTTCGACGTCGCCGTCCGGGTTGATACGGGTGCTCGCATCCTGGAAGGTCGGATTCGCCGCGCGCAGCCGCCGGTCCAGGTCCTCGCGCGGGCTCAGCCGCCGGCAGCTGAGGCAGATGACGCGGTCGAGGCTGCCGTGCAGTTCGACGCCTTCGCCGTTGCCTGCGGCCCGGTGCAGGCCGTCGACGTTCTGGGTGATCACCGCTGAGACGTATCCGGCGGCGGACAGCGCGGCGACCGCGGCGTGTCCGGCGTTCGGCCGCGCGCGGGCGATGGTGCGCCAGCCGAGGTGGCTGCGCGCCCAGTAGCGCTGCCGGTTGTCCGCGCTGTGTACGAACTGCTCGTAGGTCATCGGCGTGTGCTTGCGCAGGCTGCCGGTCGCGCCACGGTAGTCGGGGATGCCGGACTCGGTGGAGATGCCGGCGCCGCTGAGTACCGCGACCGAACCGTTGGCCAGGATCTCCTCGACGTCGTCCAGGTCGCCTGAGGGAGCAAGTGCTCCGCCGTTCGGCCAGTCGAGTATCGGTCGCGTGCGCATGAACGCAGCATATGTCGCGTTCGGCGAACGCGGCCCGTAGCTTAGATGGACACCGGCTTCGATGGACTCTGGTTCGACCGGGACGAGCGCCTAAAGGAAGCGAGAGGACAGGTCATGAGCGGACATGTCTACCGGGTTACCGAGGTCGTCGGCTCCTCCACGGAGGGGGTCGACTCCGCCGTGCGCACGGCCGTCGCGCGGGCCGCCGAGACGCTGCACGGTCTCGACTGGTTCGAGGTGACGGAGATCCGCGGCCGCATCGAGGAGGGCCACATCGCCGAGTACCAGGTCGGGCTGAAGCTCGGCTTCCGGCTCGACGAGAGCTGACCGTCGCATCCGCCGCTCGGATCGCTGGGCCCGGTAGCGGCGCTTCGGGCATGCTTGCCTTGAGAAACACATTGAGGACGAGGACGCTGCCACGCCGCGAGGACCCGAGGACGCCTGATGAAGCTGCCGGTGATGCCCCCAGTCGAGCCGATGCTGGCCAAGTCGGCGGCCGGCGTGCCGTCGGGCGAGTTCCTGTACGAGCCGAAGTGGGACGGCTACCGGTGCATCGTGTTTCGCGACGGGGCCGAGATCGAGCTGGGCAGCCGGGGCGGCAAGTCGCTCAACCGGTACTTCCCCGAGCTGATCGAGGCGCTGGCGCGGGTTCTGCCGCCGCGGTGCGTGCTGGACGGCGAGGTCGTGGTGGTGGCCGGCGGGCGGCTTGACTTCGACCGGCTCGCCGACCGGATCCATCCGGCCGAGTCGCGGGTGCGGTTGCTCGCCGAGCGCACTCCGGCCTCCTTCGTCGCGTTCGACCTGCTCGCGCTCGGTGACGAGGACCTGACCGGCCGGCCCTTCGCCGAACGGCGCGAGGCGTTGACCGCGCTGTTCGGCGAGGGTTCGGGGGCGCGCGGCGAGTCGGCCGGTTCCGGCTCCGGTTCCGGTTCGCGGGTGCACATGACGCGGGCCACGGACGATCCGGAAGTGGCACGCCGCTGGTTCCAGCGCTTCGAGGGCGCCGGGCTCGACGGCGTGGTGGCCAAGCCGCTCGGCGGCCGGTACACGCCGGGCGAGCGGACGATGGTGAAGGTCAAGCACGAGCGCACCGCGGACGTGGTCGTGGCGGGCTACCGGCTGCACAAGAGCGGCCCGATCGTCGGCTCGCTGATGCTCGGGCTCTACGGCGCGGACGGCGTGCTCAACTACGTGGGCGGCTCGAGCGCGTTCACGATGATCCGGCGCCGCGAACTGGTCGAAGAGCTCGCGCCGCTGCGCCTGCGTGACGGGGAGCCGCACCCGTGGCTCGGTGCCACCGAGGACGAGGAGCACCGCAGGCCGGGCGCGCAGCATCGCTGGAACGCGGGGAAGGACACGTCGTTCGTTGCGTTACGCCCTGAGTTGGTGTGTGAGGTGCGCTACGACCAGCTTCAGGCAGACCGGTTCCGGCACAACGGACAGTTCCTGCGCTGGCGGCGGGACCGCGAGCCGAGCTCGTGCACGTATGACCAGTTGGACGTGCCGGTGCCCTACGACCTGGCGGACGTCTTCGAGTGAAACGGCACGGCGCGACGCCTGGGTGAGAGGTTGGGTGAGACGTCGCGGTGAGACGGGGTCAGCTGGGCTTGCCGCTGTTTCTGGCCTTTGACGGCTGGACGCGCTTGGGCTCGCCGGGCATCTTCGGGAAGTCCGGCGGGTACGGCATGTCACCGAGGCCGTGGTCGCGCTCGTCGCGCGCCGCGGCTTCGAGCAGCGCGTCGAGGGTGAATGCGGTCTGGTCGATGTCCGCGTGCGCGTCGCCGTTCTTCGTGAGCAGCGGCGGCACGGTACGCGGCGTGAAGTCCTCGGGCTCGATGTCAGGCAGCTCGGGCCAGCGCACGGGCATTGAGACGAGCGCGCGAGGGCGGGCACGCGTCGAGTACGCGGCCGCGAGCATTCGATCGCGGGCCATCTGGTTGAAGTCCACGAACACCCGCTCGCCGCGCTCCTCCTTCCACCACGAGGTGGTGACCAGGTCGGGGCGGCGGCGCTCCAGTTCGCGGGCGAAGGCGATGACCGCGCGGCGCGCCTCGATGAACGACCAGCGCGGCTCGATGCGGACGAGCAGGTGCAGGCCGCGGCCGCCGGTGGTCTTCACGTAGGGCGTCATGCCGAGTTCGTCGAACAGCGCCTTCGCCTCGTGCGCCGCTTCCACCGCTTGAGCGAATCCGGTGCCCGGTTGCGGGTCGAGGTCGACGCGCAGTTCATCCGGATGGTCGGTGTCGCTGCGCCGAACGGGCCACGGGTGCAGTTCGAGCGCGCCCATTTGCACGGCCCAGACGACGGTGGCCGGTTCGGTCACGCAGATCTCGTCGCCGGTGCGGCCGCTGGGGAAGGTGACCCGGACGGTCTGCACCCAGTCGGGCAGCCCTTTGGGTGCATGCTTCATATAGAACGATGACCCGCCGAGTCCGTCCGGGAAGCGGTTGAGCGCCACCGGCCGGTCGGCCAGCGCCCGGAACACGGAGTCGGCGACGGCCGCGTAGTAGCCGGCGAGGTCGAGCTTCGTGATGTCGGAGTCCGGATAGTAGACCTTGTCCGGGGAGGAGATGCGCACGGATCGGCCGGCCACATCGACGTGCGCCTCTTTGCTGCTCATGTTCGCAGGCTAAGCGCAGTCCGACGTGGCCGCGACACGACAGGGTGGCAGGTTGCTGCAACAGGCCGGGGAAGCGGCGAACCGCTGTGGACTGCTTTTGGCCGGGTCTCGGCGATGGCGGGCCGCCCCTGGCCCTAATGCCCGTCCGGGCGCGGCACATGTCGACGGGCCTCGGGGCGGTCGTGCGTCAGGCGCCCATCGGGATGCGCAGGACCTGACCGGGGTAGATCTTGTCAGGGTCGGCGATCTGCGCCGGGTTGGCCCGGACGATGCGCGTGTAGAGCGCGCCGTCGCCGTAGTTGGTCTGCGCGATCGACCAGAGCGTGTCGCCGGCCACGACCTTGTACTCGCGGTACCCGTAGTAGCCGGGCACGATCAGCGGGCCGTAGACCACCGGGACGGTCTGCAGGTGCAGCTCGCT
>NZ_DASRGV010000262.1:0-34192 GCF_035650855.1 Actinocrinis sp. | reverse complement strand
GTGCGTGCCGTCGAAGACCGCGTATTCACCCTCGGGGTTGTCACCGGTAGCGGTACCCGTGGCGGTGTTGTCCCGGTAGCCGGTTCCCGGCGGGATGTAGACCCCGTACGCCTTGTGGCCGTTGAGGGTGGTCGGCGCACCAGTGGCATTGGCGAGGTTGTCCGGCCCGGGCGCGGCGCCGCCGGCAGGGGCCTGAGTCAGGTTGTTGTGGCGGCCCGACTGGTCGTAGATGATCGTGATCACGCAGCTGGTGCCGGCGCAGAACGAGTCCTGCGACGCGGCGTCCGCGACGCCGCCGGCGCTGACGACGCCGATGTCCCGCGTGGTGTTGTCCGAGGAGCGGCGCACCTGGTACAGCGCACCGCTGTAGGTCGAGTACAGGGCGCGGGTCGTGGAATGCGCTGCCACGCAGGGCGTGCCACCGGCCGCGAAGATGTCACAGACGCCCTGGCCGGGAGGCGGAGGAGTGGGCGACGAGGACGGAGACGAGGACGGTGAGGCGGACGGCGACGTCGAGGGCGAGGTGCTCGGGGTCGACGACGGAGACCCGCTCGTCACGCCGCCGGTGCAGGCGACGCCGTTGAGGCTGAAGGAGGCCGGAGCCGGGTTCGAGCTGTTGTTCCACGAGCCGTTGAACCCGAAGCTGGTGCTCGCCCCGGTGCCCAGCGAGCCGTTGTACGAGACGTTGGTGACCGTCACGTTCGCGCCGGACTGCGTGTAGCTGCCGTTCCACAGCTGGGTGATGGTCTGCCCTGCGGTGAACGACCAGGTCAGGCTCCAGCTGCTGATCGGGCTGCCGAGGTTGGTGATGGCCACGTTCGCGCCGAAGCCACCCGGCCACTGCGAGCTGACCGTATAAGAGACCGAACAGCCGCTCGTGGCGGCCTGCGCGGTCACCGCGACCAGCGTGCCGCCGATGGTGACCAATCCGGCGGCGACGGTGGTGGCCACCGCCGCGCGCCTTCGGAGAGAGCGCATCGAAACCTCCTGTGTTAGCGCTAACATTCCGGTCGCCGGGTGCCCGCCGTAGGGATCGGAGCGAGTGGGTTTGCCCGTAAACCCGCGGCACGGTGACCGCGATTCGCGCGGCCTCGGTGGCGGCGACAGGCGTATTTTGCTGATATCCGCGGCCGCGCACAACAGCGGGGAAAGAGGGCGCTGGTCGGAGGTCGAACCGCGCCGGTGGCGCCGCGCGCCTGATAGCTCTGAGCAGCGGATATGCGCTCGAAGGTAGATTGTTCGGCAGATGGCGGAAAGGCCGCGCCGCGAAAGTTTCCATTCCTTGACGCATTGCCACGAGCTTCACGTGCAAAGCCATGGAAAGGTAAGAATTAATCGAACGTTCGACGCCGGGGAACAGATCCGAACAGGCAGCGACCGAGAATACACGCGATGATCGAGGTAGAGACTCGAGCCCATGGCGATGGGGTCGTGTCGACCGGTCAGTGACGGCTGACCGGTCGACACGACCGGTGAACCCGGCGGGTGCGCGCGGCCCATGCTCCGCTGACCCGCGCGGGCGTCTTCGGGCGTCCGCGAGGCTTGTGTGTTACCGCTCACAGTTACGGCGATCTCGATCTCCTGACGTGCGCGTGGTGGGATGTGAGGACCCGTTGTGCCGCATCGCTCCGTGAAGCTGCCAAAACAGTTCGGAAACCTCAAGAGCGGCCGGTGCCCCCCGTGGCGCTCCCAGCGGCTCGCTTCACCGAATCCCCACCGCGATCTCGCCTTTTGATTCCCTTCGGCACCGAGCTTCCGGCGCGGCGCGCGGGAGCGGATCAAGAAACTTTCATGCCGGTACGACGGCCGTCGAAGTCTCGTCGCAGATAGACATCCCACGACTCGCCGTGCGCGTCGCGGCATCGCCGAGGCGTAGACGGGATGCGGATTGCCGCGCTACAACATCCTGCGATGTGTCCGCTGTTGTGCCGCATCAACACGACATTGCGACGCATCGAGGGAGGACTTGTGTCCGCTCGCCCCAGACTGCTGCGGTTCGCAGCTGCCGCAACGGCACTCTCGCTCGCCCCGCCGTTAGCGATCGCCCTCGGTTCGAGCACGCCGGCTGCGGCCGCGACCACGACCACCGCCTGGCAGAACGGGGCCTTCTCGCAGAACATCGGCGGGATCGTCTCGCGCTCGAACGTGGTGATCGGCAAGGCCAATACCTCCGCGACCCAGTTCCTGCCGCTGGGCAACGGCTCACTGGGTGTGGCTGCCTGGGCCGCGAACGGCTTTACCGCGCAGCTCAACCGCAGCGACACGATGCCCTACCGGCTCTCGCCGGGCCAGGTGAACATTCCCGGGCTCTCGGCGCTGACCTCGGCCTCGAACTTCGTGGGTTACCTGGACCTGTACAACGGGGTGCTGCACGAGTCCGGCGGCGGAATGAGCATGACCGCCTGGATCCCCGCGGCCAAGGACGAACTGATCGTCGACGTGACCGGCGCGAACCCGGGCACGCGGGTGACCGCGAGCGTGAACCTGTGGAGCGGGCGCACGCCGACCGCGTCCGCCTCGGGGTCGATCGCGAGCCTGGCGCAGTCCTGGTCGGACAACTCGCAGTCCGGGCACTCGAATCAGACCTTCGGGGCGATGGCCGCGATCACCGCGGCGGGCTCGAACGTGTCAGCCTCCGTGGTCAACTCCACGCAGGTGCAGGTGGCGTTCAACCCGAACAGCGACGGCTCGTACCGGGTGATCGTGGCCTCGCCGTCATGGACCGGCGGCAACGCGAACTCCACCGCATCCACCCTGATCGGCACGGACGCCACCGCGCCCGTCTCCTCTCTGCTCGCGACACAGTCCGCCTGGTGGAACAACTACTGGACGAACAGCGGGCTGATCGAGGCGAACTCCTCGGACGGCACCGCGCAGTACCTGGAGAACCTGCACACGCTCTACCTGTACTTCGAGGCCGGGATCATGCACTCCGGACAGTACCCGGGCAGCCAAGCGGGGCTGGCCGACCTGTACAACTTCAACCAGGACCATCAGGCCTGGTACCCGGCCGGCTACTGGCTGTGGAATCTGCGCGGCCAGATCCAGGCGAACCTGGACTCGGGCGACTTCGCGCAGAACATCCCGATCTTCGACATGTACCTCAATGATCTGCCGGCGATCGAGTCCTGGACCAGCGCGCAGATGAACGGCAAGCCCGGCGCGTGCGTCCCCGAGACGATGCGATTCAACGGCAACGGCTACTACAACGGCGGCGGCACGAACGCAAACGCCTCGTGCGCGGTGGCCTCCAGCCCCAGCTTCAACGCCGAGACGATCACCAGCGGCGCGGAGATCGCGCTGTGGATCTGGCAGCAGTACCAGGACACCGGCGATCGCAGCTTCCTGAGCAAGTACTACCCGGTGCTGCAGCAGACCGCGACGTTCCTCAACGCCTGGCAGAGCGTCGGCTCGGACGGCTACCTGCACGCGGTCGCCAACGCGCACGAGACCCAGTGGGCCGTGCAGGATCCGACCACTGACATCGCCGCGGACCAGGCGCTGTTCACCGACACCGTGAACGCGGCGACGATCCTGGGCACCGACGCCTCGCTCGTCTCCCAGTTGCGCAGTGCCCTGACGCACATCGAGCCGTACGCCCGCACCGACGAGAACAGCCACAGCCAGCTGCTCGGCCCGTCCGCGGACTCCTCCGGCACCGACGTGATCGGCAACTCCTACCAGCCGACCGCGGCGACGCACAACGTGGAGAACCTGGGTCTGGAGCCGGTCTGGCCCTACGGCGTCATCGGCGACAACACGGTCGTGAGCGGCGACAACCTGACCGCGCTGGTCGACCGTACCTACCAGCACCGCCAATACGTCAACAACCCCGACTGGACCTACGACTCGATCCAGGCCGCGCGCCTGGACATGTCCTCCGAGGTCGCCAACGACCTGGTGGCCAGCACCAAGTCCTACCAGGTCTACCCCTCCGGCCTGGCCGCGTGGAACCCGGGCACGCTCGACGAGCCGTACCTCGAGCACGACTCCAACGTCGCCGCCACCCTGGACGAGGCGCTGGCCACCGACTACGACGGCACGCTGCGCTTCGCCCCGGCCTGGCCCTCCGGCTGGGACGGCTCAGGCCGGCTCTACATCCAGGGCGGATCAAAGGTCGACGTCCAGGTCGAGGGCGGCACCCTGGCCACCGCCGCGATCGAGGCCGGCTCCACCGGAACGATGAACGTGCGCAACCCCTGGTCCGGACAGCAAGCGGAGGTCGTCAACGGCTCCAGCGGCGCCGTCGTCGTCGCGGCGACCACCGCCGCGACGCTCAGCGTCCCGGTCACCGCCGGCCAGACCTACCTGGTCGAACGACCCAGCGCGCCGACCACGTCGCTGCCCTTCGCGCAGGTCACCGGCACCCCGGCCCGCTCCTACCGGCAGCTGGGGAGCGTGAGCATCGGCCTGGGCGGCAACAGCCTGCCCGCCGGCAACACCGTCACGGTGACCAGCCCCGGCGACCAATCCGGGACCGCGGGCACGCCGGTCAGCGCCGTGCAGGTGCACGCGACCGATTCCGCCGCGAGCGAGACGCTGACCTTCACGGCGGCCGGCCTTCCGCCGGGATTGTCGATCAGTTCCTCTGGCCTGATCTCGGGTACCCCGACCGCGTTCGGGAACTTCAGCGTGACCGTCACGGCGACCGATTCGACCGGCGCGTCGGGTTCGGCCTCCTTCACCTGGACGGTCACCGACGCCACCGGAAACTCCGTGACGGTCACCAACCCGGGCAGCCAGACCGGGACCATCGGGACGCCCATCAGCGGCCTGCAACTCCAGGCAACGGATTCGACGCCAGGACAGACGCTCATTTACACGGCCACCGGCCTGCCGCCAGGACTGTCGATCAGCTCCTCCGGCCTGATCACCGGAACGCCGACTACCGCGGGATCCTTCGTCGTCACGGCGACGGCGAGTGACTCCCTCGGCACGTCGGGCTCGGCGACCTTCTCCTGGACGATCACTACCGGCAGCACCGGCGGGACGTGTCAGGTCTCCTACGTGAAGAACGAGTGGTCCGGCGGTTTCACCGCGAACGTGACGGTCACCAACACCGGCACCTCCGCGATCAACGGCTGGACGCTGAAGTGGACCTTCCCCGGAGACCAGAAGGTCACCAACGCCTGGAACGCCACCCTCACGCAATCCGGCAGCGCCGCCACAGCCGCCAACGTCAGCTACAACGCGAGCATCGCGCCCGGCGGCAACGTCCAATTCGGCTTCCAAGGCACCTGGGCATCGAACGACACCAGCCCCAGCGCCTTCACCCTCAACGGAAGCAACTGCAACTGACGCGCTGAGAGCGCTGCGGGTCCCGCCCTCGCCACCCCGGCGGCGGGGGCGGGACTCAAACTTCGGGTCCGGGTGTTGTGCTGAGGGTCAGCGCGATCACACCGGAAGCGAAGAACGTATGAAGTACTCTCTGCTTGATGTAGCAGCCGTCGGCCAAGGCGAAACTCCGGCCGA
The DNA here is from genome assembly GCF_035650855.1 of Actinocrinis sp. Classification (GTDB taxonomy): domain Bacteria; phylum Actinomycetota; class Actinomycetes; order Streptomycetales; family Catenulisporaceae; genus Actinocrinis. Next base: position 28,720 of record NZ_DASRGV010000262.1, on the reverse strand, counting down.
CGCGCTGCACGGCGCCGTACCGCTCGCCCAGGCCGCCGAACGGCACGGCTACCACCGCGTCTGGTACGCCGAGCACCACAACATGCCGCAGATCGCTTCGGCCGCCACCAGCGTGCTGATCGCGCACGTGGCCGCGCACACCTCGCACATCCGGCTCGGCGCGGGCGGGGTGATGCTGCCCAACCACGCCCCGCTGCTGATCGCCGAGCAGTTCGGCACCCTGGCCGAACTGCACCCCGGCCGCATCGACCTGGGCCTGGGGCGCGCCCCCGGCTCGGACCGCACCACCATGCGCGCGCTGCGGCGCACCGACGAGTCGGCGGACGCCTTCCCGCAGGACGTCCTGGAACTGCAGGGCTACCTCGCCGGCGAGACCCGCGTTCCCGGCGTGCGGGCAACCCCCGGCGACGGGACCAACGTGCCGCTGTACATCCTCGGCTCCTCCCTCTTCGGGGCCCAGCTCGCCGCCGCGCTCGGGCTGCCGTACGCGTTCGCCTCGCACTTCGCCCCGGCGGCCCTCGAAGCCGCGGCTGCGACGTACCGGTCGGAATACCGGCCCAGCGCGCAGCACCCCGAGCCGTACCTCATCGTCGCCGCGAACCTGGTCGCCGCCGAGTCCGCGCAGGAGGCCGAGGCTCAGTACCAGGCGGCGCTGCGCTGGCGCGCCCGGCGGTTCCTCGTCCCCGGCCGCGAAGTGACCGCGGCTCAGCTCGACGAGCTGCTTGCGTCGCCGTCCGGGCAGCGGATACGCGGCATGATGCGCCGCACCGCCGCCGGAACTCCCGACCAGGTGGGCGACTACCTGACTGCGCTGGCTGAGGAGACCCGGGCCGACGAGCTGATCCTGGCTCCCGCCGCCACCAGCCGGGCACAGCGGCTGCGCGCCGTCGAGCTCGTGCCGATGCCCGCACTCGAAATGAACCCGGCTTGACCTAGAGTGCGCTCTAGCATCCAGACTCCTTCCCCGTACCCGTGATTGCCGGGCCGGAGGAGAGCAGCCCCATGAAATACCGCACGATCGGCACCGATCCGCAGACCCGCCGCGAGGTGAGCGTCCTGAGCCTCGGCGCGATGCGCTTCGGGACGGTGACGGACGAGCCGACGTCTTTCGCGATTCTCGACCGATTCGTCGGGGCCGGTGGCACGTTCATCGACACCTCGGACAACTACGCGTTCTGGGTCCACGGCGATCAGGGCGGGCAGAGCGAGGAACTGCTCGGCCGTTGGCGGCGCAGCCGGGGCGTCGGGGACGAGATCTTCATCGCCACGAAGGTCGGCGCCCGTCCCCTGGCGCCCGGGACCGGCTACACCGACAACCCGGAGGGCCTGTCTGCGGCGGTGATCCGCGAGTCCGCGCAGCGCAGCCGCGAACGGCTCGGTGTGGACCGGCTCGACCTGCTCTACGCGCACATCGAGGACCCGAAGACGCCGCTGCAGGAGACCGTCGAGGGCTTCGCGAGCCTGGTGTCTGAGGGAACGGTCGGCCTGCTGGGCGTCAGCAACCACTGGTCCTGGAAGGTCGAGCGCGCCCGAACCCTCGCCGCCGCGGCCGGACTTCCCGGCTACGAGGTGCTTCAGTATCAGCACAGCTACCTGCGCGGCCGCACGGAGATGAGCACGGCGCTCTCCCGCGACGGGCATCAGGGCATCGTGGGCGGAGAGCTTCTCAGCTATCTGCGAGCCGAGCCTGACCTGGCGCTGGTGGCGTATTCGCCGCTGCTCAACGGCGCCTACGTGCGCGAGGATAAGCCTCTGGGCGACGCGTATGACCACGCGGGCACGCCTCCGCGCCTCGCCGCATTGCACGACGTCGCCAAGCAGACCGGTGCGTCCGTGAACCAGGTGGTCCTGGCCTGGCTGATCGGCGGCGAGGTCCCGGTCATACCGCTCGTCGGCGCCTCATCCGTGGCCCAGTTGGACGAGAGCCTCGCTGCCGTCGACCTGGAGCTGACCGCGGAGCAGCGCACCCGGCTCGACGAGGCCTAGATACCGAGGCCCAGATACACGATCCTGCTGCTGCACCGGCGTGACCTTCCAAGAGATCGTCTCGAACGACCTGCCGTAGAGGTGTTCGAGTGCCGACGGTAGTGTCAGGGCGCAGCGTTGCCGTCGGCTCGTGCGCCGACCGTGAGGGTTGAGCGAGGGAAGGAAGGGGTCTGTCATGCCGCATCGTCCGGCGTGGGCACCCGATGACGTGGAGATCGAGCGTCCGTCTGCGGCACGGATGTACGACTTCTATCTCGGCGGTTCGCACAACTTCGAGGCCGACCGGGAGCTGGCCCGCCTCGCGGTGAGCCACTGGCCGGATCTGCCGCTGGTGATGCGGGCGAATCGGGCGTTTCTGCGGCGCGCGGTGCGCTATCTGGTGGAGCAGGGCGTTACCCAGTTCCTGGATCTCGGATCGGGCATCCCGACAGTGGGGAACGTGCACGAGGAGGCGGCCGCGGCCAACCCCTCGTGCCGCGTGGTGTACGTGGATGTCGATCCGGTGGCGGTGGCGCATAGCAGGCTTCTGCTCCAGGGGGTGCCAGGCGCGGCGGTCGTGCACGCCGATGCGCGCGACATCGACTCCGTGCTGTCCGCGGCGCAGACGCGGACGCTGCTGGATCTGTCGAAGCCGGTGGCGGTGATGATGGTCGCGCTGTTGCACTTCGTGCCGGACGCCGACGATCCGGTCGACCTGGTGGCCCGCTACCGCGAGGCGATGGCGCCGGGCAGCTATCTGGCCGTCAGCCACGCGACCGTCGATGGAGTCGGGGAGCTGATGCGCGACCACGAGCGGATTTATCAGCGCTCTGCCACACCGATCTACGCGCGCACCCGGGCTCAGGTGCAGGCTCTGTTCGACGGATTCGAGCTGGTCGAGCCGGGTGTGGTGTTCCTGCCGCTGTGGCGGCCTGACCCGGAAGAGCCGCCGGTCGAACAGCCCGAGAGGTTCAGCGGATACGCCGCGGTCGGCCGCATACTGCCGGCGTCCGGGACGCAAGAGGCCACGCGGGAGAGATAAGGCGGACGCTGGCTCCCGCGAGTGCCGCCGGCCCGGGATAGCAGTACTTTCATCCCAGGGGTCTGGTGTCGGGGGAGGGCGTCATGACGAGCGATGTCCAGCAGTGGCGGCCTTCGGGATCGATGCGCGCGGCCGGTGGGCTCTTGGCGGTGGCAGGCAGTGCGTTGGCCGGTCTGCTCTTCTACTGGGGCGTTAAGGGCGAAATGCCGATGCTGACTGGGCTCGTGGCGGCCGTTGGCGCTGCGGCCTTCGCGGCCATCGGCGTCGGCTACCTGCTGCGCTACCGGCTCGCGCTCGGCGGCGGGGTGCTGACGGTCGTGGGACTTTGGCGCACGCGCCGGGTTCCGCTCCAGCACGTCGTACGCGCGTACCCGGCCAAGTCCGGGATGGTCATTCTGCTCGACGACGGTCGGCGCATCCGAGCCCGCGCGGTGGAGACTGCCGCTTGCCGACGCTGGCCCCAGCCCGCGACTATCGTCCCCAGCAGGGCCGCGACGAGCACCGGCCCGAGCCACTGCGCGCCGTGCCTGAGTACGACTCCAGTGGTCGCACGGGCCGCCGAGCGGTTCATCGCGGTCGTCGCGATACGGGTGAAGGACGGCGCACGGCCGACGAGAAGAGTGATCTCAGCGAGAACGCCCGTGATCAGGGCGACGCGCTGAGCATTCCACCCGCGCGAAGTCTTCCATGCAGCACCGGGTCACGGCGTGCGCCGCCCCACAGATCGTCGTTCCAGTCGAATTCGCCGTCACCGGGCCGCGGCTCGTCATCGCGTTCGTCGAGGGCGGCCGCCGGGATGGATGATCGCAACTCCATCTCGCAGCCGTACCTTCCACGGTCGTCCGACAGGCAATCTGACCGCTTGCGCGAAGCGGACAGCGCAATCTTCGCATGAATCCTCAGGCCCTAAGGTGCGTTCGCAGCGAAGACCGGGTCACAAGCTGGCGCGCAGCCTGTGGCGATGACCGGATCGAGAACGCCTCAGCGACCTATAGGCGCGCCGTCAGTTGGCGACCTGGCTGTGGTCGGGCACGCGGGCGAGCGTGACGCCGAAGTGCGTGCGGTAAGCGGCGAGCACTTGCGCGTCGCCTTGCAGCGTTTCCTCGCTGCGTTCGCCGCCCCGTGTAGTGGTGATCAGCCTGCGGCCAGCGAGGGTAATCATGCCGGTGTCCGTCAGGATGGTGCAGAACGGCGAGCGCGTGAAGTGGGACGCGGGGGAGAAGCGCTGGTACCCGTGCGCGATGCTGAAGTCCGCAAGCTCGCGCGGGCGCTGTTCGATGCGGTACTGCGGGGTTTCGTCGCGGTAGACGTCGAGGTCGCCCTCAGGCGTCGTCTCGATGCGGAAAACGCCGCCAGGGTCCTTCTGCTCATCGCGCTCGTCCAGGCGCAGCGGGAACTCGCTGTGCCGGCCGAAGCCGACGTCCACGAGCCACGGCTCTTCGAGGTCGACGCGCAGCGCGAGGTGGTCGAACGGCGGGCCGAAGCCGTGCTCGCCGTGCACGCGCACGGCCAGCAGGCTCACCCGGTGGCCCAGGGCGCGCAGCAGCGCGGCCAGCAGCCCGTTCAGTTCGTAGCAGTAGCCACCGCGCCGCCGTGCGACGATCTTGTCGAAGAGCGCGTCCTCGTCCAGGGGCACGTCCTCGCCGAGGTGGATGCTCAGATTCTCGAACGGCACCGTGTGCAGGTGCCGGCTGTGCAAGCTGCGCAGGTACTCCGCGTCGGGACGGTCGGGACGCGGCAGGCCGATGCGCTCAAGGTATGCGGCGATGGACGATTCGTTCATGTGATGCGTTATCCCCGATTCAGTGGCGCGATCAGTCATCGATCGATACGCGATGATGGCAGCCGTGAGGGGAGAATCCGAAGTCTGGCGCGCGCTCGGGAGGCTGACGCCCACCGAGCGGCGGATCTGCACCGCGTTCCCGACCGGGGCCGAGGTCGACCTGCGGACCGGCGATGCGCAGATCGACGATCCAGCAGGCGCCGCCGACTGGCCGCCGGCCCGGGTGGTGCGTGCCGAGGTGCTGGCCGCGCTGCTCCTCGGTGCCGGGCGCACGTTTCCGGGCCGGGTCGCGGCGCTGCGCTTGCGCGGTGCGCGGATCACCGGACCGCTGCAGCTGGCACACGGCCGGATCGCCGCCTCCTGGCTGCTTGAACAGTGCCGCATCGACGAGCACATCGACCTGGAGGGCGGGCAGACCGGCTCCGTCTATCTGCGCGGCTCGCATCTACGAACCCTGTCCGCCTACAACGCACACATCGACGGCGTGCTCGCGGTGTCCGGCGCGACGATCAACGGCTCCGGCGCGCTCGCTCTCTACGCCGACAGCGTCACGATCGCGGGCGATCTGCGGGCACGCGACACGCGGGTGACCGGACCGATAAGCCTGATCGGGGCCGACATCAGCGGTCAGGTCATGCTCGTTGACGCGTGCATCACCAACCACGGCGGCAGGTCGCTGAACGCGGGTGGCATGAAGGTAGGGCGCAGCCTCAACTGCGCAGGAATGCGGGTGGTCGGCGAGGTCCGGCTGCCCGGGGTGCAGATCGGCAGCAGCCTGGTTTTCAACGGCGCCACGCTCGACGGCGCCGGGGGCACCGCGCTGTCGGCGACCGGGCTGACGGTCGCCAGCGACGTCTCCTTCCGGCAGGAGCTACCGGGGGCCGGACGCTGCTTCGCGTCGCACGGCGTTATGTGGATGCCCGGTGCGCGGATTGGCGGCAATCTCTATCTCAGCGGCGCTCGGCTCGACAGCGGCGGCAGCACGGTCGCGCTGCACGCGCGAAGGGCAAGCGTGGACGGCAGCGTGAACCTGGATCGGGGATTCTCCACGCGGGACGAGATCCGATTGACCGCGTCCAGGATCGGCGGCCTGCTCGACATCTCCGGGATGACGAGCCCTGACGCGCTGCTCATCCTCTACGGCGCGAACGTCGCCGGCGGCATCCGCGACGTCGGCGACTGCTGGCCGGGCCGCGTCGACCTCGACGGGCTCACCTACGGACCCTTCGACCCCTATCGGCCGGCGCGCCAGCGGCTCACCCTGCTGCGCCGCCAGATCAAGACGAACAAAACCGAGCCGGGCGGCTATCGGGCGCAACCCTACGAACAGCTCGCGGCCTACTACCGGGGTCTCGGCAACGACGGCCAGGCCCGCACCGTGCTGCTGGGCAAGTCCCGGGCCGCCCGCACCACCCAGCCCTGGTATCGAAGGCTGCCCGGCTACCTGCTCGACGGGCTGGTGGGCTTCGGCTATCGCCCCTCGCGCGCCATCGGCTGGGCTCTGGCGCTGCTCATCGGCGCGAGTGTGTATTACAGCACCGTGACACCGACGCGCGTGGACACCCAGAACACCTCGGAGTTCAACCCGGTGCTCTACACCGCGGATCAACTGATCCCGGTCATCCGGTTCGGCCAACCCGAGATATGGCAGTTCCACGGCGCCGCGGCCGCGGTCGGGGCAGTGCTCACCATCCTCGGCTGGACTCTCGGCATCGCGATCGCGGCAGGAGCCACCCGGGCGCTCACCCGCACCTGAGCTGCGGCCGGCCCGGCGTCGTCAGGACCCTGCGCAGGGACCGCCCAACCGCGGATCCCACACGATATGGGTGTCCCGACTATGGCTACACCCCAACTCGAAACTGTCGTGGGGAAGGCCGCGGCCTTGGGCTACAGGATGGAAACCTACCTGGTTTCGCACGCCGAACAGGCAGGCGAAGGCGTGGTAGTCGCGTTCGTCATACAGGGGCGACAGATCCATGGCGGCAAGCCATGGGTCGCCGGATTACTCAAACGGCGGCACCCGCTCGTGTGTGAACGACTGAAGATCGCCGGCATCGTGGGTTTTGTGACGCGGGGCTCGACCCAGGTGTGGGTACCGGTCGGGTGGAGGCCCTGACCGCATGCATTGAGGAGTTCACGTAGATCTCGTGGGCGGATATACCGCGCCGAGCGCGGTGGTGGTTCTCAACCAGACGGTCGGTTACGTTCGTCCGGACCGACATCGGGCGGAAGGTCAGGCTGCGGCTCGGCGCCGCTGGGGGTCAGTCCGGCCATCAGGTTATCTACCTGCGTCTGGGTCCAGGATGCGATCATCCGTTCCGGCGTCGCGTGATAGAGCTCGGCCAGCGCCACCAAGTCCTGCGCGACCCGCCTGGGCAGCGGTACCCGCAATGTGACCGTCTCCGGATCCTCGCCGCCCTGCCCCGTCCTCGTCACGCGGCCAGTGTCCCACGATGCTGCCAGCCCGGGTCCCCGGTCCCGCCGCCACCGTCGTGATCATGGCGGGTATCGACGCCCGATCGGCCATGCCGGACCGGACCGTAGACTGCGCGGGTGACCGTGCCTTCCGCGATAGCCTCGTTCGCCGTCGTGGCGGGCGTGCTGACGATCATCCCCGGCCTCGACACCGCGCTCGTGCTGCGCGCCGCCGTGACCAAGGGGCGTCGACACGCCTTCGCCACGGCTGTCGGCATCAGCAGCGGCGCGCTGCTGTGGGGAGCGTTGGCGGCGTTGGGCGCCACGGCCGTACTCACCGCATCGCATGTGGCGTACACGGCGCTGCGTATCGCGGGGGCGCTGTACCTGACATGGATGGGCGCCTCGATGCTGCGCCACAGCTTCCGGCGCCTCTCGGCCGAGCCGGATCTCCCGCAGGGCACTGCGTCGGACGGCACGCTTCTGCGGTCGTGGACCCGCGGTCTGACCACGAACCTGCTCAATCCGAAGATCGGCGTGTTCTACATGGCGATGCTTCCGCAGTTCATCCCGCAGAACTCGCCGCATCTGCTGATGGGGCTCGCGCTGGCCGGGGTGCACGACGTGGAGGGCATCGTCTGGTTCACCGGGCTGATCTTCAGCGCGCACCTGGCCGGGCGCTGGCTGCGCGGCGGCGCGGCGCACCGGGTCCTGGACCGGATCACCGGGTGCGTGCTCATCGGCTTCGGGATCAAGCTCGCGAGCGAGTGACGCCAAACCGGTGATCCCGAGCGCGTAGCGTTACATCCCCGGCTCAGCGGGGAAGGGCACCAGCGTCCCGATTAGCCATCAGGGAGCTGACGTCATGCGGATACCCACCATCACACGCCGTGCGGGCCGGATCTTCGCTGCGATGACCGTCCTGGTCACTGTCGCCGGCGCGGCCACCACCAGCGCTGCGGCCGACAACGCGTCCACGCCGGGCAGACTGGGCCAGTCCTCAGTGCGCGCTGAGAACGGCGCGGCCGCCGCGCCCGCAGCCACCACGCGCCAGACCACGGCCGCCGACCAGTGCGGCTTCGTCCCGGCGGTTCCAGCGGACCGCTTCAAGGGCATCCCCGTCTTCAATCCGGTCGCGGCCGCCCGGCCCTACACCGTCGTATTCCACACGACGCAGGGCGACATCACTGTCAAGGCACTGACGAGCGCTGCTCCGTGCACGACCTTCTCGTTCCGGTTCCTGATCGATCACGGGTACTACAACGGCACGCACTGCCACCGCCTTACGACCCAACGGATCTACGTCCTGCAGTGCGGTGACCCCACGGGCACCGGCAGCGGCGGCCCGGGCTACTCGTTCAACGACGAGAACCTGGCCGGCGCGACGTACCCGGCCGGCACGGTCGCCATGGCCAACGCCGGACCGAACACCAACGGCAGCCAGTTCTTCTTCACCTGGAAGGACACCAAGCTGCGCCCGAACTACACGCCGTTCGGCGTCGTGATCCGCGGCCTCGACGTGCTCCAGAAGATCGCCGCGGCCGGCGAGGACGACCAGAACAGTGCGGGTGACGGCTACCCGAACCTGTACGTCGGGTTCCGTGACGTGGACGTCCACGCAGGCCGATAGCGCGGGCGGAAAGCCGGGGGACGGCGGACGGACGTTGGCCGGGTGCACGTGTGCACGTGTGCACCCGGCCACTTAGTCCTTGCTTGATTGACGGTCACTTGGCCGTACCACAGGCTCAGACGAGCGCCGCGGCCAGCAGAGCGAACGCGGCGATGATGACGGCGACGCGAACGTAGTGGTAGCGGTCCCAGCGGTTCAACTGCTCCTTCCAGTCCTCCGGCCGGTTCTCGGGGGTCCAGGTCTTGCCTCGGTTGTTGATCGGGACGAGCAGCGCGAGGGACATGATCACGCTCAGGATCAGCAGCCCGGCGGCGGTGACGACGAGGCCGGTGCCGTGGTGGTGCCATCCAGCGATGGCCCATAGCGCGCTAAGAATGAGAGAGCCGATGTACCAGAACGGCATCACGGCGCCGAGCATCCGGCCCCCGTGGGCGCGGCCGAGTTGGCCACCGTCGCCGGGCAGCGCGTTGAAGATCGGATTGAGGACGAAGGCGACGGAGAATTCGACCCCCACCATCACGCCGACGACCACGATGGTGACGACCTGGAGCGCGTTGAGCATGATGTCCCCTCCTGGGATCTAGCGCAGCTAGCTGATGTGTCAACACTAGACCTACTGTCGCTTGATTGTCTAGCAGTGCTAGGATCTAGTCATGTCGGTACAGGAACGCAAGGAGCGCGAGCGCGCGGACCGCGAACGCCTCATCGTGGAGACGGCGCGCGAACTCGCCGAGCAGCAGGGCTGGGACGCGGTCACCACCCGCCGGCTCTCCGAGCGCATCGAGTACAGCCAGCCGGTCCTCTATAGCCACTTCCGCGGCAAGCGCGAGATCATCGGCGCCGTCGCGCTGCAAGGCGCCGCCGAGATGGCCGTGGCGCTAAGGGCGGCGGCCCGCGCCGCTAAGGGCCCGCGCGACCGGGTCACCGCCCTCGCCCGCGCCTACCTCGACTTCGCCACACGCAACCCGGCGGTCTACGACGCCATGTTCCAGCTCGACGGCGGCCTGGCGTTCGCGCAGGAGGACACCCCGGAACCGCTCAAGGACGCCTTCGCCGCACTGCTGGAGAGCCTCGAAGAGGTGGCCGGCGACGGCGTACACCCGGGGCTGTTCACCGAGGTGTTCTGGGCGGCCCTGCACGGACTGGCGACCCTCACCCGAGCCGGACGTCTCCCGCCGCAGGACGCCGAACGCAGGACGCAGCTGCTGGTGGACCGGCTCGCCGTGCTCTGACACACCATCCGGGAACGTGCTAACCCCCGCCGATTGCAGGGGGTTAGCGCCATGGGCCCGCGGCCGGATGGTTCGAAACACTGTGACGAGTCAGTCCGGTGAGATGAGTCAATCCGGTGAATCGCAGAGAGCCGAGAAAGAGTTTCCCATGCGTCCTGGCAGATTTGCGGCATGCGCCGCGGTGGCGGCACTCACGGTGGGCACGGCCGGTGCCGCGCATGCCGCGTCCGCAGCCGATGCAAGCCCGGCAAGTGCCCCGAAGGCGGCGGCGAACTACGGTGACGTGGCCGGGATCCTGCGGCGGCTAACCACCACCGACGGAGCGCCGGGGGCGCTGGCCGAGATCAGCGATGGGCGCGGCCGAACGACGGTGCTGACCAGTGGCGTGGCGGACGTGGCCACCGGAGCGCCGATGGCTGCGGACAGCAGATTCCGGATCGGCAGCATGACCAAGATGTTCGTCGCCACCGTGGTGCTCCAACTCGTCGCAGAGCACAGGGTTGAACTCGACGCGCCGATCGAGCGGTATCTGCCCGGCATGGTGCGCGGCAACGGCGACGACGGCCGGAACATCACGGTGCGCCAGCTGCTCCAGCACACCAGCGGCCTGCCCGACTACATGGACTACGTCAGCGAGCAGAGCGTCATCTCCGATCCGCTGACGCACTACAGCCCGCAGCGCCTGTTGAGCCTCGCCTTGGCCCATCCGGCTCTGTTCGCGCCCGGGACCGGGTGGAGCTATTCGAACACCAACTACGTGCTCGCCGGGCTGCTCATCAAGGCGGTAACCGGCCACCCGTACGGCGAGGAGATCAAGCGGCGCATCATCGAGCCGCTTCGCCTGCACGACACCTTCGTGCCCGCGGACCAATCGGAAATCCCCGGTACGCACCCGCACGGATACGCCGAGCCGCCGGCCTCCGCGCCGGTCGACGTGAGCGAGTTCAACCCGTCGGTGGCCTACGCTTCCGGAGCCATGATCTCCAGCGGCACGGACATGAACCGGTTTCTCAGTGCTCTCCTACACGGACGGCTGCTTCCTCCCGCGGAACTGCGCGCGATGCAGACCACGACTCCGACCGGTGATGGATCCGGGAGCAGGTACGGTCTGGGCCTAGAAAGCGTGCCGCTGCCGTGCGGCGGCCAGTTCTGGGGACACGACGGCGGCATCTTGGGCTTCGAGACGATGAGTGGTGCGACGCCCCATGGCCGCCAAGCGACGGTGATGGTCAACCTCAACCCCGGTGGCACCCAAGCGCAGGACGCTGACATACAAGCCGCCGTGACCGCAGCCCTGTGCGAGGCGTAGGACGTCCTCCGCTGACCGCTCGCTTCCCAAGTCGGGTGCCACACAAACGCCACGCGAATGCCACCGGCGCGAACGAAGATTGCGGCTGCCCAATCGACATGGAAGTGAGGAGTAGCAAGTGAAGCTTGATTTTCGACGCAAGCTCATCGCGGGTGCAGCCGTCTGCGTCGCGGCAGGATTGGCCGTGGTCACCGGCGCTGCAGCCAACGCTGCGACTGTCGCAAACGGCGCCGCCGCATCAACGCGAACGGTGCAGGTGCAGCTGAAGGTGCCGTCCTCGAACGGCGTGCGTCCCAATGCCAGCGCCGGGGGACAGATCTACCTGTGCCACATAGCCATGAGCGGTGGCGCGGTCGAAGACAACTACGTGGACGTTTCGTTCGGAGCGACCTGTCAGCTCCCGAGCTTCATCGTCAACGGCGACGTCACCTTCGCCAACAACGGCCATTTCTACGCCGCGTCCAGCACCATCGGCAAGAGCAACGGCGCCGGCACGTGGTTCTCGGCCAAGGCGCAGAAGGGCGGGACGATCGGCTATCGCAGCGCCCTGTGGTGCGTGGATATCACGCTCAGCAACGGAGCTGTCGGCAGCGGTTGCCTTGAACTCACTGGCATGTAGCCGGGTCATGCGGCGTGAGGGCTGACGTTATCCGCCGGTGCATCCCTGTCGCAGCGCAGGGATGCACCGGCTCACGTCGTCGAACCCCCTGCTCCCGGCGGCTGTCACGCGTCTCGGTGAGACAGAGTACTGAGGTAGTGCTCGAGCGCGGCAACGACGAGGTCGTGGTCGTCGCCTTGCGGTAGGCCGGAGACCGTGACCGTGCCGACGACGCCGGTGCCGGCCACGGTGATCGGGAACGCGCCGCCGTGCGCGGCATAGGTGTCCGGGTCGAGCCGGGAGCTCTCCTCGAAGGTGGTGCCTTTCGCGGCGCAGCGCAGGCCGACCAGGTATGAGGCGTGTGCGTAGCGATCTACGGTGCGGACCTTGCGCAGGATCCACGCGTCGTTGTCGGCGCTGGTGCCGGGCAGCGCGCAGTGGAACAGCTGTTGGCTGCCGCGCCGGACGTCGATCGTGACCGGCGCGGAGCGCTCGCGGGCCAGCTGCACCAGCGTGGTGCCGAGCTGCCAGGCGTCATCGTTGTCGAAGTGCGGCAGGACCAGGCGGCGTTCCTGCTCTTCGATACGGGCGATCAAGGCGCTGATCTCCTCGTGGTTCACGCGGCCGCCGCCCCGGTGTGGAGAAGGGACACGGTGCGGTCTTCGGCTGCTGAGAGGCGCGCGGCCTCCAGGACCTCGAGTGCTGTGATGGCGTCGGCAGGGTCGACGGGCGGCGGGCCGCCGTCGCGCAGCGCGGTCGCCACGGCGGCGTAGAAGGCGGGGTAGTCGCCGGGCAGGGACGGATACGGCCGCTCGTCGCCGGGTGTGCCGAGTATGCCCCAGTCCCGTTCGGCCGGCGCGCCCCAGCCGGGGCCGGGTCGCGCTCCGGCTGCCAAGGCGTCTTCCTGCGGATCCAGGCCGTAAACCGTGTACGCGGCGCGGTCGCCCAGCACTCGGAAGCGCGGGCCGGGCTGCGCGGCGAGCGCGCTCATCCACAGCTGAGAGCGCACGCCGGACGCGTGCGTGAGGGTGATGAACGTGTCGTCGTCTATTGCGGCGCCGGAGCGGCGCGAGTCTGTCTCGGCATAGACCAGCAGGGCGGGGCCGAACAGGTGCAGCGCCTGATCGACCAGGTGGCTGCCCAGGTCGTACAGCAGGCCGCCCGCGTCGACAGGGTCAGCCGACTCGCGCCAGCCGGCTTTGAGCGCCGGGCGCCAGCGCTCGAAGCGCGACTCGAAACGGTGCACCGTGCCCAGCGCGCCCTCGGCGATGAGCTTTTTGACGGTGCGGAAGTCGGTGTCCCAGCGCCGGTTCTGAAAGACCGTCAGCAGCAGTCCCTTCGCGGTGGCGAGGGCGGCCAGGTCGCGGGCCTCGGCGGCCGTGGCGGCCAGCGGCTTGTCGACGACGACCGGCAGTCCGGCCTCCAGGGCGGCGCGCGCGACCGGGACATGGGCCCGGTTCGGCGAGGCGATCACGACCAGGTCGAGCCGCGCGGGGTCGGCGAGCAGCTGCGCGGCGTCGTCCACGGCTCGCGCGTGCGGGTACTCGCGGGCGAGCCGGGCGCGCCGGTCGGGATCCGCGGTGGCCACGGTGTGCAGTCGCAGGCCCGGGACGGCCTCGATCAGCGGAGCGTGGAACACGGCTCCGGCCAGGCCGAAGCCGACCAGGCCGACGCGCAGCGGGGCGGTGGAGTCGCTCATGCGCCCAGTTAAGCAACACTGTTGTTTAAGTGCAAGGGTGGGCACAATGGCGCCATGGATCTGCATCAGGCGGCCGGCGCCAACCTCACCGGGCTGCGCGACCACAACATGGCGCTGGTGCTGGGCCTGCTGCGCGCCGACCCTGACGGCGGCAGCCGGGCGCAGCTCGCCGAGCGCACCGGGCTGACTCCGCAGGCGATCAGCAAGATCGTCGCCCGGCTGCTCGACGACGGCCTGGTGCAGGAGAGCGGGCGCGGCGCCTCGACCGGAGGCAAGCCGCGCACGCTGCTGCGGCTGCGGCCCGACGCGGCCTGCGCGATCGGTCTCGCGGTGGACCGGCACGAAAGCACCGTGCTGCTCAGCGACCTGATGGGCGGCGAGCGGTCGCGCGCCACGAAGGACGTCGGCTTGGCCACCGCCGAGCCCGCCCGGGTCGTCACGCTGCTGGCCGAGATGGTGCGTGAAGCAGCCGACGCGGCGCCGCCCGAAGCCCGCCTGCTCGGCGTCGGCGTGGGCTGCCGCGGCCCGCTCGACTACGCCACCGGCGTGCTGCACCGCCCGGCGGGGCTGGCAGCCTGGGACCGATTTCCACTCAGGCAGGCCCTCACGGAGCAACTGGACGGGATCGCGGTGCACGTGGACAAGGACACCAACGTCGCCGCGCTCGCGGTAGCCGCCCCCGGCCCCGGCAGCACCGCGTACCTGCACCTAGCCGACGGCGTCGGCGCCGGCCTGCGGCTGGACGGTGCGATCTACCGCGGCGCGCGCACCAACGCGGGCGAGTTCGGCCACCAAGTCGTCCAGCTCGACGGCCCCACGTGCAGCTGCGGCCAGCGCGGCTGCCTGGAAGCGCTGTGCCTGGCCGCCCTCGCCGACGGCGACCACAGCACCGCGGCCGGCCTGCTGGGCCTCGGCGCCGCCAACCTCGTCCGCCTGCTCGACGTCGACCGGATCGTCCTGGGCGGCCGCGTCGTCTTCACTGAGCCGAAGCTCTACCGGCGCGAGGTCGCCGCCCAGCTCGCCGCGCACCTCCCGGACCCGCAGTGGCAGCACGTCACCGTCGACCTCAGCCCGGCCGGCGCGTCCTCAGTCGCCGCGGGCGCCGTCGAACTCGTCCTCGGCACCCTCTTCGGAGCCTGAGAACGGACGCTCAGCGTTCGATCATCTTCATCTGATCCTCGGTGTGGTGGGCACCGGCGGGCGCGCCGAGCGCGGTGAGGCTCGCGATCTGCTCGCCGGTCAGCTCGACGGCGTCGGCGGCGAGATTCTCTTCCAGCCGGGCGACGCGGCGGGTGCCGGGGATCGGGACGATGTGCTCGCCCTGGGCCAGCAGCCACGCGAGCGCGACCTGCGCCGGGGTGGCGCCCGCCTCGGCGGCCACGGCCTCGACCTGCTCGACCAGGCGCAGGTTGTGGGCGAAGTTCTCCTCGCTGAAGCGGGGGTTGCTGTGGCGCGAGTCGTCGGCGGCCAGGTCCTCGCGGCTGCGGATCGCGCCGGTCAGCATGCCGCGGCCGAGCGGGGAGTAGGCGACGAAGCCGATGCCCAGTTCGCGCAGCAGCGGCAGGACCACCGGCTCCTGGTCGCGCGTGAACAGCGAGTATTCCGATTGCAGGGCGGTGACCGGATGCACGGCGTGGGCGCGGCGGATCGTCTCGGGCCCGGCCTCGGACAGCCCGTAGTGGCGGATCTTGCCCTCGGCCACGAGCTCGGCGAGGGCGCCGACGACCTCTTCGATCGGCGTGCCGGGATCGACGCGGTGCTGGTAGTACAGGTCGATGTGGTCGGTGCCCAACCGGGTGAGCGAGCCTTCGACCGCGGTGCGGATGTTCGCGGGGCTCGAGTCGACGTTCCAGGGGCCGGCGCCCGCGTGGGAGACCAGGCCGAACTTCGTGGCCAGCACGACCTGCTCGCGCCGGTCCCTGATGGCGCGCCCGACCAGCTCCTCGCCGGTGAACGGCCCGTAGATCTCGGCGGTGTCAACGAGGGTGACGCCGAGGTCGAGCGCCCGATGGATGGTTCGGATCGCCTCGGTCTCGTCTAAGCCGGTGCGACTGTAGACACCGGCCATGGTCATCGCGCCCAGGCCGATGCGTGCGACGTCGAGGGTTGCGAGCGTGGTGTGCTTCAAGGCTTTGGCCTTTCGTAGCCGACGGGGTCGGTCAGTCGGTCGGGCGTTCCGGTGAGTTCCGGGGGCAGGCCGTCGATCCAGCGCAGCGTCGTGCGCGCGGACGCGATGCCGTATTCGAGGATTGCCATGAGGTGCGGGTCCGCGGCCGATTCGGCGGCCTCGAGGTTCTTGCGCAGCTTGAGGTACTCGGCCAGCAGCCCTGCCTGGTGCTCGCGCTGTTCGCGCAGGATGGCGGCCAGCTGGTGCGGTGCGATGTGCCTGCCCAGGGCGACGAAGAGCAGCAGCGGCAGCCGCATCGTCGCCTCGCCCGGACCGGCCGCCGCCCAGTGCGCGAACGCCTGCCTTCCCGCCTCGGTGATCGCGTACGGGCGTGCGTCCCGGCGCCCGACCGGCCCCGGCTCCACGAGCCCCGATTGGGCCATCGCCGCGAGTTCGCGGTAGACCTGGCTGCGGGTCAGCGACCAGAACGGACCGATCACCTGCTCCGCCCAGGCGGCCAGGTCCCAGCCGGTCAGCGGGCCGTCGTGCAGGAATCCGAGCAGCGAGGCCGCGGTGGGGTTGATCGCGGGGGAGTCGTCGCGGTTCATGTCGCGGCAGACTCGTCCGACGCGGTCACGGGGTGAGGAAGAGGCCGCGCATCTGCAGTCCCAGCCAGGGTTTGCGGCCGAAGGCGAGTGTCCGACCGGTGAGCACGGCGTGCCCGACGGACTGGCGGGCGTAGCCGATCATGAGGGCGGAGCACGCATTCATGGATACCACACAGTCGACGTCCTGCCCGTCGACCGGCGCGGTCCGCACCTGCCCGTCGCTGATGCGCAGCACGAACGCCGCGCCGCCGCGAACCCGGATCTCGAAGCTGCCGCGGAACCCGTGGGCGCGGTCGGCGTCGAGTAGCAGCGGCAGCATCTCGCTCATCACCGTCGGCGCCACGAGCACGGCGGCCTCGACGTTTGGCAGGGCTCTGCGACCCACGGCTCGCGCGAGGTCGTGGCCGTGCACGAGCGTCTCGCTGACGGCGAGCGACGCCAGCGTGCCGACGGTGCGTGTCCGCCCCGGGCCGTACCACGGCGCCGGACAGGAGACCAGTGGATCAGGCTCCTTACCGAGCACTTCGATCAGCTCCGCCGCGGCGGCAGCCAGAGCGTCCGCGGCCTCGGCCTGCCCCTTGTATTCGATCAGCGAGACCGCGAAGGCATTGGCCGCCGCGACCGTCTCCGGCAGCGTGCGGCCCGGCGCGATCACGTCGTCCAGGGCCGTGGCCGCGAACTCGCCGCGCATCGTCGCCGCAAAGCTCTGATAGACGGTGCACAGATGCGCCGTCACCTGGCCCACCGTCCAAGCCAGGCCGGGCACCGGCGTATCGAGCCGATCCGCTGCGCGCACGCGCTGTGCAACCCGGCTGCTCTCGACCGCGAAGGCTTCGCGGATCGCAGGCAGGTCCGGTACGACGGTCATCATGGCGAGCAGTCTGCAGTGCTGGTCACCGGGCGTCAAGACCGAGCACATTGGACGGTCGGGGGGGATCTGGATGCGTTTCGGTCAGGCGCCGGACCAGCGGCGAACCGTCGGTCCGGCGCCTGGCTGCATCTAAGCGTTCTTACAGCTGGTAGAAGTCGGAGTAGTGGTCCGGCGAGTACCAGACCGTGCCGGTCGTGAAGTCCACGACGATGCGGTAGGCGTCGCGGTGCGCACCGCAGGAGCGCGGGTAGACGTCGTACTCGTAGAAGGTGTCGCCGGCCGGCAGCTGGCCGTCGTAGTTGTAGTACTCGCCGCCCGCGTAGCTGCACTGGCCGTTCGGCCAGTCGTACCAACCGCGGCTCGTCGGGTATCCCAGCGAGGACCAGGTCGAGTTGGCCGAGGCCGCGTCGGAGCATCCGGCGATGGTGCACGAGCCGTACACCGCCGCCTGGGCGGGGGCGCCGCTGACGGCGGACAGACTGAGCGTGAACGCGAGCGCGGCGATCAACGCGACGAGCCGCTTGCTCCAGGAAGATGCGAAGTGAGACCGAATCGGCACAGTGCCTCCAAGGCAGAGGGCTGAGGTGGGTGCCGTCAGTCTGACCACCTCGACTGAAGATCAGGTGTACCGTCGATGACGAAAGGCATACGCACGGCTATCGCCCTGCGGCATTCGAACCGCGCCTAGTGCCGGCCGGTATCACCGCGATCGAGGATGAGGTCCCCGTCGCGGTCCGCCGGGCTCGAAGTGTCTGGATCGGGGCTGAGCGGGTGGCCCGGCGAGGGCAGGTCGTGGTCGAGGGCGAGGAGCCGGGCGCGCACCTCGGCCGCCGCCGGATCGCCCAGGGCGGCGAACGCCGCGGCGGCGTCTCGCCAGTGCTTGCGGCTTTCGCGCCGGTCCCCGTTCTGCAGCGCGACGTGGCCGAGGTAGTTCAGCGCCCAAGCCTGCGCCTGCAGGTCGCCGATCTGCGACGCCAGGTCCACCGCCTCGTGCAGGAGGCGGGACGCGGCGGACAGGTCGCCCTGGCCCGCTCTGGCGTTGGCCAGGTGGGAGAGCGTGAACACCTCGACCCGGCGGTTGGCGACCTCGCGCTGGATGACCAGGGCGCGCTGGGCGTACTGCTCCGCTTCCCGGTATCTGGAGAGCTTGCAGTACGTCTCGCTGAGGTTGTTGAGTACGACCCCTTCGTCTCTGTGGTTGCCGTCGGCCGCGTGGATCGTAAGGGCCGTGAGATAGTACTTGATCGCGTCGTCGAGGCGATCCGACTCCATGAAGACGTTGGCGATGCCGTTCAGGGCCACGCCTTCGCCGCGCCGGTCTCCGGTCTGGCGGTGGATGCTCAACGCGGCTCGGTACCGGTCGAGGGCTTCACTGAACCGGCGCGGGTAGTAGAACGCGGTGGCCAGCCCGTAATTCATGACCGCCTGACCGTGCGGATCGCCGGCGGCCCGGGCGCAGGACAGGCCGAGCTGGTAGGTGTCGATCCAGTCCGTCCACGGCTTGCGCAGGTCGAAGTAGCTGAACAGGCCCCAAGCCAGGGTCCACGCCGTGCGGTGGCGCTTGTACCGCGCGGCTTTGAAGATCGCGGCGGCCAGGTTCGCCCGCTCCCGGTCGAGCCAGGCGAGTGCCTCGCGGCGGTCGGCGGGGGTCGGATGCGGCGGCGCCTCCGGTGGCCGGTCGAGCGGCTCTCGGTAACGCAGCGGGTCGAGGACGAAGTCGGCCGCTACGGCGGCGGTTGAATGCCAGTCCAGCCAGCGGTCGAGCGCGCCTTCCACGTCTGCCGCCGGTTCGGTCTCGCGGGCGCGGTCAGCGGCGTAGGCACGCAGCAGGTCGTGTAGGCCGAAGCGGCCGTCGGCGGTGCGCTCGATCAGGTGCGCGGCGCAGAGCCTTTGCAGTGTGGCGTCCGCGTCGGCGAGTGAGACATCGAGCATTGCGGCGACGGGAGCGGCGTCCGTATCAGGACCCGCTAGCAAACCGAGCAGGCGGAAGGCGCGCGCATCGGTTTCGCGGAGCGTGTTATAGGAGTGGTCGAAGGTGCGGCGCACTGTCTGGTGCGCGCCTCCGAGCAGCGTGACTCGGCCACCCTGCTGTATCTGCGCGACATAATCGCTCACCGAGAGCGTCGGATGCTTTTCCAGGTGCGCGGCCGCCAACTTGAGCGCGAGTGGAAGGTGTCCGCACAGATCCGCGAGCTCAGCGGTTGATGCGTGATCGGCGAACCGATCCGCTGAGGCCGCGCGGTCCGCGAGCATCGCGTGTGAGTCCTGCGCGTTCAATGGCCGCAAGTCGACGCGGACGGCTCCATGACTGCGCGTCAGCTCGTCGAGCGGTGTTCGGCTGGTGAACAGTACGGCGCTACCGCCGCTGTCGGGCAGAAAGAGAGCGGCGGTAGCGGCGTCGGGGACGTCGTCGATGACGAGCAGCGCGCGGCGCCGCGCGAGGACGGACCGATAGCGCCCGGCGAGTTCGTCCTCGTCGATGGGCGGCTGAGCCGCGGGCCCGCACAGGTCGCGCAGGATCCGCCGCAACGCCGCCGGTGCGCTGACCCGCTCGAGGTTCGAGTGGCTGTGCAAACAGACGAACAGTTGCCCGTCGGGGAACTCGCCGCGGACCTGGTGCGCCCAGCGCAGGGCGAGGCAGCTCTTGCCCACTCCGGCGGTGCCGGTGACGACGCCGACCAGTGGCGCGGGCCGCGCGGCGGTCAGGCGGTCGTGCAACGCGTCGCCGAGCACGGCGAGTTCCGTGCCTCGACCGTAGAACCTGCGCTCCGGCGCCCGCAGGCTGCTCCGTCCTTCGGCCGCCCTCGGCCGATCGGAGGCATCCGATCGCAGGATCACGCGATGCGTCGCGGCCAGCTCCTCGCCGGGTTCGAGGCCGAACTCGCCGGCGAGCAGCTCGCGAGCCTGTCGGAACACCGCGAGCGCCTCGGTTTGGCGCCCCGAGCGATACAGGGCGATCATCAGCTGGACGGCGAACCGCTCACGCAACGGATGGCGTTCGACGAGCAGCCGCAGCTGCGGGCAGACCGCCTGGTGCCGGCCGAGCGCCAGGTCCGCTTCGATGCGTTGTTCGAGGGCTGCTAAACGCTCGTCGGCCAGCCTGGTCGCTTCGTCGGCGAGCGCGCCGTGCAGGACGACGTCGTCCAAGGGATCGCCGCGCCACAGGTCCAGCGCGGCGCTGAGGGTGTCGGCCGCGCTCTGCACCTCTCCTCGGGCCAGTTGCGCTCGCCCGAGCTCGTGCAGCCGGTTGAACTGCGCCGCGTCCAGCTCGTCATCGCGGACCTGGAGCCGGTAGCCGTCCGGGACGCTGACGAGCGGGCAGTCCTCGCCGGCCTCGGTCTGCAACAGCCGTCGCAGACGCCAGATATAGGTGGCCACCGATCCGCGGGCGCTGGACGGCGGAGCGGGCCCCCACAGCTCGTCGATGAGCCGGTCGACCGTGACGATCTGGTTGGCGCGCATCAGCAGGACCGCGAGCGTGGCCCGTTGCTTGGCGGACGAGATCGCTACCGCCTGCTCGCGTACCACCAGCAGCGTGGGTCCCAGAAGGCCGAAACGCATAACGCGCCCATCATGGTGCTGACTCAGTGGCCCTGACGATACACCAGCGCGAAGCCCTGGCGGCGTGTTCGCGTGCATCGTGGCTGGTCATCGCCCGATAGATCGTCCGTAGATCCGCGGCTGCGACGCTGCTGCCGACGGCGAGCCGCCGACTGGCCGGCCGGCGACGCGACGTCCTTGAGGGTGAAGACCGCGAGACGGGATGCCGATGATGTTCATGCGGGGTCGACGGCGTCGGGCGCTGACCGCAGCACTCTGCGTCGCTCTGGTGGGATGGACTCCGGCCTATGCCGCCGCGCGGCCGGTCGACACCGGTCACTCGCCGAGCGCCGTCGCCGACGACGACGTGGTCGTCGGCGACGGCGACACTACCGGCTACCACCTGTACACGGCGGCGGCCGCGAACGGCTGGAAGTGGCGCGCGCTGGCCTCGATCCAACCCGGCGGCTATGAGGACGAGCGCTGGATCGGCCAGCAGTGCCTGACCGGCGACGGGCGCACGGTGGTCGCCGTGATCGCGCCGTGGAGCGCGAACAACAGCGAAGCCGGGATGAACGCCGGTGCGTTCGCGTACACGGTGAATCTGGCGACCGGCGCGGTGCGCCCGGTGGCGTCCGGTGTCTCGCTCGCCTACTTCGACCCCGGTTGCGGATCAGGTTCCATCGCGGCGCTGACCAGCTATCTGGCCACCGGGCAAAGCAGGACGCGTATCTCCGTTCTCGACACTGCCACCGGTCGCCTCAGCGGGGGCGCCACGGTCGCGGCGGAACTGACCGCCGCGACCGTGGCGGGCGGGCGAGTCCTGGCCGCGCGCGGCTCAGACCTCGTCGATGTCACCGCGGGTCGAGTCAGCGTCGTGCGACACTTCGCCGGACAGCTGTCCGACCTGAGGGCGGCCTCGGACGGCGGCGTGGACCTGCTCGAGCAGGTATCCGCCGGGCGCTCGCGTATCTGGCACTGGACCGCAATCGGCGCCCAGCAGGTCGGCTCCGGCCCCACCGCGACGCTGCAGCTGCTGCCGGGGGCACGCGGACGCAACCAGGTGGCCGGCGCTTCCTCCCTCACCCGCGACAGCGGTCTGCTCTCGGTCGATCTGCCCGCTTCCGCCACCGCGCTGGCCGCGTCGTCACGCGGCGGTCTGGTCGTGCTTTCGGACACGGCGGCTCCCGCCGACTCCGTGCACAGCGGCGACCCCGACGTATCCGTCTGGCGGCCGGGCTCCGCCGCATCCAGCCGCGTCCCGCTGCCCGCCGCATCCGCGCGGCGCACCCTCGCCGTCCCCTCCGTCTCGGCCGCGGGCACCGCGCAAACCGCGCCACGCGCGGCCGGTCCGCGCGTGACTCAGGCAGCTGAGACGTCGATTCCCCAGTGCGCCGTGCCGCGCAACGACATCTTCAAACAGGTGTGGCAACCGAGCGCCGATCAAGTGCGGTGGGCAGTGAATCAGGCCGCGCTCAGCGCGCTCGCTCCGCCGAACACCGGCGACGCGCGTCCGCCCGCCAACCAGATGTACACGGTCAACGACGCCTCATACGCGGCGCTGCCGACCACGTACCCCTCCCAGCAATGGCCGCTGACCAACCTCGCTCCGGCGGGCAGCGGACCCGCGGTCACCGTTCCGCCACTGGTCATGTACGGGATCCTGGCGCAGGAATCGAACTGGGAGCAGGCCAGCTGGCACGCCCTGCCCGGCCGCGCCGGCAATCCGCTGGTCGCCGACTACTACGGAGTGAACAGCGCGAGCAACGCCAGTGGTGCGATCGACTACAGCTATTCGGACTGCGGCTACGGCATCGCCCAGGTGACCAGCGGCATGCAGAACTCTGCGTATCCCGGCGCCACGGGCTCGCTGGACGCGGCGTCACAGGACACGCTGGCCGTCGACTACGCCTCCAACATCGCCTACGCCGAGATGCTGCTCCAGATCAAGTGGACGCAGCTGCAGAACCTCGGCATCAAGCTGAACAACAACGACCCGACGAAGGTCGAGAACTGGTACGCCGCGATCTGGGGCTACAACTCAGGGGTCTACACCGCTCCGAACAGCGCGAACGGTCTCGGCTGGTTCAACAACCCGGCCAACCCGATCTATCCGAGCCGCCACACCTTCCTGCACAACGGGGCCGTCCAGACCCTGGGCGACGCCGCGACGCCGCAGCGCTGGCCGTATCAGGAGAAGGTCTTCGGCTGGATGGAGGTGCCCCTGGAGGACAACGGCGTCCTGGACTACCGGGGCACCTACGACTGGGACACGAATAAGGGTTCGTTCTTGAACACGCCGGACGCCAAGTACTTCTGCAGCACCACCGTCAACAACTGCGACCCCTTGCAGATCGGCGCGAACCCCTGCCCGGCCGACAGCAGCGCCTGCTGGTGGAACGCCCCGGCGACGTGGGTGACCAACTGCGCCACCGCATGCGTCACGGACACCCCCTCGAACGCGCCCAACAACCACATGTACTACGACGTGCCGGGACTGCCCGAACCGGCGTCCAGCCCGGTCGGCCCGGACTGCTCGGTCGGCGCAAGCACCCCGGTCAGCGGCGCCAACGGCAATCTGCTGGCCGGTACGGTGCTGATCGACGACGAGATGATCGCCAGTCAGAACCCCGGTCACCGCACGCCCAACCTGATGGGCTGCGCCGGAACCAACACGCAACTCGCCCCCTCCGTACAAGCCTCGTTCTCCCTCCTCGCGAGCGACGGCAAGCCGATCGACGCCGCCGCCGGCCCCGGCGAGTCCGGGCAGATCGACCTGCACCAACTCGGCGGCGGCCTCGGCGGTCACCTGTTCTTCACCCACACCGAGCCGAGTACCGACACGGCGGATCAGGTCAAGGGCGTCTGGTCCGCGACTCTGCCGGCAGACGCCGGCTACGGCACGGTGTACCAGCTCATGGCGTTCGTACCCGATATCGCCGCCGCGACGGCGCACGCCGCGTATCAGGTCTCGATGGGCGGAACGCCGGCCACCTACACCAGCTTCGGACCACCGGGCACGCGCCACGCACCGATGGTGCGCACCATCAGCCAGGCCGCCTACACGAACCAGTGGATCAACCTCGGCTACTACCTGTGCGGCGGACCCGACATACAGAACGGGGCCACCACTGGCCCGTCCAGCTGCTCGGCCTCCGTCACCCTCAGCAACCTGACACCCAGCAGCGACTCGACGCAGGGCTCGGACATCGCGTACGACGCGGTTGCGTTCGTGCCCGCACCGCTCGGCGCCTATGTCGCGATGGGCGACTCCTACTCTTCCGGCGAGGGTCTGCAGGGAGGGTTCGCCGACGGCACCGACGTCACCGAGAACCTGGCAGGCGATCACGGCAACCTCTGCCACGTCAGCAGCGGCGCCTGGCCCGGCATCTACGCACCGCAGTCCGACGTTCCCCTGGTCGACCTGGCCTGTTCCGGCTCGAACATGTGGGACGAGGCCGGCGTGCTCGACTACATGAACCTCAAGACCATCACCGGCGCCCTCGCCAACATCGCCGTCCCTGCCGACAACGGATCCGTGTACTACACGCCGCCGCCGACCGGCGGCACGCAAAGCCAGTTCCCGCCGAGCGCCGGCAACTGGCAGCCGAACGGTCACACCACGATCGCGTACCACGTCACCGCGACGGGCAAGCCCGTGGACACCTGGAGCGACCAGGGCGGCGGCTCGGACTACTACTACGAGGCGAGCTACCAGGCTGAGCTGGTCAGAGCCCTGCGGCCGAAGTTCGTGTCGGTCACCCTCGGCGGCAACGACCTCGGCTTCGCGAGCATCGTCCAGGACTGCATCCTGATCCACGGCGAGTGGGGCGACCGCGGCCCCTGCTATCCCGACTACGCCAACACCAGCGGCCCGGACAAGATCGACACCAAGCTGGCCAGCCTGGTCGGCCCGTGGACCGCCGCGTTCAAGACGATCGCGGCCGCGGCCGGCTCGCCGAACAAGGTGATCGTCATGACCTACGCCGCCCCGATCAGCGCGACCACGGCGAATCTGGGCGCTGACAACTTCGACTGCTCCGGGATCACGCTGCAGGACCGGCAGTGGCTGGTGCCGAAGGTCGGCACCCTCGACAGCGATCTGGTCAAGGCCGCGCAGGCGGCCGGCATCCCGGCTCAGAACATCGCCAACGAGGTGAACGCGTTCGCCGGACACGAGCTGTGCACCGGGACGCCGTTCGTGACCGAGCCCGGCTCGACGCTCAGCGTCTCGGAGCAGGACAACTTCTTCCACCCGAACACCGCGGGCTACAACAAGCTCGAGCAGGACTTCGTGGCCGTCCTGCACGGCAGCAAGGTCCCCGGTGAATGATGCGACAGCGACAGACCCCTTCGACACCGACACCAGCGGGAACGTCAACATCGTCACGTGCCTGAACAACCGGTTCGTACATTGCACCGATTGGTACGTCTGGCCCTCTTCCCCGACCTGGTCGAATCAGCTCTATGCGAAGCCCAGCCGCACACCCTACAGCGAACGAACGGAGACCTGACATGTCTGCCGAACCGGAACTTGAGCCTCAGCTCGGCCAGAACCCTCGCGCCCGGGTACGGACGGGCAGGATCCTGCTCGCGGTCGGCATGGCGGCAGCCGGCATCGCCGCCGCCCCTTCCGCTGCCCAGGCGTACGTACCGAACCAGCCGCCCTGCTACGGAGCGACCTGCGTGGGCAAGTCGCCGTACATCACGAACCGGGACGGGGAAAGCTGCGTCACCGGCGTTCCGGGCGCCAACAACGGTGCGAGCACGATCGCGTACGTGGACGCCCCCGGCGACGGCACGGACAGCAACCGCGCGATCCTGCGCTGGTCGTCGTTCTGCGGCGCCAACTGGACGAAGTGGGAGGGGACCTCGCCCGGCTATGCCGACTACTGGGCGCAGTCCGGAGACGGCCACCGGGAGACTCCGGAGGGCAGCGGCTACACGTACATGGTGGACGGCACGCAGGTGGCCCGAGCGTGCGTCGTGCCTTATACGTTCGGCGAATACGCCGCCGCCTGCACCGGCTGGTACTAACCGCCGCGCCGCACGTTCTCAGCGTTCGGATGTGACGCGCGTGCGGTTGTGTCGTCGGGGCGGGTGCGCGCGCGGGATGGCGCCCATAGGATGTGGCTGATTCGAGCGCTGAGATCCTCGTCGCCGCGCCGCGAGCGTGGCAGTCTTTGGAGGTCGCGATGCGGCTGAACCGTCCTGCGTTTTCCCGCCTGCCGATGCGGCGGGTGCGTCTTGCCGGCGCCGGCCTGGCCGTGCTCGGCGTGGTCAGTCTGAGTCTGGCAGCCGTTCCCGCCTGCGGAGGTGGGGGTGGTACTGGCGACGACGCGGTGCACCTGCAGGCCGCCGTCGCGCCGGCGGCGCTGGCTGTAGCCGGCGGGAGCATTGCCCCGGACTGTGGGGGCGGTGGAAGCACCGGGGATAACTAGGCGGTGCACCCTGCGGGTGTCCGCCACTCACTCGCGTGGATGCCGCCGGGTGCCGCCGAGCCGTCTGGGGTGAGAGGCTGGCAAGGTGGCACCCACCGATATCGATGCCTATCTCGCGCATCTCGCCGAACCCCAGCGGCGGACGCTGAGCAAGCTGCGAGCGGACATCCGCGCGGTGCTGCCTGAGGCTCAGGAGTGCATCTCCTACGGAATGCCCGCGTTCAGAGTCGAAGGCACAGTCGTCGCGGGGTTCGCCGCCTTCAAGAACCATCTCAGCTATCTGCCGCACAGCGGGTCGGTGCTGCCGGCGCTCGCCGATGATCTCGCCGAGTACACGATGACGAAGGGCTCCCTGCACTTCCCGACCGACCAGCCGCTTCCGCGCGCGCTCGTACGCAAGCTGATCAGCACCCGGTTGCAGCAAGCCGACATCGAGCGCGGCTTGGGTACCTGAGCGGTCAGCGCGTGGCGGCGGCCGCCGGCGAGCCCCACGGGCTGAGCGCGCGCAGTGCCATCGAGGCGGTGAACGGGCCGAAGTCGAACAGGACACTGAGAACCGTCGGGTCCCGCTGCATCGCCCGTACCAGGACGGCCGACAGGACGCGGCTTTTCATCAGCGTGATGATGACCCGGCTGGAGGCGATCTGCCGTCGGTGGCGCGCCCGGAACTCCCGCTCGAAGAGGGCCAGCGCGTCCGCCACGGCCGAGTCATCCTCCAGCCTCGCCGGCAACGCACGCACCAGCTGCGCTGCGGCGGTCACGGCATAGGCGATCCCTTCGCCGCTCACCGGGTTGATCATCGAGGCCGCGTCGCCGATCAGCGCGGCACGGGGGTAGACCAGGCGCGGCATGCCGGCGACGTGCGGCAGGTGGTGGGCCCGCCGCTGGCGCAGCTCGCCGCAGATGACCCCGCGCGCCCGCATCGCGTCGGCGTGTGCGTCGAGGAGCTTCGGCAGGTCGGCGCCGCGTTCGCGCAGCGTGCCCAGGGAACCGCCTACGCCGATGTTCACCTGGTGCTCGCCGACCGGGAAGACCCAGCCGTACCACGGCAGCAAGTCACGGCTGAATTCGAGCATCAGACTCGCAGTGGCCGCGCTCGCCCACGGAGTCGGGCTGCGTGCGTAGGCTCGGATGGCGAGGCCCGCGTGCCGCGACCTGTACGGCTCCTGACGACCGGTCAGCGCCCTGCGCACGAGCGAGTAGGCCCCGTCGGCGCCCACCACGAGCCGCGCGTCGACAACGCGGCGATCCCCACTTCGATCGCGCAGCACGACCCTGCGATGGCCCGCGCACGGCGTCATCTCCAGGAACCGCGTTCCGCTCAGGTCGTCCGCGCCTGCCGCGATCGCTGCCCGAAAGAGCCGGTTGTCGAACTCGAGGCGCGGAATGACGTAGCCGGTCGCCGGCTCGCCGCCGATGGTGGGAATGGCGTTCTCCGTCCGCGTTCCGCGCGGGCCGAAGATGGTCACGGTATCGATGGGCGCGTACCCGCTGAACAGCTCGCTGAGCCCAAGCTGCTGCGCCAGCCGCACCGCACCTGGGCCGATTCCGTCGCCGCACGCCTTATCCCGCGGGAACGTGTGCCTGTCGATCAACGCGACGCTGAAACCGCGACGAGCAGCCGCGTAGGCCGCGACAGCTCCGGCCGGCCCAGCGCCGACGACGGCGATGTCGAACAGCTCGTGTGCCACTCACCGAGTCTGGCACACGCGCGATCACGACCCCGTGAGCCGCCGAATGCGCGCTGACCCGCCGTGTGTTCAGGCGTGTCCGCTCGGCCTGGTCACTGCGCTGCCCGCGGACGGCGGGCCGGTGCCGGGGGAGCTCATCGAGCACGAGGCGCACGCCGCCGGCCACGCCGCGGTCCTGCTCGCGGAGCGTGGCGTCCTGCTCGCCGGTGACATGCTCTCCGATGTGCTGATCCCGCTGCTCGACCCGCGACGCCCCGGTCAGCTGGGCGCTTACGAGGCGGCATTGGACCGATTGGGGGAGGCCGTCGAGCACGTCGACGTTCTGATCCCCGGTCACGGCGCCGTTGCCCAGGGCCCCGAGGTGGCGGCCCGTCTCGCCGCCGATCGCGCTTACATCGAGGCGCTGCGGCGGGGCGAGGAACCGGCCGACGCGCGGCTGAGCCGAGACTGGCTCTCCGGACCCCACCGCTCGAACCTGGAGCAGGCCCGAGCGCAGTAGGTCCGACTAACGGGCTGTCCTATGACTTCTATGACTGATGGCTCGCGGACGAGGCGCTGATGACGTGCTCGGCCTTGCTCACGTCGGCGTCGAGACGCTGCTTGAAGGCGGCGAGCGCGGCGCTGTGCGACGCGATGTACTGCGCGTCGTAGCCGGATTGCGTCGCGATCGCGAGCCCCATGTACCCGGTGGTCTGCTTGCACTTCAGATCGGCTACCGCCGTGGGGATCTCCACCGCCTTCAGGAACTCGGCCTGCTGCTGCGGATCGCCGGGCGGGTTCCGCCATCGT
>NZ_DASRGV010000261.1:0-2835 GCF_035650855.1 Actinocrinis sp. | reverse complement strand
TCACTGTGTTGTTACTGGTCACGGCGCCGTTCGACCCGGCGCGGTCGCCCGTGGCCGAGGACCGACCTGGCAGCGAGGCGGCGGCATTCAGCCCGGCTTTCTCGCGGAAACGCGCGTACAGGCGATGGGTGATCACAGCGGCACCGGTCCATTCACTCCCAGCGCGACCGCGTCGCCGGCCAGGCCGACGAAGACCGTGG
Source organism: Actinocrinis sp. (assembly GCF_035650855.1). GTDB lineage: Bacteria > Actinomycetota > Actinomycetes > Streptomycetales > Catenulisporaceae > Actinocrinis. The sequence goes on along the minus strand of NZ_DASRGV010000261.1, from coordinate 2,635 downwards.
CCATTTGCCGCGCCTGCTCGCGCTCCTGCGGATCCATCCGGTCAAGCACGTCCTCCAGCAGCGCGTGCCGGCGGTCAAGCACCGCGGTGACCAGGTCGCGGCCGCGGCCGGTGACCTCGACCGTCACGATGCTGCGGCTGTGTTCCACGCTGCCGCGCTCCACCAGGCCGGCCGCCTGCAGCCGATCGACCAGGCGGGTGACCGAGGAGGCACCCATGCCCAGCGCCTCAGCCAGCGTCGAGGAGGGCACCCGGCCGAGCCCGTCCAGCGTCAGCAGCAGGCGGAACTGCGGCACGCTCACCGCTCCGTCCAGCGCACTCAGGCTCTTCAGCGTGATCCCCACCAAGGCGCGTGCCAGCTGCTCGAACGCCGCCACGTCCGGCCGTGGCCCGGTGCGCGGCGCGACCGCGGGAAAACCATTCACATAGACAAGACTTGTCAAATGCAAGTGTTTCTGTCAACCGGAGCGCGGGGCACGCAAGGCGCCCGCGAGGCTCCCTGGGCGCGCCGGCATGAACTCCGGGATGAGCGGGAATGCCGAAAGGACCGCGGCGATCGCCGGGACGTCAAGGCTTAGCTCGTGCAATGATTGTAGGGTGCATCAAGAAGCCGAGGTCGAAGTCGAGGCCGCGACGCCGCTGTCCCGCGATGAAATCATCGAATCGCTGCTCCTCGCCAGCCGCGCCATGGTGGCGCTGGCCGGACGCACGCTCGCCGAACTCGACCCGGACGTGACGCTGCCGCAATCCCGCGCGCTGATCGTGCTGGCGTCCCGCGGCCCGCAGCGCGTCACCGACATCGCCACCGACCTCGGCGTCGCGCCGTCTACCGCGACGCGTATGTGCGATCGCTTGGTGCGTAAGGGCCTGATCCGTCGTTACCGCAGCGCTGCGAATCGTCGTGAGGTCCGGCTCAGCCTGACGCCGAGCGGGCAAAGCCTCGTGCGCGATTTGGCCAAGCGCCGCCGCGCGGAGCTGGCACGCTATGTCGAAGCGATCCCGGCGAACGCATACGGCCACGTCACCTCGGCACTGCAAAGCTTCAGCAGCGCGGCGGGCGAACTGCCCGAGCGTGACTGGTGGTTCGCCGCGGAGGACGGCGAGGCGTAAGGCCGCGGGGCGCTCGGCCGCAGCCGCCTGCGTACGTTCGCGCCGTCAGCCGGCCAGCTGAATGCCGACGAACAGCGCACCGAGCGCGCTCAGCCCGGTCAGCGCGCCGAACACGGCCAACCCGACCGTGCCGCGGGCTCGCGCGTGCAGGAAGGCCGTCAGGCCGGAGACGACGACCAGTGTGATCTTCAGCATGAGCGTGTTCTCGAATGCGCCGCTGACCTTGTCGTGCTCGGCGATCACGTTCCAGACCCCGGTCGCCACGAGCACCGCGAAGGCCGGCCAGGCGACCTGATTGAACCGGCGGGCCGCGGTCGCCGGAACCTCGGCGCCGACCCCGCGCAGCACCGGCACCAGCGCCGCCAGCGTCAGCTGTCCGCCGACCCACACCGTCGCCGCGAGCACGTGCAGGAAGAGCCGCACCGTATCCCAGGAAACCGCGAGCACGTCCGCCTCATCCTTCACACTGTCAGCCGTCGGAGCAGGCGATCTCAGCCTACGGGCCGGGCTCGCGCGCCCTTCAGCCCGGTCGGCGAAGAACAGGTGCAGGCCGTTGCCCGCGCCGCTGGGCACTTCGGGCCAATTCGGATTCATCGCGCCAGGGCTGGGCAATACGCGACCCGGCCGCGAGCCGCGCCGGGCGATCAACCGCCGCCCGATCCGCGTCATCGCCGGTCAGCCGCCCCACCCGACCCATACCGTAGGCGCCGCCCGATGACCTCAGTCCACGTTCCGGTTTCCGGCGCCCCCTCGGCCCCGGCCGCCCGCACCGACCGCAAGCCCGGCGAGCTCTTCGTCTCGGTCGTCACCACGACGAACCACAAGACCATCGGCTTCCTGTACATGACGACCGCCGGGGTCTACTTCGGCTTCGGCGGCCTGCTCGCCCTGCTGCTGCGCACCGAACTGGCCCGTCCCGGCCTGCAACTGCTCACGCCCGAGCAGTACAACCAGACCTTCACGATGCACGGCACGATCATGCTGCTGTTCTTCGCGACCCCGCTGTTCGCCGGGTTCGCCAACGCGATCATGCCGCTGCAGATCGGCGCGCCGGACGTGGCGCTGCCCCGGCTCAACGCCCTGTCCTACTGGCTGTTCCTGTTCGGCTCGCTGATCGCGGTCAGCGGCTTCCTGACACCGCAGGGCGCGGCCGACTTCGGCTGGTTCGCCTACGCCCCGCTCAACAGCGCCGTGCACTCCCCCGGCGTCGGCGGCGACCTGTGGGTGATGGGCCTGGCCATGTCCGGCTTCGGCACCATCCTCGGCGCGGTCAACTTCATCACCACGATCATCACCATGCGCGCGCCGGGCATGACGATGTTCCGGATGCCGATCTTCGTCTGGAACACCCTGTTCACCTCGGTGCTGGTGCTGCTGGCCGTCCCGGTGCTGGCGGCGGCCCTGTTCGCACTCGAAGCGGACCGGCGCCTCGGGGCACACATCTTCGACGCGAGCAACGGCGGCCCGATCCTGTGGCAACACCTTTTCTGGTTCTTCGGACACCCCGAGGTGTATATCGTGGCGCT